>MEDT01000119.1 GCA_001724175.1 Cytophagaceae bacterium SCN 52-12 | reverse complement strand
GTTTCACTTCATACAGGACCGCTACATAAAGCCTGATTTCATAGTCGATATTTCCGAAGTAATGGACAGGAAGGTTGAAGCGATTACAGCCTTCAAAAGCCAGTTCTTTGTACCTTCCTATAAGGAGAACGAGCCGCAGAGCTATATTTCCTCCCCTGATTTCCTCGAATTTATCAAAGCCAGGGCCCGGGAGATGGGACATGCCATAGGAGCGGCCTTCGGAGAAGGCTTTACCTCCTCGAGGGCATTGGGCGTAAAAGACATCACCTCTTTCCTTTAGGGGAACAGCCGCGATATTTCCCACTCGCGCGTCGCTTCCGGAAGCGTGTAGAGGATCCGGTCGTGCAGCCGGCTGGGTCGTCCCTGCCAGAATTCAACCCTGAAAGGACTAACCTTGAAGCCGCCCCAGTAAGGAGGCCTTTCGATCATTTTCCCTTCAAACTCCCGCTCCAGCTCTTCCTGCCTCTCTTCCAGCTCGCGGCGGTTCCTGAGCGGCCTGCTCTGGTCTGATACCCAGGCGCCGATCTGGCTCGGCCGCGGACGACTCCTGAAATAGGCGTCCGATTCGTCGGCCCCGGCGAGCGATATCGTGCCCTGTACCCTTACCTGACGTTCCAGCTCGGCCCAGAAAAAAGTGAGAGAAGCAAAAGGATGGGCCGTCAGCTCAATGCCCTTTTCGCTATGGTAATTGGTGAAAAAAGTGAATCCTTCCGCGTCGCAGCTTTTAAGCAGAACGATACGCCCGTTGGGCACATTGTTCCTGCCGAGCGTGCCGAGGTGCATGGCGTTGGGCTCATTTACCGATGCATCGAGCGCTTCCCGGAACCATCGCCCGAACTGGTCGATCGGGTTTTTCTCTACATTTTCCTCGTTTAATGTTTTGAGGGTGTATTCTTTGCGTATATCCGCTATATTCGTACTCATAACCAAGGTTGATTCTGAAGGTTAAATAACAAAAATACTTGTTTCAATAGAAAGATTCTTACTTTTGTAATATCAGGGTATAGAATTGATAGCGTAACAAACGATGGCACAGGACGATATCACCGTGAACGGTGGAAACGGAGAAAATGATCAGATCGAAAAGAAGAAGGAAGTAGATCTGGACAGTCTTGAAATTCAGGAAGAGCCTCAGGAAGAAGAGGCCGGTGAAGACGCTGTATCCTCTCCTGTAGGTGACCAGCCGCTTCAGGACGACAGCGAAGCCGTTGAAATTTCGGCCTCCGGACCGGAGCAGCCTGAAGATCAGCTTCCCGATGAGTCTCCTTCAGCCGGAAGCGAGCTCCCCGCCGGACAATCTGACGCGGATGAGCCTGCCGATGAACCTTCCGGTACGGAGGATACCCCTGCCAGCGATAATCCAGTAAATGAGCCTTCTGCCATAACGCCTTCAGAACCTGTGGAGGAAACAAAAATAAGCGGTGCCGACGCGGATGAGAACGAGACCCAGGAAACGGATGATGCAGCGGAAGAAGATGACGCTGCGCATGAAAGCATCGATCTCACTGAGCTGGACAAACCTGCCCTGATCGCCCTGCTTACCAAAGAGCTTGCGCTGCTGCAGAACGGCGAAAATCTTACCCTTTCGGTGTTCCGCCGTCTCGATAACCTGCTGAAAGATTTCAGGCCCATCCTGGATAATTTCCAGGCTGCAGAACATGGCGCGGCCCTGGAACGGTTTATTGCCGAAAACGGAAGCGAGGAAGGTTTTGAATACAGGCCAGATCCGCAGACCAGCCAGATGGAGGAGCTGAAAAAGAAGCTCAAAGCAGAAAGAGCAAAATTCTTCAGGCAGCTCGACAAGGCTAAAGAAGATAATTTTAATGTAAAGACCACGCTTTTACAGCGGTTGCGCGAGCTGGTCGAGGAGGAAGAAAATAAGGAATCTGACGATTCCAATATGAAAGCGGGGTGGCAGGATTTTAAGAAGATCCAGGAAGAGTGGAGAGCTGCCGGGAATATCAATTCGCCGCATAACGGCACATTATGGGCCACCTACAACGCGCTTGTCGACCGCTATTTTAATATCAGGAACATGTTTTTCGAGCTTAAGGAGCTTGACCGGAAGCGTAATGCCGAGGTGAAGACCGAGCTTTGCGAAAAGGTGGAGGCCGTTGCAGAGGCTATAGAGAAAGACGGGTTTTCCAGGCAATACCTCGATGAAGCGCTGCATCTTTTTGAAGACTACAAACACGTAGGACCTGCGCCTAAAGAAGATCAGGAAGTCCTGTGGCAGCGCTTTAAAGCCGCCCTCGATAAGGTATATGACGCCAAGCGCCTCCAATCGGGAGAACTGAGGAAGCAGGCCGCAGAGGTCTATGAGCTGAAGTCCAAAATATACGAGGAAGTAATTCCTTATACCTCTTTTTCGTCCGGAAGCATCAACGAGTGGAACGCCAGGACGAAGGAGCTGCTTGCTTTCCAGGCCAGGTGGGAGGAAATCAAAGGCGGGATGCCCAGGGAAGAAGGCAAAGTGCTGAGCAAGAAATTCTGGTCGGCCCTTAAGACATTTTTTAACAATAAGGGTGAATTCTTCCGTCAGCTGGAAACCAAACGCGAGGTTAACCTGAAGGCGAAAACAGAGCTGTGCGAGCAGGCGGAGGAAATACTGAGCCTCGGCGAGGACACGCCGCAGAACACCCAGAAAATCATCGAGCTGCAAAAACGGTGGAAATCGATCGGACAGGTGCCTGAAAAATTCAAGGATTCGATTTTTGTTCGTTTCAAGACAGCCTGTGATGCCTACTTTGATAAAAAGAGAGGAAAGAACCAGGCTGTAGAAAAGGAATTCGAGGATAACCTGAAGAAGAAGGAGGACCTGTGCACCCGTATCGAAAAGCTGGCCGAAGAGCCCGACGCCAATATAGATCAATTGAATGCGTTTAAGGCAGAATGGAAGGGGATCGGCTTTGTTCCCAGGGGTGAAATGCAGCAGATACAGAAAAGGTATATCGGCGCTATCAATAAGTATGTCAGCGCTATCGGGAAGCTGAGCTCGAAGGAAAAAGAGATCGTGCTGCTCCAGAGCGAGGCGGACGTGGTGAAGGGGAGCGATTCAGACCGTAATCTTTACCGGAAGGAAAACGATCTTCGCAAGAAGGTGAGCCAGCTCGAGGAGGACATCTCGTTGTGGCAGAATAATATACAGTTTTTTGCCAAATCAAAGAATTCGGATAAGCTGAAGGCCGATTTTGAAAAGAAAATCGAAAAGGCTGAAGAGCAGCTTGCTGAACTGAAACACCAGCTCAGGGTGCTGCAGGAAGCATTCTGAGCGCGGTGAGAGACTCATGACTGCATTTTCAACTATTAATCTGCAGCTGCCGCCGGGTAAAAGTATCTTCTTTGCTTCAGATTTCCATTTAGGCTCGCTGAGAGGTGAGGAGGGAAGGGAACAGGAAAGAATCATTTCAGGATGGTTAAAGTCCCTCAGGGAAGAAGCAGCCTGCCTTTTCCTGGTGGGCGACATATTTGACTATTGGTTCGAATATAAATATGTCGTCCACAAGGGAAGCATCAGATTTTTCGGACAGCTTGCCGGATTTGCAGATGCAGGGATACCCATTTATTATTTCCCGGGCAACCACGATATGTGGATACGTGATTACTTCAAGACGGAGCTGAATGCCGTGGTAAGCCGGGCTCCTGTGAGCTTCAATATTTCTTCTGCTGACGGCACTGCCCATAGATTTCTTGTGGGGCATGGAGACGGCCTCGGTCCGGGCGACAGTACTTACAAATTGCTGAAGGTGCTGTTCGAGAGTCGGCTGGCGCGGTTTTTATTCAGGCAGGTCCACCCCGATTTTGCGACGCGGCTTGCATTTGCCTGGTCCGGCCAAAGCAGGGCGGCCAACAACCGCAAGGGAGAAGAAGCTTTCAAGGGGAATGAAAAAGAATGGCTGTACCAATATTGCCTGGAGATAGAGCGGCGGGAGCATCATGATTTCTACATATTCGGGCACCGCCATCTGCCGCTGGACCTGGAGGTCGGCGGCAATAGCCGCTACATCAATCTCGGGGAGTGGTTCAGCCCGGCGAGCAGGCTGCCTTACGGCAGGTTTGACGGGACGAACATGGAACTCAGGTATTATCGCTAGCGCCCCTTCGCGTCAGCACGGGAACGGGAAAGCTGCGCTTAGTCTTCGAAGTTCTTTTTCGGCTTCTCTCCCGGCGAAATGAAATCCTGCCGGGTCACATTCTCACGTGGGGACTGGTTGAGGTCCTTATGCCATTCCTTCCGCTTTAAATCCCCCTTTTTCACTCCTTTGATAAAGTTGGCCCAGGCAAACGGGTTGAGGAACGGCATCGTGGTGCTGAACCCTTTGTTGGCATAAGATTCCCTTCCGAAAAGCTGCTGGTCCATCGTGTACCGGAAGTTGGTCTGCGCATTGTTGGGTACCATCATCGCCATCCTGTTGATATAATCCGGGTCGGTGCTTTTGGCAAGCGCGTCACGATCGGCCTGGTCGGGCAGGCGCATTTCCAGGAAGGCCTTTTTAAATTCTTCTTCCGTGTTGTAGGGCCATACCCTCACCTCGGAGAGCATCTGTATATCTTCCCTCATGGCGATAATGGCCGAAAAGGCCTCTCTGTTCATGCCTGTAGGGATCTTGAAGTACTGATTTTTATACCCGACATAGGTGAATACAATACTGTCGCCCGGGAAAACCGGGATGGAGAAATACCCGTCACGGTCGGCAAGAGTACCTTTTCCTGCCCTGGGTATGATGATGCTTGCGTTGGGCAGGCGTTCCTGCTCGCCGCCTACTACTATCCCGGTGAACATAATCGCCTTTCTTTCACCCTGGCCCTGGGCGGGTAAAAAGGAAGCAAAAGTCAGCAACAAAACGGATATAAAAACTAACAGGATATTTTTCATTATCAGGATCATTTCTCTTGTGTTTCTACGATAATGCTATCTGATACCGTAGGGTACCGTCAAGAGATTTATAACAGGCTCTTTGTTTTACCAGGCTTGTGATCATCTTATAAAATTAGAGGTTTGCGTTGAAATTACCGAACGGATTATGAAAAAAGCTTGATAAAAGTGGCGATAAACGGCATAGAGAGGAGAAGCCCGTCGAAGCGGTCGAGGAAGCCCCCATGGCCTGGAATGGTATTGCCGGAGTCTTTTATGGCGATGCTCCGCTTAAAGAGCGACTCCACCAGGTCTCCGTAGATGCCGGTAATCACAATGATGGCGCCTATGCAGTACCACTGCCACGGCAGGTAGGTCGTAAAAAAAGTACCCAGCAAAAATGCGATAAGCGCGGCAAAGACCGCCCCTCCGATGGCGCCTTCCCACGACTTCTTCGGGGATACCCTTTCAAAAAGCTTTCTTTTCCCGAATTTGGTGCCTGCAAAATATCCCCCTATGTCTGAAGCCCACAGGAGGAGCAGGCAGCCCAGCACGATCTGGTAATTATAGGTACCTCCCCTCATGGCGATCACCGACAGGAGCGCGAACGGGAGCGCTACATAGATGAGGCCGAGAAAGGTAAAGCCGATATTCATAAAGGGTTTTATGTCTTTTTTCTTATAGAGCTTGATGAAAAAGATCAGCGACAGCAGGGGAGACATTACGAAATAATGCTGCCCCGACAGGTTGCCCTTTTCAATGAAAAAGGTCAGCAGGTTCAATATGATCCCGCAGAACGTCCCGTAGTTGGTGAGCGGCTGATTGCCGTCAAGGCCCAGCAGCTTGTAAAATTCATACTGCGTCAGCGCACATAAGATGCATACGAAGACCAGGAAGGTTGCTTCATTATATAAAATCAGCGCAAGAATGACAAAAAAACCAATCAGCGCAGCAATTATACGCTGCTCCAGATTACTTCTTTCCCTAATTCGTAATTTCATTGTTAAGAATTTGCATTGCAAACGCAGCCTGCCCGACAGGCACATACAGCTCGAAGACCCCCAGCAGGTAGCTGCTGTCCTTTTTATTCAGAAGTACTGCCTGTACCCCGCTATTTTCGAGAACCATACGGGAGAGCTCTGCTTTGGAGCTCACTTCCGTAACCATTACTTTTTCCCATTTATCGAGCATCTGAAAAGTCCGTTTATAATTTTATATCAAACTCCGGTCGCATCAGTGATTGGAAGGCTCCGACGATGTATTGTAGACAACCCGTAAAAGCCATACCGAAACGACAAGCGATGCTGCTCCCATCCACAGGGGAATGGCCTGGGAGGAAGATATATCCAGGTTGATCATTTGCTGCCTGTACATCCACATCAGCAGCACGGTAACGGCGTTATTGATAAAATGGGCGAATATGGCCATCGAAAGCCGTCCCGTCCAGAAGTAGAGATAACCGAACATGGCTCCGAGAAAAAGCCGCGGAAGGAACCCGTAAAACTGGAAATGGATGGCGCTGAAGAGGAAGGCGCTTGCCCAGATGCCCAGGTGAACGTTGGCCCAGTGCTCGGCCAGCTTGCGCTGGAGGATCCCCCTGAACAATACTTCTTCACCGATAGCAGGTATCACCGCTATCACAATAATGGCGATGATCAGTTCCGGGATATTGTGGAATGACAGCAAAAACTCGGTCAGGCGAGCCAGGGTTGTTTCACTGTTTTTCATCCAGTTCTCAAGACCGGAAAGGCTGTCAGGAAGGATCATGGACTCGTTCCATTCGGCGACAAGTCCCGTAAAAGGCATTAATACGATCGTAAGAAAGAAAATAGGTACCAGGTCCCGGTACGAGTCCCTCGATTGGAGACAAAAAGCGCCCATCGCCTTGCGCTCGATGAGCTTCCAGTAAAACAGGGAAGGGATAAGAAAAGTAAATAGATGTCCTACCGCCTGCAGGATGATGATTTTATACCAGTTTTCCGCGCTGTATGCAGGCGCCTGATCGAGTGTGCTGATCTCGGTCAGGATCCCGGCATCTCCCCAGATAGAAGAAATCAGGAGTACGCCGGCAATACTGCCTGCTGCCATTCCGATCAGGATCAATCCGGCAAGTATCAATAAAGAGCTCCATGTACCAGGAATCAGGGAGCGTCTGGATTGAGGGTGTGTTTCTACCATAATTCCCGTAAATTTACGTCAAATTTTTACAGTTCAGCTGCGCTTCGGACTGTTGGAAAGTATTAAAGCCGGAAAAATGCCAAATATAGGAAATATAATGCTCGGGGACTTCCCGTTATTGCTTGCGCCGATGGAAGATGTAAGCGATCCGCCGTTCCGGGCGGTGTGCAAGGACAACGGCGCGGACCTGATGTATACGGAATTCATTTCTTCTGAAGGACTTATCCGCGACGCTGCCAAGAGCGTAAAAAAGCTCGATATTTTCGAATATGAGCGTCCGATAGGCATACAGCTGTTCGGAAGCGACATCGAGACCATGCGGTCCTGCGCGGAGATAGCTGCTGCCGCGGGGCCTGACCTGATCGATATCAACTATGGCTGCCCGGTAAAAAATGTAGCCTGCCGCGGGGCCGGGGCCGCATTGCTCCAGGATATCCCGAAAATGGTGAGGATGACCGAGGCGGTCGTGAAGGCGACCAGCCTGCCTGTAACCGTGAAAACCCGCCTGGGATGGGATGCCGATACACTGAACGTGGTTGAGGTGGCGGAGCGGCTCCAGGATATCGGTATAAAGGCGCTGACCGTGCACGGCCGCACGAGGGTACAGATGTACAAGGGAGATGCAGACTGGACCCTGATAGGAAAAATAAAGGAAAATCCGCGGATCAGCATACCTGTTTTCGGCAACGGCGACATCGATACACCGGAAAAAGCGCTCGAATATAAGAGCCTGTACGGTGTGGACGGGATTATGATCGGCCGGGCATCTATCGGCAATCCCTGGATTTTTAACCAGATCAAGCACTTTTTAAAGACAGGGGAACACCTTCCGGAACCGGGAATAGAGGAAAGGGTAGCGGCATGCAGGAAACACCTCGACTTTTCGGTCTGCTGGAAGGGCGACATTACCGGCCTGCTGGAAATGCGGAGACACTATACCAATTACTTCAAAGGACTCGATAATTTTAAACCTTTCCGGATGCGCCTCGTAGGAAGCCTTTCCTACGCGGAAGTCCTGTCGGTTCTGGATGAAATTATTCACCATTATCATCAGGAATATGATTGGGTGCGTCCGTAGAGACGCGGTGCATTTTGGAGAAGAGACGCGGTGGATCGCGTCTCTACGGTAAAAATTGTTTGTATTTTCGCCCCGGCGGATTTATTATTGCCGCGTCAACTACTAATCTAAACTTTATGTCGCAACTGGCTTATCAACGTATATTATTAAAACTCAGTGGGGAAGCACTTAACGGAGGGGACAAAACACAGGTTATTGATTTCAATATTCTGGATAAGTATGCGCTTGAGGTAAAGGAAGTAGTGGATTCGGGCGTGCAGGTGGCCATCGTGATCGGCGGCGGGAATATTTTCAGGGGCGCTTCGGTAGAAAAATCAGGTATCGACAGGGTACAGGGAGACCATATGGGGATGCTTGCTACGGTAATCAACGGCATGGCCATACAGAGCGCGCTGGAAAAGCACGGCATCAGGACAAGGCTGATGTCGGCGATCAAGATGGAGCAGGTCTGCGAGCCCCTGATCAGGAGAAGGGCCGTAAGGCACCTGGAAAAGGGGAGAGTGGTCATTTTCGGGGCCGGTACGGGCAACCCGTATTTCACTACAGATACGACCGCAGGCCTGAGAGCGATCGAGATAGAGGCGGACGTAGTGCTGAAGGGCACGCGGGTCGACGGTATTTATGACAAAGACCCGGAAAAGGATCCCGCCGCAAAGAAATACGATTCGCTCACTTTCGACGAAGCTATTTCCAAAAAGTTGAAAATCATGGATCAGACTGCGTTTACACTGTGTATGGAAAACGACCTTCCTATCGTAGTTTTTGACATGAATAAACCCGGCAACCTGCTTAAGCTGGTTTCAGGAGAAAAAGTCGGTACCCGGGTAGGATAGCAAGTAAACAGCTGATAAACACTCTTATCGAATCATAATCAATTAGCATGGAAGAAATAGAATTTTATCTGGAAGAAGCTAAAGAGACAATGGAAGGGGCGATCAAACACCTGGTCATTGAGCTGGCCAAAATAAGGGCCGGCAAGGCATCTCCTCAAATGCTTGACGGGATCAGGGTTGATTACTACGGCTCATTGTCTCCACTGAACAACGTGGCGTCGGTCACTACGCCCGACCCGCGGACAATAGTGATAAAGCCGTTTGAAAGGAAGCTTATTTCCGATATCGAAAGAGCGATTATCAACAGCAACATAGGCCTTTCGCCCGCCAACGACGGCGAAGTGATCCGTCTTTCCATTCCCCCCCTTACCGAAGAGCGCAGAAAGGAGCTTGCCAAGCGTTCGAAGGCCGAGGTGGAAACAGCCAAGGTCAATATCCGTAATATACGCCAGGATGCGAATAATTCCATCCGTAAGCTGACAAAGGAAGGAGCTTCCGAAGACCTTGTCAAGCAGGGCGAAGAACGTGTTCAGAAGATTACCGACGGCTTTATTGTACGGATCGACCAGATCTACCAGGCAAAGGAAAAGGACATCATGGAGGTTTAGAAGCGTTTTTCAAGACCTTTAAAAAAAAGGGGCTCATACATAGATGAGCCCCCTTTTTTTGTGTTACTTTTTCTTCCCTTCGCTCTTCTTGTCCTTCCTGTTATGGGTAATTTTATCTCCCATGACGTGCTGCTCCTCTCTCTCCCTGCTGTCGAGATCGTCTTTGTTCTCAGGCCTCTTGTTGAGATTCACTTTTTTTTCCGGTGCCGTTTTGGGCGCGGCTTTAATTCCTGTGGATTTCATAGTTGTTGATATTAAGTTAATAAACAGTTAAGTAAAGTTAACAAAATATAAACCCCGAAGAAACCCGGGTTCCGCCGGCTTACCAGGTCTTCTGCTTTAAAGCAACGAAGCGCTGTCTTTATCGACAAAAAGCCTGGCATCCGGATGCTCCCTCAGTATCGTCGAAGGATATTCGGGTGAAATGTCATTTTCCAGGGTATACTTGATTGCATTCGCTTTTAAGGGGCCCGGGACAATGCAAAACAGGTGCGGCGGCCTGACGAGCGTCGGAATGGTAAGCGTGAGCGCATGGGTAGGGACTGCATCCAGCGAATCGAAGCAGCCGTCATTGACCTGCTGGATGCGGCTCGTTTCGTCCAGCTCGACTACCTTCACTACTTCCGGGTCGTCAAAATCGGCGACATGAGGATCATTGAAGGCTATATGACAATTTTCTCCGATCCCCATACAGATGATGTCGACCGGGTTTTCTTCCAGCAAGGTGCTGTACCGCTCGATCTCCTCCGCAATGTTGCGGGCATTGCCGTTGATCCGGTAGAAATTCCCTACCGGCACATAGCTGAAAAGTCTTTCTTCCAGGAATGTGGCAAAATTCTGCGGGGCGCCGCTTTCCAGGCCGATGTATTCATCCATGTGAAAAGCATTAACCTTTTCCCAGGCTATCCCTTCAGCCTCCCTAAGATGGCTGAGAAATTCATTTTGCGAAGGGGCCGAGGCGAAGATCATATTAACGCTCTCTTTGGTGTCCTGAATTTCGCGGATCCGCCCGGCAACAGCAGCGGCGGCCTCTTTCCCGAGCTGCCCGCGGTCAGGAGAAATAATGACAGCCAGATGATCGACCGACAGAGCCGATGATGAAAGATTTTCAGTGTTCATAAATCCGGGTACTGTTAAGAAGTATATATCAGTTTACCACCTACGATGGTGTGTTTGATGTGAATATCATTGTCGAAAATAACGATATCAGCGTCCTTTCCGGCCTGGATGGTGCCTTTCCTGTCAAGCACTCCCATAATCCTGGCCGGCGTGGTGCTTGCCATTCTTACGGCCTCTCTCAGGTTGACGCCGCCCAGGCGTATCATGTTCCTCACCAGCCGGTCGAAGGTAGCCACGCTCCCTGCAAAAGAAGTGCGGTCGGGAAGCTTGGCAACCCCGTCTTCCACGATCACTTTCAGCCCGTTTTTCAGAGATCCGAGCGTGCTTTCGCCTTCCGGCATGCCGGCCGCCCGCATGGCGTCGGTGATAAGAGCTGTTTTGTCGGCTCCTTTGATCTTGTAGATGAGCTGTAAAAGAGGGGCCGGCAGGTGGATCCCGTCGCCTATGATCTCCACGTCCATATCGAGCAGGAATGCGCTTTCGATAGTTCCGGCATACCGGAACGCGTTCTGCCTCGTAACTCCCGACATGGCCGAGTACAGGTGGGTAGCCAGGGTATAGCCGTTGTCCCACGCCTCGAGCACATGCTCATACCGGGCGTCGGTGTGGGCTACTGCAGCCAGGATCCCTTTTTCCCTCAGGCGGCGTCCGAATTCGATAGCGCCGTTCAGTTCGGGAGCGGCGCTCCACCGTACGATATCCGATGAATACGCGAGCACTTCCTCATACTCTGCCGGGTCCGGATCCCGGATATACCGCGGATCCTGGGCGCCCCGCTGGCTTACTGCAAAATAGGGGCCTTCCAGGTGAATACCCAGGAACCCGGCTCCCGCAGAATTCTGCCCGACCGCTTTTTTGTAGGTATCGAGCGTGTTCAGCAGGTCCTCCTTTTCGGCTGTCAGCGTAGTCGGCACCATCGAGGTGGTTCCGTAGCGGGCATGTGTTTCGGCGATCCTGAGAAAAGCGTCGACCGTACCATCCATAAAATCGGCCCCGCCGCCGCCGTGGATATGGATATCGATAAACCCGGGGGAAATATAATTTCCCCGGGCATCGATTTCTTCCGCGCCGGCAACCGCGACAGGGCCGGCGTGTATGCCTGTGATCTTCCCGTTTTCTATAACTACCGTACCATCCGGTATTTCCCTGTATGGCGTTATAACGGTACCATTGTGAATGACTAACTTCATGATCGGAATACTATACCGTCCATCGCCGGATCTTGTGTCCTTTGACGGCGTAAAAAACTAAATACAGGTAGCAGGGGATGAGCACCCAATAGGCGAGCCTGGTGCTGTGAGAATCGGCAAAATGCCCGTAGACGAGGGGCATGATGGCATTGCCGCAGAGCCCCATGATCATAATGGATGATCCTACCTTGGTAAAACGCCCCAGCCCGTCGAGCGCCAGAGGCCAGATCCCGGCCCATACCAGCGAATTGGCAAGTCCCAGAAGAACTACAAACCAGATAGACATGTCGGTCGTATGCCCGAGGAGGCTGATTTCGCCCGTAGCATAGATAATCCCCAGGGTGAAGAGGGTACCCAGGATGGTGCAGATCCTCAGGGCGGTCACCTGGGTGATGAACCTGGGAATGACGGTGATCCCGATCAGGTAGCCCACGATCGTACAAAACAGGGTATAGGAAGGAAATGTCTTGGCTTCCAGAAGGCTTAATCCCAGCGAGTTGGCATAGGGAATGATCGTGTCGATCGCGATCACCTGAGTACCTACGTGAAGGAAAATTGCTACCGCGCCGAGAATCAGGTGAGGGAACTGGAAAATGCTCGATTTCCCTGAATTCGCTGATGCCACTTCTTCGTTTTCGTGCTCGGTGTCGATTTCCGGCAGGGGAGAGCGGTATACGAGGTAACCGAGGGCAAACAGGAACGTTCCCAGCGCCGTATAAGGCGTAATGACACGACGGATCAGCTCGTCGAGGGCTGCCGCCCTCTCGATATCCGTCATATGCTGAAGCTGGGCAAAAAGGTCTGTATCGGTCGGTCTCAGGATGACGGCCGCAAAAACCAGCGGGGACAGAATCCCCGCGGCTTTATTGCAAATGCCCATAATGCTGATCCGTTGCGCGGCTCTTTCCTGGGGGCCCAGTATCGTGATATAGGGATTGGCGGCGGTCTGAAGGATCGCCAGCCCTATCCCGATCGTGAATAAGCCCATCAGGAACACCTCATAGGTCCTGGTCATAGCGGCCGGCACGAATATAAAGGCGCCGAGCGCCATGGCCCAGAAGCCGAACATCATTCCTTTCTTGAAGCCATATTTTTTCAAAATGAAGGATGCCGGCACAGACATGACAAAATACGCAATATAGAAAGCGAAGGCGACCAGGTAAGACTGGAAGCTGGTCAATTCGCAGGCTATTTTGAAGTAAGGAATAAGAATCGCATTTACCCATGAGACAAACCCAAAGATAAAAAACATGACCCCTATGAGGAAGATAGATAAAATGGTTTGATTTTTGGTCAGGCTTTCGACCGAAACAAGCTCAGGTTTATTCTTCATGTTGGTATGCTATCCGTTAAACTGTAGGTTCCCATCCCTTCTGGTATTCGCGCTTCCATAGTTTCTGGGCAGCCTTGTTGTTTTTGATCCTGCCGTTGGCCGGGTCGATATCAAGGGTGCTTTCGGTACGGATGGCGATATTGCCGAGCTGGCACAGCAGGGTGCTTTGATGCCCCCCTACAATATCCGACGCCAGAGGAGTGCCTTTTTTGATCGCGTCGAAAAAATTCTGGAAATGGAAGGAATCCAACGCCTGGGAAGGGTTCATTTTGTCGCGGGCATTAATTTCCACATTGTTTTTTACTTCTTTGACGAGCTTATTGTCGAGGCTGTAAATCTTATACGAGTTGCCGCCGTCGATCTGAAGCGATCCTTTTTCACCATAAAAGATAACGCCTACGCTGCTGCCCTCGATGGTGCGCCCGTTACAGCTTCTGCCTTCCCAGGTCATAGCGCATTTATCGCCGAACTCGAGGTTGATAACCTGGGTATCGGGTGTTTCCCAATCATCTTTATAGTGGTAGCGACCGCCGTTGGAGGACACTCTGGTCGGGTATTCAACCTGCAGCCCCCACCGCATCAGGTCGAGCATGTGCGTGCCGTTGTTAAGCGATTCGCCCGTGCCCCAATGCCAGAACCAGTGCCAGTTGTAATGGACTAGGTTATCTTTGAACGCCTTACGCGGAGCAGGGCCCTGCCACAGGTCATAGTTCAGCCACGACGGTACGGCAGTTTCTTTCCCGATCCCGATAGAAGCGCGGTTATTGGTATACCAGCCTTTGGCAAAATAGGCTTTCCCGATCGCCCCGTCATGCACTTCTTTAATGGCCTGCGCAACATTGGGCCATGAACGGCGCTGGTTACCCATCTGGATCACATTCTTGTATTTATTGCGGGCGGCGATCAGCATTTCACCTTCATGCGGGTTGTGGCTGCACGGCTTTTCCAGGTAAACGTGCTTTCCTGCTTTCGAAGCCAGCAAGGCGGCAGGCGCATGCCAGTGGTCAGGAGCGGCCACTACCAGCACATCCATATCCTTGCTTTCGAGCGCTTTCCTGAAATCCGGCTCGTTAGCAGGCTTTTTATTCTGTATTTTAGTAATAAGATCTATCGCTTTCTCGGCAGCGCGGGAGTCTACATCGCATACGAAATTGACTTCGCTGTTCGGCTGTAGCGCAAAGTTCTGGGCCAGCGCAAGTCCGCGGCTGTTGACGCCCATTACACCGATGGATATTTTCTCGTTAGCGCCCAGGATACGCCCGTAGCTACGGGTGCTGAAGCCTGGTAAAACTCCTCCGAAAGTGGCGAGGGCAGATCCGGCCAAAGTTTTTTTGAGGAAATCTCTCCTGCCGGAATCCTTTTCGATATTAGTTTTCATTAGAATAAAATAATGTTAAATTATTGGAATTATGTGCCAGCGAACCTGCTTCCGCCAATTCGCCCGTTGTAAGTTGTTCGTTATGCAGCATTGTGTTGTAAGGGTCCGTAATCCACGCCTCAAACCTTCCCCTCAGCTACTCTTCTATAAAGAATACATTATTAACGTCAATATACCCATTTTTATAAAAATTTGCCTTAAATGTCCCGCAGGAAGGAAGCGGAACCTTCTTTCCGGGGAGGAAGGACGCTCAAAGCGCGGGTGTGCTTTCCTGGTATAACACGTGCAGGAGCGTCTGGCCTACCGCCTTGAGCGTTGCCGGGTCAATATGCTCCATGGTGTCGTTGGTCGTATGCCAGTGGTCGAAGAAGGAGCCGGTGGAAGGGTCGAGATGTATGATGTCGATCATGGGTATCCTGGCGATTTTATTGACCGCTACATGATCGTCGACTCCTACGCGAAGGCCGGTATTGTCTACGAAGTAAGCGCCGTATCCGAGCGCTTTGCCTGTAGCCCAGACCTTATTGACGATATCGCCGGCATATTCCATGGAAATACCTTCTTTGGGAAACCGGGCATCTTTGGCGCCTACCATATCGAGCAGTATGCCGTAATAGGCGGAGTAGTTGGCGATATGCTTGTTGCGGGCCCAGTGCTGTGACCCGAGGCAGAATCCTCCCATATATTCGTCATCCGGGCTGCTGCTGCCGCTGTTGCCCCAGTCTTCGGCATCGAAAAAGATGATATCGACTCCCAGGTCAGGCCTGCCGGAATCGGCCCGGAGAACGCGCGCCAGCTCCAGCAATACCCCGACGCCGCTGGCTCCGTCGTTGGCGGCGGGCACGGCTTTTTCCTTATGATGCGGATCTTCGTCGGCAAACGGCCGTGAGTCCCAATGGGACGCCAGCAGGATGCGGCGCTTTGCTTCGGGATTGAATACACCTATTATGTTCCGGGCGTTCAGCTTTTTCCCGTCAAACGTGGTGGGCGTGAAAGGCTGCTCAATTACTTTCCAGCCGAATGACTCCAGCTTTTTGACGAGGTAATCGCCGCACGCCACATGCGGGCGGGTATTGGGTACCCTGGGACCGAAGCCGACCTGGCGCTCAATAAAAGCGTAGGCGGAATCAGCATTGAATGCCGGCGCCTGAACAGCTTCGGCAGCCGGGTGCTGCTCGTTTTCATGTCTGGAATCCCGGGACCGGCAGCTGTAAAAAAGCAGCAGGGAGGCATATGCCCAAAAAAGCAATCTGGTTGCGATAGCTGATCTCTGATCGCTCATGGCTGTTTCATTAAAAATTACGGGATCCGGAAAGACAGGCTATCGCCCGGCCGGATGTTGTAGAAGTCAGAAAAGCCTGCATTCACCTCGATCACATATTTTGCAGGTCCTTCGGACGGCAGGCTTTCTTCCGACATCGGGACGGCGTTTTTCCGGATGGAAACCACCTTGTACTGGTCGTCTACAAATATAATGTCCAGCGAAATCCTGGTATTGCGCATCCAGAAGCTACGGGGCGACATATCGTCGAAGATGAACAGCATGCCCTGGTTATGCGGCATGCTGGTCCGGTCCATCAGTCCCTTGCTGTGCTCATAGGCGCTTCTGGCAATTTCCACATCTATCGTTTTGGGGCTGCCGCCGCCCGGAAAAGTAACCGTTCCCTGTATTTCAGGTTTTGACCCGGGGTGAGTGACGGTGCTGTCGGTCGTCGGCGCCACAGGCGCTTTGTCCCGGAAATAATAAAACGCGCCGGCCAGGCATAACAGCAGTATGATTATCCAAAATCCCGCTTTTTTCATTTGTATAAAAAGGTTTTAGCTATTAGGTTTTAGCTTTATTCATCGGCCGGCCGCGGCGGCGGACCGCTTGTGTGCCGCTAAAACCTAAAACCTGACAGCTCACATCTATTCCTCGTAGGCCCAGTCGATCCGGTGCTTCATATCCCGTATCACAAGACCCTGCTTTTTAAAATAGGCACGGATTTCGTCTACTTTGTCATAACGTTTCTCTGCTTTGTATTCTTTATAAAGGTTGAGCATTCCCGTAAGGATGCTGTCGCCGGTAGTTTTTTCTTCGAGAAGCCCGAGGATCTCGTGGAAGAAATAGATGAATTTGTTTTCCAGCAGATCGTAGGTTTCTCTGCCTACAGCCGAAAACTTAAGCTGCCCCGTATACAGCATATTGATATATTTCAGCATGTTGAACAGCTGGGCTATGGCCATTGCCGTATTGATGTCGTCGTTCATGGCGTCGTAGAAGCGTCTGACCGAGAGTTCGATGTCCTCTTTTACGGCGGGATCGGGCCCGGCGCCCTCTTCGTGGACGTATTCCAGCATCTTGATGATCCGCACGCCCGAAGCGAGCTTCCGGTAGCCTTTCTGGGCCGCCCGCAGCGCCTCGTTGGAAAAATCGAGCGTAGAGCGGTAGTGGCTCTGAAGCATGAAAAACCGGACGGTCATCGGGCTGAAAGCCTGCTCCAGCAGCGAGTGATTGCCGGTGAACAGCTCTCTCGGGAGGAAAGAGTTGTTGAGGGACTTGGACATCTTCTGCCCGTTGACGGTCAGCATATTGGAATGCATCCAGTATCTTACGGGATCCTTGCCGTGCAGCCCCTTTCCCTGGGCGATCTCGCATTCGTGGTGCGGGAATTTCAGGTCCATTCCGCCTCCGTGTATGTCAAACGAATTGCCCAGGTATTTGGTGCTCATGCAGGTACATTCGAGATGCCATCCCGGAAAGCCGCGTCCCCAGGGAGAGTTCCACTGCATGATATGCTCCGGCGCGGCCTTTTTCCAGAGGGCGAAGTCGAGCGGGCTCCGCTTTTCCTCCTGGCCGTCGAGCTCCCGGGTTTCATTCCTGAGATCTTCCAGTATCCTGCCCGACAGCTTGCCGTATTCGTTGCCGAGCTCGTTGTACCGGGCGATGTCAAAGTACACCGATCCGTTCGATTCGTAGGCCAGCCCCCTGGCTAAAAAAGACTGTACCGCCTCGATCTGCTCGATCAGGTGGCCGGTAGCGGTAGGCTCTATGCTGGGCGGAAGGATATTGAATTCGGCCATCACTTCGTGAAAATCGTTGGTATACCGCTGCACAATTTCCATCGGCTCCAGCTGCTCGAGCTTGGCCATTCTCCCGATCTTGTCTTCACCCTCGTCGCCGTCGCCCACCAGGTGTCCT
>MEDT01000118.1 GCA_001724175.1 Cytophagaceae bacterium SCN 52-12 | reverse complement strand
GAGATGGGAGCACAGCGGCAAAGCATCTAAATTATTCTGGCGGGAGAAAACCCGGGGACTTTATGAAAATGCCATCAAAGCCTGCTATCTCCTGGATACACCCGGCCAGGCATTTCACTTTTTTGAAAAAAGCCGCGCGGCATTGCTGCAGGACGAGTTGAACGATCTCGGGGCTGCGCAGCTCCTTCGTCCGGAAGACCAGGCCAGGGAAAACGGGCTGAAAGCGAAGGTCAGGGATTTGCAGGGGCAATTATCGGATCGGGATGTCGGTGAGGCTCAGAAGAGCCTGCTCAGGAACCAGCTGTTTGATGCACAGGAATCCCTTATCAGGTTTGTCAGGGGCCTGGAGGTTAGCAATCCCTCCTATTATGCCTATAAGTATGACAACCGCATCCCTTCTCTCGCCGAGCTCAGGCAGAACATCCTCAATCCGGGCCAGAGCTACCTCTCATATTTCATCGGTGACAGTGCTGCATACGGATTTTACTTTGATTCAAAACCTGTTTTAAAAAAAATCGATCTTCCTTCCTACCGGGAAGCATTACATGCCTACGAGCGCTTTCTATCAGATAAATCACATCAGAACAGGGATTTCGCGAACTACCTGGAAGTTTCCCACCGCCTGTACCAGCTTCTCATCGAGCCATTCGGGATCGCTGAAGGCAAGCGGCTCGTCATTTCTCCCGACGGCAAAATCCTGCCTTTCGCTGCGCTGAGCAGATCAGCTCAAAGGGAAAGCTACCTGGTACGTACAAATGCGGTCAGCTATACCTATTCCGCCAGCTTCCTTTACCGCGGCAGCAGGAAAAGCAATGATCCGTTCACATTCAGGAGCTTTTTCGGCATGGCGCCGGTCAACTTCCCGCCGGATCAGGGGCAAAGCACGCTGCCGGGCTCCGATAAAGCCCTTCAACAGCTCGACAGGCAGTTTATTTTCTCCAGGATCCTGGAGCGGGAAGCCGCTACACGCAGAGCATTTACCGCTAACCTCGCGAGCTACCCGATCGTACAACTGTTTACGCATGCTTCCGCCGATACGTCCGGAAAGTCAGGGCTCTCTCCTACCCTGTTTTTTGCAGATTCGTCGCTCCGGCTCACCGAGCTCGAAACCCCGGCACACAACATGACGGAACTGCTTGTATTGTCGGCCTGCGAAACCGGCCTGGGCGTCGAACAGCGGGGAGAAGGAGTTTTCAGCCTGGCGCGCGGGTTTTCAGGTATCGGTATCCCCTCTGTCCTCACAACGCTCTGGAAAGTCGAAAACCGGGCTGTGTACGAGATCACACGGTATTTTTACGAAGGGCTGGACGGCAAGCTCCCGTTGGACGAGGCGCTCAGGAATGCGCAGCTTAAATGGCTGGAAACAGGTGAAAAATCAGACCAGCTGCCTTACATATGGGCGGGAAATGTATTGATCGGGAATACAGACAGCATTTCTACAGGCCCTTCTCCCTCGCATGTACGAACCGCAGTTATTGTTGTGCTGATACTCTTTGCAGGGATGCTGTACCTGCGGAGAAGAGCTGTCAAAGGGGATAACCATTAAGGTATTAAGGTTAGTTAAGAGCGCTCTTAATTTTCTTAATTCCTTAATGGTTCCAAAATAGTATGCTCGCCGGCACCGGCTCCAAGGCACTTTTACGGCCATTCTGCGGTTATACTAAGCATATGCCCGGATCGATATGCGTAACGAAGTAGTGCTGGTCAATGACAATGATGAAATTACAGGCCGTGCTCCCAAGCTGGAAGCCCACAGGAAAGGCCTTCTGCACAGGGCATTCTCAGTGGTGATCTACAATTCAAAAGGAGAAATTCTACTCCAGCAAAGAGCGTTCGGGAAATACCATTCGGCAGGACTCTGGTCGAATACCTGCTGCAGCCACCCCCAGCCGGGCGAGGATATCCGGGAATCGGCCGGGCAGCGATTGTACGAAGAAATGTCATTCCGGGCTCCGCTGGAATACGCGGGCAAATTTCATTACAGGGTAGCGCTGGAAAATGATATGACAGAGCACGAGATCGACTACGTATTCAGGGGATATTACGACGGGGAGGTAAATCCCGATCCGGATGAGGTAGCGCAATATAAATGGGTCTCTCCCGTCCATCTGCTCCGCGAGCTCGAAACAGCGCCTCACCTTTATACTTACTGGCTGCCAATGGTATTGAAAACGGTCTGATTTTGTTTATCCCGGGTTGAAACCCGGGGCTAAAGGAGGGTCGATCCTAAAGGATCTTTGGCGTTCGATAAGTGTACCTGAGCTGATATTTTCATACTTTCGCGCAGTATTGATCCCGTTTATTTTATGTTTAAAGAGTAAATTAATCCGCATAACTTTACATCATGAAATACCTGCTTATCCTTGCCTTTCCGCTGTCCTGTCTCCTGTTAAACTGCGATCGCAATACCTACACGGAGGTGCAGGAGGTTAAAGCGGACGCCTACCTTGTCAACAGCCTGGCGGCGGACGGCTGCTCCTGGCATTTTGAAGGTATCGACAGCGAAAAAATCTATGCTGCCAGTGACGCTTCACAGGGTAAAATCGACGCCCTGTTAAGGAGCGTTTCCTCCGAAAACGGTATGTACCGCATACCGGTCACTGTTGAATATGCGCTGACAGGAAGCAAAAAAGCCATAGAATGCGGGTGGGGTAAAAAGGCGGAAGTAGACGAGATCAATATCTATGTCCTGATGACCCGGAAGGAATAGCAGCCTTCATGAAGGAAATGGATCTCCATCCACTACCGCCTGAATTCTAAAGATCGTTTACTACCGGCAGCAGCACATGGCTGGGTTTCGGCCCGCCGTAATGAATAGTCTGGTTTGCCACCCTTATCCTGGCCGAGCTTCCAAGCGGTTCGCCCGTATTGGGGTTACGGTCAAACTGCGGAAAGTTGCTGGACGTGATGTCGATCCTGATGCGGTGGCCGGGCTTGAATACATTGGCCGTACCTGTCATTTCTATTTCATACTCATATACCTCGCCGGGCTTCAGAAGCTTCATCTTGTCGAGGCCTTCCCTGAACCTCGCCCTCAATATTCCCTCGGATACCGGCATGGCGAAGCCGTTCGGGTGAACATCCACCAGCTTGATCATCCAATCGGTATCCGGACCGTCGGTGGCGGCCTGCAGCTTCATTTTTACGGGACCCGCTATCGTCAGGGGCTTTTCCAGGAAATCGCCCGTGTATACCAGCACGTCTTCCCGCTGTTCCAGCGGGCGCTGATCACGCGGGCCGGAAGGCGTCGGGGTACCGCAGCAATTGTTGCCGCCCGTAGTGGGTACAGGGCTCGAAGGATCGTAGCGATATTGGTCGGAACCTGGTTTTCCTGGTTTTTGAAAGGATAGCAGGCCGCCGCCTCTCACCGAATTGGCGGGCCGTTCCGCATCCAGGTAAAGCGGCGTAAACCTGGTTCCCGGAACCGGCCAATCGTCTTCTTCTCTCCATTTATTCGCGCCCATATAGAACAATTTAACCGGTTTCTCTTTTTCCAGGCCATTTTTGATGCCTTTCAGGTGGTAGTCATAGAAACGAAGCTCCATGTCAAACTGGCTGATATAGGCATCGTCCGTAAAATCCACTCCTCCGAACGATTTGGAAGGGCCGTGTCCCCACGGCCCTATGATCAGCCTTGCTTCCTTGCGCGCCTGGGGCGTACCTCCCTTGTTGCGCATGCCGACATACCCGTTGATGGTTCCCATCACGAATATGTCGAACCACCCGCCCGAGCTGTAGGTGGGAACTTTGATCCTGTCAAAACGTTCTTCATCGCTGATCTCCTTCCAGTAGTCGTCGTAGCTTTCATGCGCGATCCAGTCGCGATAGTGCTGTACGACGGAGCCGGCGCTTTTCAGGTCGCCATCTTTCAGCGGCAGGTGCATGAGTATATTTTCATATTTCAGCTCTTCAGGCGCATATTCCGCACTGTGCCAGTATTGAGGCAGCATGATGCGGTCGGGCATCCTGACCACTCCCCAGCCATAATTGAAGCTCAGCCTGAAGGCGCCGCCCATGGTGAGCCAGTTGGCATAAATATTGGTCGATGCGAGCGAAGGGAAGGCAGCAACCAGGTGCGGCGGCGCCTGGCTGGCGGCCTGCCACTGGTTGTGCCCGAGATAGCTTCCGCCCTGGGTGGCTACCTTCCCGTTCGAAAACGGCTGCGCAGCAGCCCATTCTATGGTGTCATAGCCGTCTTTAGCCTCGTCCCTGAAAGGTTCCCATTTTCCTTCGCTTTCATACCGGCCCCGTACATCCTGCACGACGACGGCATAGCCGTGCTGCGCAAACCTGATCATCGTCTGGTGCACGCCATCTCTCTGGAGCCCGTAGGGAGTACGGGTGATGATCGTCGGGTAGCGGCCGGGCTTGGCCGGCAGATATACATCGGCGTAGAGAATGGTGCCGTCCCTCATCGGAACAGCCTTGTGCCGCTCTATCCTTATCTCGTTGCCGGAGGGACCTGAGCCGGCCGCCTCCTGTATCCGGATAATGAACAAGCCTGCCAGACAGAGAAAAAGACGTACTTTCTGAAAACGATTCATGAATAGGAATTTAGGTGAAACAGAGATACTCTAAATGCTTTGCCAATACGCCCCGTCCTACCTGCCCGGGTACTTCGGATCCCACCAGACGATGCTGGTGAGCAGGTTGCCGACATTCTGCCGGTTGAGCGCCTCGTTAAAATTGTCGGTATTCAGCTCCAGCTCACTGTCCGGAATGATCAGTCTCCGTGGTATAGTTCCACCGGTGATATTTCCGGGATAGTTGGTAGGAATGAGCTTCGGATAGTCGGTACGCCGCCAGTTGGCAAAAATCTCGTAGTTATCAAGGAAGAGCGACACCCACTTCTGGGTACTGATCTGCTCGAGCTTTTCCTCGAAAGTCCCATCCTCTTTAAAGGGGTTTCGCTTAAGGTAGGATTCGATCTTTTCTGAAGCAATCACGCCTTCCTCCCCGAATAGCGCCCAGTGGCGCATACCCGCCCTGACCGCATTTTCGTACGCAGTTTTGGCGCTGCCGGAATTCCAACCCCTGATGGCGGCCTCGGCCAGCAGCAGGTAGCTTTCGGCATTTGTAAATGTCAGCACAGGGCTGGCATAGCTGAGAACCGTGTTGGGATGCGGCTCGGAATAGGTATTGAAATCATCCGGCTCGCCAAAGAGCACGCCGTTCTGCATACCGCGCTGAATGACCGTCGAAGTATCGTAGACATAGCCGCTTCCGCCAGGGTTGTTTACCCAGACGACCGAAATCACATTAAGTCTCGGATCACCAGTGCTTTTCAAATGATCGATAAACGTTTTGGCATATTTCCCGCCCTGGGTGTTGCTTACGCCTGCCTGGGGGTTCTGGTAATCCTGTATCAGCAGCACATCGGCTTTGGGATTACGGCTGTGCGCTACCTGGCCGTTGAGGTACCGGACCATGGCGATCTCGTCGTCGGCAAGGATCGGCCCTCCCTGTATCGCTTTTTTCACCCAGGTCTCAGCCAGGTCGGGACGGGCGTCGGTAAGCCGCATCCCCAGCCGCAGCATGAGCGAGTAGCCGAATTTCTTCCACTTGTTTACGTCGCCGCCGTAGAAAAAATCGTTGGCTCCGAAAGTAGGGAGCGAAGGATTAAAAGCCGCTATGGATTCCTCCAGTTCTTTGAGCATATCCGCATAGATCTCCTCCTGCCGGTCGTACCCGGGCTGTATAAGTCCATCAATACTTTTAAGAGCCTCAAAATAAGGCACATCACCATGGACATCGGTCACGATATGAAACATATACACTTTCCATATCCTGGCCGCAGAAAGCATGTTTACCGATTGGGGATCGTCTTTTACCTTCTGGATCACCCTTTCATTATCGGCCAGCGCAGTATTGTATACCGCCCAGTGGCTTGTCGCCATGCTTATGTTGAAATACTTGTCGCCGGTGCCTCTTACTTCGCTATGCGTGGCAAACTGCTGCATGGCCTGCGCCAGGATAAAATGCTGCCCGTCGGCGCCGTTGGTAAAGTTGTAGGCCACCCCTACCATCTGCGAGTTTGAGAACAAATACCCCGGCACCACGTCTTCGTAGGCGTTCGGATTCTTGTTAAGGTCCTCAAGACTGGTCTGGAAGTCGTCGCACCCGGCAAATAGCAGGACAAGAAGCGGGAATATTCCTTTATATTTTAATTTCATATTTTTCATCAGAATGAAATTGATAACTTGCTGATTATTAATTTATTATTCGTGCCTACCCGCACCTGAGCGGCTGATGGCTGATTTCTGATAGCTGACTGCCGACACCTGTCAGAAACTCAGCCTCAGGTTAAGTCCGATCTCCCTGGTCTTAGGCATCATGACCCCCGCAGCGTTCTGCGCGTTGTTGTTTGCGTTGATTCCCTGCTCCGGATCGAAATGCTCTGAATTCCGGTAGAGGAACAACAGGTTGCGGGCCACCAGCGACAGGTTGAGGCCGGTCAGCTTTACGCTTTGCAGGCGGATTGCCGGAAAATTATAACCGACGATCACGCTGCGCAGCTTGGCAAAGCTACCGTCGACCATGAAATTAGATTGGTACTGTCCGTCATTGTTATAATAGGTAGCCATATGAGTGGCCGGCCAGGTATGGCTGAATTCGGCGCCTTTTTCATCCACTCCGGTAACGGTCAGCCCGTTTTCCCGTCCGGGTAATGTTTCTTTCAGCAACCCGAAGCGCCACATATATTGCTTGTTCACAGAGAAAAACTTATTTCCGAACTTGGCATCTATCAGCGCGCTGAAGTTAAAATTCCTGTAGGTAAAAGAATTTTCAAATCCCATGGTATAAGGCGGCACGCCGATTCCCAACGGTTCGGTCGGCCCGAGCATCGCATACTTACTGATGCTGTTGTAAACAAGGCGGCCGTCGGGGGAATACTGGTAGCTCCTGCCAAAGCGGGTGCTGGAATCCTTGCCGAGCAGACTGGCCGGACCGGTAGGCTGTCCGGGGGCAAGCGTGAGTACCCTGTTTTGGTTGTAAGCCATATTGAAGCTCGTATTCCATGAAAAGTCCGGGGTTTTGATCGGGTTGAAAGTCAGCAACAGCTCTATTCCCTTATTCCTGATCTTACCCACGTTGAGCAGAGTGGAGGTTGCGCCTGATGAAGGTGCTATACCTGTCGAAACGATATCGTCGGTATTGACCCGCTGGTAAAAAGTCAGGTCAATCCCAAACCTGTTATTGAAAAACTGGGCATCGATACCAATTTCGGAAGTGGTCGAGGTAAGGGGCCTCAGGTTCGGATTGGCGATGGCGCTTGAAGAGGTTTGCACCGGCATCCCTAAATGTCCTCCGGGCCTGAACGAATACAGCTGGTTGATCGCGTAGGCCGCCACGGTAGCGCTTCCGACCTCCGCCCACGATCCGCGCAGTTTGGCGTAGTTGATCGCCTGCGGCAGGTTGAGCGCTTTAGACAAAATAATGCTGCCTCCTATAGACGGATAGAATATCTTGTTGTTTCCGGGGTTCAGCGTAGAAAACCAGTCCTGGCGCCCGGTGAGGCTCAGGTAGTAAGTTTCATCATAGTTCAGGTCGGCAGAGGCAAAAACAGAGTTGGTACCAGCCGAACTGTAGCCTTTACTGGGCACAATTACCCTGAGGTTGTTGGCGCTTATCCAGTCGGGAATGATGAACTCCGATCCTACCAGCGAGTTGCTTGACATCATATCGCGCTCCCAGTTCCCCCCAACCATGGCCCCGATCCCGAAGCGATCTGCGACAACAGTATTGTAGTTGGCTATAATCCGCGCATTTGATCGCGTAGAGACTTGATCCATTGACCGGTAGGTGCCCAAAGGTCTGAAGGCAGTCCCTATCGGGTAGTAGTCTTCTTCGCTCCAGTTACTGAAATCCCTCATGAAATCGGCCTTAATGAAAAAGTCGGGCGTAATATTGTAGGTAAGCGCTGTCTGTGCAATGACCCTATTGGTCCTGTCCTTATTCTTCATCCTGTCGCGGGCAAAATAGGGATTGGTAGCCTGGTTGACATGCTGCCACTCCACCTCCCGTCCGGTGGCGGGGTCATAGCCGGGCGCAAGGTTCCTGATATCAACCGTATTAGCCAGCAGGTAGACACCCCAGGCTGCGTTGGTCCCTACATAATCTACGCCCGGACGGTTGATGCCCAGCTCGTAGTTATATTGAATCTGGGTGTCGAAGCTCAGCTTTTCGCTCAGAAGGGCTTTCATGTTGAGATTGGCGGTCTGCCTTTTATAACCGGACCCTTTCAGGATGGAATTCGACTGTAGGTCGGACAAGGAAAGCCGGTAGGTAACCCGCTCGCCTCCCCCTGAAAAGGAAAGCGTATTGACGAGATTGGTACTGGGCTTGTAGAAATTCTTGATGTTATCTTTCACATGCACCGGCGAATAAGGTCTTTCTACCCCGTCGAACTGTACATAAGGCCTGCCGTCCATTTTTTCCCCAAACGACAACCTCCCCGTACTGATGGCCTGGCCCTGAGTTGTAGGGCGGGCGCCCAAGGTTCCCTGTCCGTATTCGTACTGGTAGTCCGGGAAAATATAGATGCTCCCGACCGTAAAGTTGGAGTTGAGCTCTATCCCGATCCCCTTATTCAGCTTGACGCCTTTTTTGGTTGTGATGAGTATGACGCCATTGGCAGCCTGGCTTCCGTAAAGCGCTGCGGCAGCGCCTCCTTTCAACACGCTGATTGACTCGATATCATCAGGGTTGAGACTTGTGATACCGTCGCCAAGGTCGGTAGTAGCTCCGTTGGCCTGGTCGAGCACTGTAGCCGGCCGGTTGGAAATCGGCATCCCGTTTACTACGTAAAGCGGCTGGTTGTTGCCGTTCAGCGAACCATTACCCCTTATTACCACCCGGCTCGAGCCCCCCGGGCCGCTGGCCATGCTGGTCGCGTTTACCCCCGCTATCTTGCCGGTGAGCGCGTTTCCTATATTTACTTCCCGCGCCTGGGTAAATTCTTCTCCTTTTACTTCCGTAACCGAATAAACCAGCGATTCTCTTTTACGTTCCATACCGAATGCCGTTACGACCACCTCATTCAGCGCTTTGGATTCCGGGACGAGCTGAACGTTCAGGTCGGTTTCATTGCCGAGCGGTACTTCTTTCGTCGTAAAACCTACAAAGCTGAACACCAGGATGGCGCCGTTTCTCTCCGAATCAGGCACATCCAGGACGAACCGGCCGCCGGCATCGGTGATCGTACCCCTCTGGGTACCCTTCAGAAGCACGTTAACCCCGGGCAGGGATGCACCGGTTTCATCGCTGACCTTCCCCGTAATATTCCTGATAACCGGGGCTTCATGAAGCCCCTGACCAGGCAAAGCAGGCGGAGAAGGCTCTTTCCTCAATATAATCCGGTTGCTGACCAGCTCAAAGGCAACTTTCTGGGGGGAAAGCACCTGCCGGAGTACTTCGGCGAGCTCTTCACCCTCAAACCTGAAGCTGTACTTCTGCGCAGGAAAGATATGCGGGTTGTACATAAACTTGACCTTTGCCTGCGCTTCTATTTTGTCGAGCACCTTTTCCATTTCCACGTTCGACAAGCGGAAGCTGATCTTTTGCTCCAGGATCCGCTGGCCATGCAGGTTCCCGGCATTCATGATGGTAGCGAACGCCAGGGAAAGCACGGATTGATAAAGAGCTATACGCATGATTTTCCGTAGAGCGCGATTGGATAAAATTTTTTTTGACATAAATTTGATCGTTGTCGGTTTAGAGTTCGGCACAAGCAATCCCGGGATGCCTCTCCGAGGCATCAGCATGGTAGTCACCTGAACGGGATGTTACGCCGGTGATGTGCCAGCATCACCGGTGTTTTTTATAAGGTTAAGCGCGTTTCTTCATAGGCTGATCGATTGATTCTTAGGGCTTTTATTGGTGTTTAGGTATTTTGCGGTATGATGTTAGTGGCACCCTCTGCTGCTGATGATAATGGTTCCGTCCATCTGCTCGAATTCTGCACCGAAGGTTTTACATATCAGGTCGATCTTCTCAAAAAGCGGCTCATGATCGAGAGCGGCGGTCAGGTAGCAGCTGCGCATCGCCTCCTGGTCGAAAATGATATCGACCCCATAGGCTTCCGACAATGCGGCAAATACTTCCCTGGCAGGCGTAGCCCTGAAATTGAACGATCTCACGGTGGCGGTACCGGTCAGCATTTCCGGGATTTCCACAAGGCTCCTGGTCAGACGCGAGTCGCCGGAATTATATACTATTTTCTGGTTAGGCGTAAGTATCATGCCCTCTTTCAGGCCGGTATCGTCCAGATGCCCGTTTTTCAGCCCTTCTGCCGAAATGGGAAAGACGGATACCTTACCGGTCTTTACCACGACCGTCACCTGCCTGTCGTTTTCAAGCGCCCTGACGCGGAAGCTGGTGCCCAATACTTTGGTGGCCAGCGTGCCGGCATAAACAATAAAAGGGTGCCCCGGCTTTTTAACCACATCGAAAAAAGCTTCGCCCGTCAGAAAAACCTCCCGTTTCTGACCGGTGAAGGCACTTGGATAGCTGAGCCGGCTTCCGGGCTGAAGCGTCACCGCGCTCCCGTCGCTCAGGTATACTACCTCGGCCTTCGCGGTGCCGTTGATTTTCCGCTCCAGGGCCGGAGGCTGATGCGCTACGGGCGCAGAAGGACTTCCGGAATTTTTATCCGCCTCCGGCTGTGCATAAAACCACCACCCCAAAACACACAGGAGAAAAGTAGCTGCGGCAGCGAAGTACCACTTTACGATCCTGAAACGGCTTCTTACAGGCAGCTCGCGGCCGGAAGATTCCAGAGCAACGGATAACCTTTCAAGCTCATGGCCAATTTCCTCGTCACCGATCTGGTTGAAAGCACCTTCAGTCAGTTCCAGCAGCCTGGCCGCGCTTTCAATTACCTTGCTCCGGTCAGGATTTACGGCACTCCACTCTTTCCAGAAAAGCCTGTCCTGGGGGCTGTCAAAAAGAATCCACCTGCGAAACGATTCGTTTGCAGCCAGCTCTTCAGGAGACAAATTGCGATAGTCCGCCATACCCTGCTTCTTGTTAAGTGCTTTACTTACTCAGTAGGATGCAAATACGGCAGGGCAATACTCTTGTAGCGGGTAATTATTTTTTAAAGCATCGTATGCATAAGCCGCCCGTCAGGAAAACCGGCGGTACCGGCGCAAAGTCCGGAGCCCTGCCATCTAAACGATCTGGGCCTTCAGCGCGGTAAGCGCCCTGAAAAGCAGGTTTGCGACCGATTGCCGGTTGATCTGCATGATCTCGGCGATTTTCTCGTTATCGACGCCTTCATAGTATTTGAGGAACACGGCCTCCCGCTGCCGCCTGGGAAGGTCTTCAATAGCCGACCTCACCTTATACAGGTGGTCGGCAAGTATCTCTTCTTCCACCAGGGCGCCTTCTATTGTATGGTAGTCGGACAGATGTCCGAAATCATCGACGTCGAAAAATACCCGTGAATTACCGGACCGGCGAAATTCCTGGATAAGCTGGTTTCGCAGCGACCTGAGGAAGTACAGCGAAACGAACTCCATCCGGATACGCCGCCTTTTTACCCATATGGCGATCAGCAGCTCCTGGATGGTGTCTTTGATAAAATCCCGGTCACGGGTGAAATTGTATGCATAATTGAACATTGACCGGTACAACCGGTCAGCCAGATCGCGGAACGCCACGCTGTCGCCATCCTGCGATCTCTGCCACAGTTGCAGAAGCAGTTCATTTTCCCCCGCAGTCCGTCGTTTTTGATCTGTCACAGGCAATTGATTGATAGAACTAAAACAGGCATTCAGCACATTATCAACCCAAAAACTGCTTCAAGATAAAATAAAATATTGATTTCACAGAGACTGGTGAAATTTATTTAATGCCGACCCGATCCGGATGCAGGTTTTGACAAGCCGTCGGTCGCCGGTAGTTATACGCCGGAAAACCTTCCTGCGACCTCTATGGTCCCGGGGAGTATAGTACACTTATTTTCAATTTATTACATGCGGAAGAGAAGCAGTATAGAAATAGCAAAAACCGTGTTTACAGCGCCTGAAAGCATTTTTTTTTGTTTGAAGTGCCCGGAATATGGCTCATAACTGGAAGGTCTTTACTATCTTTGCCGTCACAAAATTACCCTCTTCTTTAAGTATTGCGTTATGATTTCCAGTTCAAAAAAGTGCCCTTATTGTGGCTCCGCTACAGTCAATCGCCTTCGCCGTCCGTTGTGGCTCAGGATGATAGTCATCCCGACCAAGTATTACCATTGTGACTGGTGCCTCAGGCATTTTATCAGGCTGGGGAAGTGAGTTCCTGTCTATCGGCTTCGGCCCGAACCGTAAATTAACCGGTTCGGGCGCTCCCGCGAACACTCCCTGTCTCTCCCGGAATTTACACACGCTAACCAGGTTCTTTTTACAGAGAAAGCAAACTTTCTTGACTTGCTCCGGGCTGTTTTGACAAGCTGCCCTCAAAAAATGGGAAAATTTCAATTAATTTTAGGAAAGCGGATCGGCTGATCAAACCTCGTCTGCTTCATTGGAAAAAACGTCATGGCTATGCAGCAAATCATCATCCATAAGGGAAAAAAAACCGAGGGCTATCCGTTTTTACAGGAAAAACGGTTTCACCGAGTTCGGAAAACATATCTTCAGACTGGGTGACGACGAGCAGACCGATATTATGATGAAACTGCAATTAAAGGCAGCGTCAGGAGAATCCTTTGTTCTTTAGCCGGTCGATCATCAGGATGGCGCGGTCGATGCGCGTCTGAACGGTCCTGCCATTGTTGATATAGTAGAGGATGCCCCGCTGCGTGCCAGGCCTGGCGGCATGGAACAGCCGGTCGCCTTCCTCATCTATAGCCAGCAGCTCAGCTAGCTCTTCGGGCATGGGCCGTCCGTAGGCGCTATGGTCGGGCCGGAGCGATACGGCTACTTTCTGGCCCAGCCGGAGCTTCCCCGCCTTCCGGACAGGCGTGCCGACGCTGATCTCAAAGGCGCCGTTCCCTTTCGGCCGCAGCGCACAATGGAATTCCTCTCCGCCTTCGATCGAGCAAAGCAGGCGGAGATGGCGCGGGGTCGAAAAATGCCGGGCAGCTTCCTCAGGCACATCTATGTAGTGGCCCCGGAAGCCTTCATATCTCCCGATCACCGACTCGAAACAAACGGCGTCAGTCTGGTCGCTTTCCATGGCAAGGCTGTCAGGTTACCCGGCAAAGTTACAAACAGTTCCGGGGAATCTGTGGCGGAAATTTTGTCAGATTCTGCACACGGTCCCCAGCCCGCAGACTTAAAAAATGTCAGATCCGGCCCGTATGACCACATGGCACGGCTTTTGCAAATTACCGTTCTGCAAGGCTGACGCCTTGACTGTTTTATTGTTTCACTTTTAAAAAGAGGTTAATCATGTCACTCATCAAAAGGAACAGGGACAGCTTCCCTACATTCCCAGCGCTGGTCGACGATTTTTTTGGCCGCGAGCTTTTTAACTGGGGTAACAGTAACTTTTCGCCTACAGGTACCAGTGTGCCGTCGGTAAACATACGCGAAAACGACGAAACGTTTGTGGTGGAGCTGGCAGCTCCCGGCATGCAAAAGTCTGATTTTAATATCCAGTTGGACGGCAATACGCTAACCATCTCGTCGAGCAAGCAACAGGAAGACGAGCGTAAGGACGGCAACTACAGCCGCCGGGAATTCAGCTACCAGTCTTTTCAACGTAGCCTGGTGCTGCCCAAAGACGTAGTCAACGAAGACGGGATATCGGCCCGTTATGAAAACGGGCTGCTGGAGGTGACGATTCCCAAAAAGGAAGAAGCCAAAAGAAAGCAACCCCGTACGATAGAGATAGGATAAGCGACAGCTAGCGGATTTAAGCCACAAATGCACGAATAAAGATAATTCGCACATTTGTGGCTTTTCCGTGAGAAGTGCGGGCACGATTTAATAAAGGTTAAATTTTTGAGACGAAGCTAGGAAGTTAAAAAACATACGGGGCCACCGGCTGCCGGGACGGTGCGGGGGGCTCATGATCTTCGGGACCCGTCTTGTCGTCGCCCTGCCGTGCCCGCCACCCGGCCAGGTGTTTTCCGAACCGTTCCAGCATAGGGCGGTAGCTTTCGTCTGCCGCGAGATTATGCTGTTCCCACGGGTCATTCAGCGTATCATACAATTCTTCTGCAGGCCTGCGGTGGTATCTCCATAAAACGGAGGCTGCGTGCGCATTACGAAAAGATTCGGTCAGCCACGACGGCCAGTACTCGCGCCCGCCGTCGTGATCTTTCGCGAGGTTCATATGCGTGTTGTAGATTTCGCCCGGGGCCAGGTTAAGAATGTACTTATACCGATCGGTACGCAGCATACGCATAGGCGTACGGTTCATCTCCCTATCGCCGGTGTGGGAGGCAAACAGCATTTCCCGGTGCTTCAGCAAAGGGTTCTTCAAAACCCGCAGAAAGCTTGTGCCGTCCAGTTCCGGGGAAGGCGTCCCGCCGGCAATCTCTATCATGGTGGGCAGAATGTCTACATGCGAGACAAGCGCGCGAGTCGATGCCGGGACGGTGATATGGTTAGGCCAGCGGACCAGCAGGGGAACCCGGACGCCATAATCATATACATTCCATTTGCCAAATGCCCATTGGGGCCCCTGGTCGGAAGTAAACATAAATACAGTATTTTTTTCAAGGTCACGCCGGCGCAGCATGTCCAATACCTTGCCGACGTTAGCATCCATTTTGGTAATGTCCGTATAATATCTCGCCCTGGCCTTCCGGGTTTCCGGAGTATCGATATGAACCGGGGGAATGTCTACCTCCTCCCGGCGATAGGCGGGTTTTTCGGGCCAGATGACGTGCGGGCTGTGATCGGCTACGATCAATACGAAAGGCTGCCCTTCCGCTCTGCCGGTCAGCCATTTGTCGACCGGCTCCAGATTCAGGTCATGGTACAGACCCGGGACCTTTTCATAGCCGGGCTCACGTACATTGGTACCGGCTATGCGTTCAAACGGAAATACATCTTCCGGCCCTACATGCAGCTTCCCGGCAATGGCTACCTTGTAGCCCAGCGCAGAAAGATACTGTGCTACCGAACGCGTACCGCTTTTAACACCCGAATGGTTACCGTGCGCCCCATGGCGCAACGGCATCAGACCTGTGAACAGGGAGCTCCGGGAAGGGCCGCAGGTCGGGGATGCGGCAAATGCCTGGTTAAAAAGAAGCGACTCCTGCGCCAGACGCTGCAAATGAGGCGTCCGTACTACCGTATTGCCGTAAGGGCCGATGTCCTTTACGCCTAAGTCGTCTGCTATGAATAAAACAAAATTCGGCTGCCCCGGCTTTCCTGGCACGGATTGACCGGAGCAGCAGAAACTGAGCAAAAACAAGCAGGGCAGCACCCGTAACCATTTCATAAAAACCGGCGTATTTTGTGATCCATACAAAGCTAGGAAGTTTTTCGATCTCCCTCCCATCCGGAAATGCGTTCATGCCCGATGCCCCGGCAGCCCTCTCCTATTCAGATTTATTTCGGATAAGCGCGCGGGCAGGCTGAAGTGACCGGCGATTCATTAAATTTGCCGCTGGCAGGTTATCCCCGGTTCCCGTTTTTTTACCTCCTGCAAGCGTGATGTCAATACAGATAAGCCCTGTTTCATATGTATAAAAAGGTTTGAGCGATTAGCCGTTAGGTTTTAGGTCCCTGAGACTTCGGCGTGAGCTCATTCGAACGCTCGTCGAAGGGTGTGTGCTGCTAAAACCTAAAACCTAACAGCTCATGGCTATTTCATAAATTCAAATGAACGCCCAGAACGTAATAGACTACCCCAACAGCAATACCGTTTTTATGGTATGGAATTTCAGAGCTGACGCGGACATACAAGCTGCTTTCCGGCGTGTATGCGCCCTGATGAGCAACCTTAACAATTCTGCACAGGTACGCACTGCCACTACTTCCTCCAGGGCGAGCGTGGTGATGGGAATCGGCTTCCGGGCCTGGAACAGGCTGGGCCTGCCCCGGCCCCTTCCCCGGGAGCTGGTCGAATTTGAGCCTGTCCGGGGGCAAAAGCATACGGCAGTCGCTACACCCGGTGACCTGCATTTTCATATCCGGGCAGACGACAAAAGCTACTGTATCGATATGGCTGCCGATATCGCCGTCGTGCTGTCGCTGGTTGCGGATTGCATCGACGAAGTACACGGGTTCAGGTATTGGGACGGGAGAAGCATTCTGGGCTTTGTAGACGGTACGGAAAACCCGAACGGAACCGACCGGGCTTTCTTCGGCATCATAGGCGACGAAGATGAAAGCTATAAAGGCGGAAGCTATCTTTTCATCCAGAAATACCTACACGACCTGGCAGCCTGGAGAGCTTTGCCGGTAGAAGAGCAGGAAAAAGTTTTCGGGCGAAGCAAAGCCAACGATATTGAAATGCCGGATGATGTAAAGCCTTCAAACTCGCATTCCGCTTTGGCGAACGTCGGCGACGACCTGAAAATCGTCCGCGACAACATGCCGTTCGGCCATATGGCCAGCAATGAAATGGGAACCTATTTTATTGCCTACGCGAGTACATTCTCGACAGTGACTAAAATGCTTACGCGGATGTTCATCGGTGAGCCTGAAGGAAACTATGACCGGATCCTGGATTTCAGCACCGCCAAAACAGGCGCCTTGTTCTTTTGCCCTTCTATTGATATGCTGAATGATTTTGCGGGATGAGGGGAATGAAAGCAACCCTTCCGTGGTTCTAAACCCGCCAGATTAAACGGGTTTAGGATTCTTCAAACTTGCCATATCGATCACAAAACGATACTTCACATCTCCTTTCAGGAGACGTTCATACGCACTGTTGATGTCTTGTATAGTAATGAGCTCAATATCGGCGGTGATGTTGTGCCTTCCGCAAAAGTCGAGCATTTCCTGTGTTTCCCTGATGCTGCCGATCGTAGAACCTGCCAGGCTTCTGCGCGCAGGAATAAGGCTGAAAGGCGAGACCGGAAGCGGATGTTCCGGCGCCCCTACCAGGACCAGCGTTCCGTCGACTTTCAGTAGTTTCAGGTAAGCATTGATATCATGCTGGGCAGAAACACAGTCCAAAATGAAGTGCAGGGAATTTGCACTCGTTTTCATCTGTTCTGCATCGGTAGACAAAACTACTTCATCGGCACCCAAACGCATGGCATCTTCAATCTTGGAAGGCGACGTTGTGATCACCACAACATGAGCGCCCATGGCTTTTGCCAGCTTCACACCCATATGCCCCAATCCTCCGATGCCTGCAATACCCACTTTTTTCCCGGGGCCTGTTTCCCAATGCTTCAGGGGCGACCACGTAGTGACTGCCGCACAAAGCAAAGGGGCGGTAGCTGCCAGGTCAAGGTTTCCGGGTATGCGTAAAACGAAATCTTCATCTACAACCACGCGCTCTGAATAACCGCCGAAGGTCTGCCGGTTCAGGTATTTCTCGCGACCGTTATAAGTCGGTACCATGCCTTTTTCACAGTATTGCTCGCTTCCGTTTCTGCATTGCCCGCATTCCCGGCAGCTATCCACCATACAGCCTACGGCAACCAGGTCGCCGACCCTGATCTTTGTAACCCCCGCCCCGGTTTTTGTGACCCGTCCCACGATTTCATGCCCGGGTACATTCGGGTAAGTTGTACGGTGCCATTCGTTCCTGGCCGTATGCAGATCAGAATGGCACACACCGCAATATAAAATGTCGATCTCAACGTCCTTTGCAGTTGCTTCACGACGTTCGATGTTCATCTGCTTCAAATCTGCCTCCGGCGCTTCCGTTCCGAATGCTTTAACGACAAATGTCTTCATCTGTATAAAATTTCAAATAACTTCTC
>MEDT01000117.1 GCA_001724175.1 Cytophagaceae bacterium SCN 52-12 | reverse complement strand
TGGCAATGGAAGTTTTTTCCAAGTACGCCATATCCGCAAAATTCATCCCGTACATCATGTAGCTGGCCAAAAAATAATTGCGCGTATCAAAACAGAGGTGGTCCTGCGTCAAATCCAGCTCAATGATTTTTTTAAGAAACTCAATGTCCAGTGCACGTTTTTCGGTAGGTGCTGTCTTGATCTTATAATCATCGAACGGGTAAAGCTCTTTCTCTACCATCCCCGATTTTATGCCCTTGTTGTAGATTGAACGGATGGTACGCATATAAACAGCCAAACCGTTCACCCCATTGCCTTTGGCCTTATGATGGATTTCGAACTTTGTTAAAAAATCATAGGTGATTTCCTTAAACAGAAGATCCCTCCCTTTTCGGTAGTCTTTCAGAATACTTATAATACCCTTATAGGATCTTGCCGTCCCTATTCTGTTCGCCGCAATTAGTTCGTTTATGCATTGATTTGCAAATTCAATAAACGAGTCTTTTGCGTCTTTCTGAGTGATCCGATCTTTAAGAGAAGTGATGGGTAACGTTTGGAGTATGCCATCATCGTGGAGCTTTAGGATGATATCCATAGCCTCCGTTTTTATTTTCTGAATCCGATTGTTCAGCCAGGTTACAGAGTTTACACCCGTGTAAGTTTTCTTGACCTTGCGTTGCTTGTCGTCCCAGTCCTTTTCGTCGATACTCAGACCAAGAGGTATGGAAGTAGTTTTCCCATCGTGCCCAAGGCGCATGATGATGGGGTAGGACCCGTCTTTTTTCTTACGGCGCGTGTCAAGCGAAACAACGACATTCGTATTCATAAATTAAAGGTACAAAAAAATTTGCACAAGATTTGCACAAGAAATCTGTATTTATAGCATTTGACGTAAATTGATAAGTTTTGCAATCAACTGAAAATCAATATTATGCGAGCCATATTGATACATATGAATACAGAAATCCGGTTACTGTTAATCAGAGGGTCGCTGGTTCGAGCCCAGCTTCGGGAGCTTGAGAATGAAGCACTTAGCAAGAAATTGTTAAGTGCTTTTTTGTCTCCCGGGGTATAGGAGATAACCGCTAAATAAAAAAGTGCCTCATCTTTAGTACTTTAACAGCTTCGGACGTATTATACTAAAACTCATTTGCCGAACGTAATGAAAAACAATACTCTGCCGGTTGTGCCGGGAGCCTGCAGGTCGCAGGATCTATGATACAGCGCGCCCCTCCATATTCTTGCCAGAATTCCTCCTGTTTAATGAAATAATTATTTAATACACTTCCGGGCTATGATACACCCGTCAAATCTTAGTTTGCAAAGCACCCGCAACAGGCCGACGATATTTTTTCAACTCGGGCTTTTATCGGCTTATGCATCCCTGCTCGCGCTCAGCCTTTACCGTCATGAATGCTGGAGGGACGAGCTGCAGGCCTGGAATATCGTAACAAGTTCATCGGGCATAGGAGAGCTTTTCCGGAACAAGGAATACGAGGGGCACCCTTCCCTATGGTTCCTGGTGCTCTATCCCGTCAGCCGGCTGACGCATTCCCCGGTTTCGATCCAGGTTGTCAACTGGCTCATCGCTGTGGGAGCAGCGGGTCTTTTGATTTACCGGAGCCCGTTTACCCTGATCGAAAAAACCCTCATCCTCTTCGGGTATTTTTTTGTCTTCGAATACGGGACGATAAGCCGTAACTATATGATCGGCGTGCTGATACTCCTTGCTATAGGAGCGTTGTGGAAATCGTACCGGCGTCGATGGATCGTGGTCTGCATCCTTCTCTGGCTGCTCATGCAAACCAATGCCTATATGGCGTGTATCGCGCTGGCGGTCTCCACCGTCCTGCTGTACAGACATTGGAGCAGCGGGACATTAATAAATTCCGCTACGATCTTCGGCATAATGATCGTTCTTTCCGGTCTGATTTTTTTTGTAGTGACTACAAATCCCCCGCCTGACAGCTCCTACGCTTCCGGATGGAACTTTAGCTTCGACTTCCGGGGCCTCAGGCTGATCCTGTCGAACCTATATAAGGGCCTTGTGACGATCCCGGAGCTGAACCGGACTTTCTGGGGATCTAATGTGGTCAGGAGCAGCGAAGCAGCTGCCCTGCTGGGTTTCTTTACGTTACTTATCGCGATTTATTGCCTGCTTCGCTCTCCTTACGCGCTTGCGTTCCTGCTCCTTTCTTTCCTGCTCCTTTCGGTGTTTATGAACATGAAATTCGCAGGGCATCTTCGTCATCACGGGCATTTCAGCATAGCGCTGCTATTTGCGTTGTGGATAGCGGGCTATGAAAAAAGTTATACCCGGGGCCCGGTTATCCTGTTGCTGCTTATCCAGTTTTTCGCGGGGCTTTTTGCCTGTTATACGGATATCCGGCATCCTTTCTCTTATTCTAAATATGTAGCGGCCTATATCCGGAATAACTACCCGCACGACATTCCCCTTATTGCAGCCTATAATGATATGGCGACCCCGGTTGCAGGGTACCTGCAAAGGAAAATGTATTTTCTGAATGACGGACGTTATGCCAGCTATGTGATATGGAGCAGGGATTACTGGAACCGGCAAAACTACCGTTTTGAGCAGAAAGAGCTGTTCCGGCGGATGGACCGGTATATTGCCGGGCGGAATGACAAATACCTGCTGGTCATGAACTACCGGTCTGCCGATGATGAGCAAAAGGAGGCGCTGGAACCGGGAACGTCTAAGGATTTTACTATAGAAGACCGTACATACAGGATTCATTCCGCCGGGCGTTTCTCAGGCGCTATTGTCCCTGACGAGAACTATTATTTGTATGAGGTGACGCCTGTTGCCGACTAATCCCGGCCGGATTTTTCCAATCGGGCTTCTTTTGTAATTTTGGGGAATAACCCCGATTACCATGTCGTCGCCTGTTTTTCATAATTTTCCGGGAAATGCTTTGCCGGGAGACGACCCGCTCCTGATCCGGCCGATGAGGACGGAGGATTTGCCGCTTTGCAGGCGGCTGGTAAGCGAGGCAGGCTGGAACCAGACTGACGAAGACTGGCTGCGGGCAATGAAGCTTGACCCCGACGGATGCTTGGTTGCAGAAAGCGGGGCGGCTGCCGTGGGCACTACTACCTGCTGCAGGTTTGGCGAGACAGGCTGGATCGCTATGGTGCTGGTCGATCCGGCCTATCGCGGACATGGTATCGCGGGGAAGCTGGTGCAGCATGCGATTGCCTGTATGCAACGTGCGGGAGTGAAAAGTATCCGCCTGGATGCGACTGCTATGGGGCAAAAGGTTTACCGGAAATTAGGATTCAGGGAAGAGTACGAGGTAATCCGCTATGAAGGGATAGCGGGAGAGGAGATGCCGGGAAATGCTTTGCAGACCGTTCTGTCGACCGATGCCCTGATGGATGAGGTGGCGGGTCTTGACCAAAAGGCGACCGGTACGGGCCGAAGAGTGTTTCTAGAGAATCTGGATATGACGAAAGCGTCTGCTTATTGCCTGAAAACGGACCATGAAGGTAAGCCGGAAGGATATGCCGGGTACAGAGTAGGGAGAAAAGCCGTTCAGATAGGCCCTGCGGCGGCTTTTACGGAACATGCAGGACGAGCGGTGCTGGATACCGTGCTGGGCGGCTTTCGCGGAAGCGCATGCCTGATCGATATACCGGCCGAAAACAAGCCGGCGATACGGTGGGCGGAGTCGCGCGGATTTAAGATTCAGCGCAGCTTTATAAGAATGTATCTCGGCGAAAAGCCGCTGGATCGCCCCGATTGGATATGGGCCTGCTCCGGACCGGAAAAAGGGTAGATGGTTTCACGAGTCGAATCATGATCAGGAATATATCAATAGACGATTTTCTGGGGGCGGAGGAAAAAATGGTGCTGGCGGATGTACGCTCGCCCGGTGAATATGCGCACGGACACGTTCCGGGCGCTGTGAATCTACCTTTGTTCAGCGATGAGGAACGTGCCCGGGTCGGCACGACTTACAAGCAGGTGGGGAGAGAGGAAGCCATTCTGCTGGGATTTGATCTGACCGGTAATAAATGGTCCGGTTTTATCCGGGCCGCTCTTGAGATGGCGCCCGGCAAACGGATAGCGGTGCATTGCTGGCGGGGCGGCATGCGAAGCGGCGTCATGGCCTGGGCGCTGGATTTGTACGGGTTCGAGGTGTTTGTCATACAGGGCGGCTATAAAAGCTACCGGCAATGGGCCCGCCGGCAGTTTGTATTTTCCCGCGATTTCAGGATCCTGGGAGGGATGACCGGCTCCGGGAAAACGAGGCTTCTTGCAACCCTGCGGGCTATGGGAGAGCAGGTGCTGGATCTGGAAGACCTGGCTCAGCACCAGGGTTCGTCGTACGGAACCATGAATAAAATGGTGCAGCCGACCCAGGAACAGTTTGAGAATAACCTGGCCTGGCAGCTCAAAGACCTGGAGGCGGAGCGCCAGGTATGGGTGGAGGATGAAAATATGAATATCGGCAGGATCATCATTCCCCGGCCTTTGTGGGAGAACATACAGCAGGCCCCGACGCTCAATATAGAAGTGGACCGGGAGGACAGGATAGCTTATCTCGTTCAGGAATACGGCTCGCTGGATCCTGATTTTCTTACAGAATGTACAAAGCGCATTCATAAGCGGCTGGGACCGCTGCAGACGACGCAGGCATTGGCGGCTATACGCGAAGGCCGCATAGCCGATTTTATAAAGCTGGTGCTGGTATATTACGACAAAGCTTACCATAAGGCGCTTGCAAAAAAGGACCCGGGAGGCTTATTTACGCTCCGGCTGACAGGCGGCTCCGATGCGGAAAATGCCCGCCTGCTTTCAGACTTTAACCAGACAATTGCTACCGGAAAGTAGCAAACCCGCTATTATGGATATCCGGGAGATCAGACTTACACAATATTCACATGGCGCAGGGTGCGGCTGTAAAATCAGCCCCGCTGTTCTCGATACGATCCTGCACAGCACTTCCCCGGTCCGGGCCGACCCGCAGCTTCTTGTAGGAAACGACAAACGGGACGATGCTGCGGTGCTCGACCTGGGCAATGGGACGGCGCTTATCTCTACTACCGATTTTTTTATGCCGATCGTGGACGATCCCTTTGATTTCGGCCGGATAGCCGCAACCAACGCGATCAGCGACGTCTACGCAATGGGGGGAAAGCCGGTACTGGCCATAGCCATCCTGGGATGGCCAATCGATAAGCTGCCGCCGGAAATAGCCCAACGGGTGCTGGAAGGAGGCAGGGTAGTTTGCGCCGAAGCCGGGATCACCCTTGCCGGCGGACACAGCATCGATTGCCCTGAGCCGGTTTTCGGACTTGCTGTTAACGGTATCGTCCGGATAGAGGACCTGAAGCAAAATTCCACGGCAACAGAAGGCTGCAGGCTATACCTGACCAAGCCGTTGGGGGTAGGCATACTTTCTACGGCGCAGAAGCGGGGGCTGCTGAAGCCTGAAGATGCGGCTGTTGCGCTCGAAAGCATGACCCGGCTCAACAGCCTGGGCGAGATAGTGGGAAAGATGTCCGGCGTGACAGCGATGACCGATGTTACCGGCTTCGGACTGCTCGGCCACCTGTCGGAGATGTGCGAAGGCAGCGGCCTGGCAGCCGGGATCGATTTCGAGAAAGTACCTGTTATTGCCTCGCTGCCCTATTACCTTGAGCACGGCTGCTATCCCGGCGGAACCGTACGGAACTGGAAAAGCTACGGGCACAAGATAGGACAGGTGACGGAAATGCAGCGGCACATACTGGCCGATCCTCAAACGAGCGGGGGACTCTTAATAGCTGTAGAACCCGGTTACGCCGCAGCGTTCGAAGCGACCCTGCGCGCGGAGGGTTGCGACTTAACGTCTTTCGGCATCCTCATGAAAAGGGTGGGAGATGTTTTGATCCGGGTTAACGGCGATCAGCGCCGGTAACAGGAAAGCTTTCCGGCAACTTTTCGTATCTTTAGAAAAATGTACCAGATCATGATATACCGTATTTTTCTTGCAGGCTTATTAGCCGTGCTCGCTTTCCAGGTGGAGGCGCAGCAGAAGCAGGAGCCGTGGAAGCCGGGCCAGCTAATGGCTACAAAGGTGTTGGCAGACAGGATATTGGCCGGGAAAGCCGAAAATATGCTTATTGTATCGATCGGACCTGATGATCCGATCGAAGGATCGATTGATATTGGTCCCGGGAAAGATAAGGAAAGTATAGCCGCGCTGAAATCGCTGCTTGGAAAGACGCCTAAAGATAAAGAGGTGGTTATTTATTGCGGCTGCTGCCCGTTCGACAGATGCCCTAATATCCGGCCGGCTTTTAAGCTGATGAATGACATGGGCTTCAAGAATGCAAAGCTGCTCGACATTCCCAGGAATATAAAAGTAGACTGGATCGATAAAGATTATCCTGTAAAAGAAGAAGAAAATTGAAAAGACTGTTTTCTATCCTGGCTTTCATTTTTGCAGCCGGGAATGCCGGCGCTCAGGAGCCTGGTTTGAAAATAGGAGATAAGGCTCCGGAAATCAGGCTTTTAACGGCTGCAAATGATTCTTTCGCGCTTTCGTCCCTGCGAGGCAGGCTGGTGCTGATCGATTTCTGGGCAACCTGGTGCGCACCGTGCATAAAAGAGCAGCCGGAGCTGAAGCACCTGTACGACGGATTGAAAAAGCACGTAGGGGAGGGAAAGTTTGAGATATTGGGCGTCTCCCTGGACAAAAGCAGGGAGAATTGGATAAAAACAATAGAACGCCTGCAGATCGGATGGCCGCAGGTGAGCGATCTCAAATTCTGGAGGAGTCCTGTCGCCAAAGCTTACCATATAGAAGAGCTTCCTTTTAATGTCATCATAGATGGGCATGGGAAGATAATAGCCATGAACCTGCACGGGAAGGAGCTGGAGGCGTTTGTCAGGCGTCATCTTGAGACGGATTAGCTCTCATTGTCTTCGGGACTTATGGCGGAACATTACAGCTCTGCGTCTATGCGCCTTTGCGAGAATTTTTTTAGCGGGGCCGTGGAAGGTATCAAATCAGAGCCCGGATCAGCCCGTTCCCGGCATCTTACTTTTTCCCTGCCTCCGGTATTCACCTGGCGAAAGTTGTACGATTCTCCTGAACTGCTTGTGAAAGTTGGAGAAATTGTTGAACCCGCTGGCATAGCATACTTCCGAGATATCGAGGTTCCCTTCCATCAGCAGCTTGCAGGCATAGGCGATACGTACTTCGGAAAGGTACTGGAAATAGCTTTTGCGGGTATGGGTTTTGAAATACCGGCAGAAGGCTGAAACGGAATGATGGGTCAGCGCCGCCACGTCGTCCAGCGAAATAGGGTTCCTGAAGTTTTCGATGGTGTAGCTATAGACGGTATTGATCTTCCGCGTGACGTTCTCGTTGGATTCCGTAGGGTAGGGTACGTGATTGAGGTAAGCATAATCTTGCGAGCAGGCAAGCATATGAAGTATGCCCAGCAGCTCGATCACTGCCTCCGCGGGGTCACAATCCTGGAGTGAATACAGCTTATCAATCGCTTTCGGATGCCCGGCCCCCCGAAATTTGAGTCCGTGCAGGGCCCGGTTCAGCAGGGCGGCAACCGGGCGAAACTCATCTATGGTAAAGAAATCTTTCCCCAGGAATTCCTCCCTGAACTGCACCACGATCGACTCCGGGGCATCGTCCGGGTGAGCAAGGTAGTGATCTTTGTCTCTCTGCCGCGTATGAGGCAGGTTTTTCCCGATCAGCAGGAGCTCGCCTTCCTCGATAGCGCTGATGCTGTTCCCGATAAAGTTGGTGCCCTTCCCTTTGATACAATAGATAATTTCGATCTCGGGATGAAAATGCCAGGGGTTGTTCCAGGCAATTTCGTCGCCTTTTACCACCATCGATTTCTGTATCGGCGGGATCACCTTCAACAAGTGTGGTTTCTGGGGTATACGATGAGAGGTATGCACTATTTACGCGTTTTAATACCCGGCTTATTAAATAGATGCAAATATAGCATATATAAATGCTCAGATGATGGATGTGAATGGTAGAATGACAGGTTAATTTTGAATAAAAAAAATATGGTGCTTGGGCTGAGCAGCTTTACCTATGGATGGGGAGTGGGTTGGGAAGGTTTCCGGCCTCCCATCCTGCTGGATGAAAAAGGGCTCCTGGAACGGACCGCGCGTATGGGATTGAGGTGCCTGCAGCTGGGCGACAATCTGCCTGTCCACCTGCTGGACCGGGAGCGGAGGGAATATCTGAGGCGGACCGCAGTGGAAAATAACATCCGGCTGGAGCTGGGTGCACGAGAGATGACACCGGCTCACCTGGAGCTTTACGTCGCCCTGGCCGCTTACTTCCAGGCCCCGCTCCTGAGGTTTGTGATCGATGGCGAAGGCTATACGCCCGGAACGGACGCCATACTGGGCATGCTCAATGACGTAAAGCCGGTTTTGGAAAGACGCCGTATCGTACTCGGAATTGAAAATCATGACCGGTTGAAGAGCCGGGAGCTTGCCTCTATCATAGAGGCGACAGGCAGCGACTATATAGGAATATGTCTCGACTGCGCGAATTCCATCGGGGCGGGTGAAGGCCTGGAGCAGGTGGCCGGCTTCCTGGCGCCTTATACGGTCAACCTGCATATCAAGGATTTTACGGTGACCAGGCTTTCACATAAGATGGGTTTCATCGTGGAAGGCGCGCCGTTCGGGAAGGGGCTGCTGGATCTTGATTTCCTAATGGACAAGGTCGGCAGGTATGGAAAATGTGAAAGCGCGATCCTGGAGCAATGGGTGCCGCCTGAAGCTGCGCAGGAGGATTCCGTCTTAAAAGAGGAGGCCTGGGCAGCGGAAGGTATCGGGCGACTGAAGGCAACGCGTTACTTTAGATAGTTTGCTAAGTAGTTAATAATCAATAATTTATTGTTCTTATATTCTAATGAAAATCGCATTGATAGGCGCCGGGGGTAAAATGGGATGCCGGCTGGCCGATAATTTTCTCAAAATGCCGGACTATGAAGTCAGCTACGTGGAAACAGGACTGAAGGGAGTAGAGAACCTGAAAGCAAGGGGTATTTCGGTTGTATTTGCAGAAGCGGTAGTAGCCGGCGCCGATGTGGTTATCCTGAGCGTGCCCGATACGGTGGTCGGGCCCGTATCGCACCAGCTGATCCCGCTCATGAAGTCCGGCGCCCTGGTCATGACGCTGGATCCTGCCGCGCCGCTCGACGGCGTGATCTGTCACCGCGATGACCTGGGCTATGTCATCGCGCATCCCTGCCATCCGTCCGTTTTCAACTGGGAGCCCAGCGAGGCGGCCTTCCGGGATTTTTACGGTGGTATTTCCGCCAAACAATCGATCGTGACCGCCCTGATGTACGGAACAGAAGAACATTATCTCCTGGGGGAGCAGGTTGCCCGGGATATGTACCAGCCGATCAACCAGGTGCACCGGATCACCCTCGAGCAGATGGCTATCCTGGAACCGGCCATGGTAGAAACCCTTGCGCAGACGTGCATGGAAGTGGTTAAGGACGGGTACAACGAGATCATAAGACTGGGGGTGCCCGAAGCTGCGGCCAGGGATTTTGTGCTGGGCCACCTCCGGATACAGATAGCGGTGCTTTTCGGAGAAGTGAACGGAACTTTTTCAGACGCCGCTTATAAGATCAGTAAAAGAGCACGTCCTTTGCTTTTCCGCGAAGGATGGGAAAAGATATTTACCATGGCCGATATAAAGGAGCAGGTAAGAGACATTACAAGATAAAAAAACCGTCTGATCAACTAATCAACTCATCATCTGATCATGCATTATAAATTCCTGTTTTTATTTCTGCCGGTGGTACTTTTTCAGCCGCTGTGCGCGCAGGTAAAAGTCAGCGACAACGGCAGGTTCCTGGTTGCGAATGACGGAAAGCCTTTTTTCTGGCTCGGCGATACCAATTGGGAATTGTTTCACCGCCTGACCCGTGAAGAGGTGCTTTTATTTCTCGATAAGCGGAAAGAGCAGGGCTTCAACGTCATCCAGGCAGTGGCCCTCGCCGAAATGGACGGGTTGAGAACGCCTAACCGATACGGAGACTGGCCTCTGAACAACGAAAACCCCGCCCAACTGCTTACTACACCGGGAAATGACCCGAAGAATGACTACCAGTATGATTATTGGGATCATGTGGATTTCGTCATAGACGAAGCCGCCAAAAGAGGGTTGTACATCGGATTGCTGCCTACCTGGGGAGATAAGGTGGCGCACCTCTGGGGAGAAGGCCCTATCGTATTTAATGAGCAGAATGCAGAAACCTATGCACGTACGCTTGCCGGTCGCTACGCTTCCAGGTGGAATATACTCTGGATCATCGGTGGAGACCGCCCGACCGTTTATAAATCTTCGCGAGAAGGGTCGGAAAAGCAGTACGACGACAGGCCCGTCTGGCGGGCGATGGCGAAAGGGATCGGGGAAGCGCTGGGCAAAGCCGCGTTTATTTCTTATCACCCTTCGGGCGGAGAAAGTAATTCCACCTCCTACCATTTGCACAACGAATCCTGGCTGGACATGAACGCTTTCCAGACCGGGCATGGCGCAAGAGAAACCAAGGTATGGGAGTGGGTAGCCCGCGATCTTGCGCTGACGCCCCCGAAACCGACCCTCGATATGGAGCCCTGCTACGAAGATCACCCGGTAAACCCGTGGGACGGGAAATGGACCCGGAAGGGAAGGGGTTATTTCGACGCATATGATGTAAGGGCCCGGATGTACAGGGGTGTTTTTGCGGGAGCCTGCGGCACCACCTACGGGCACCACCAGATATGGCAGTTCCTGAACACGGAATTGTATGCGCCTGTCAATGTCGGAGACACGCTGATCGGCTGGCAGAAAGCGCTGGATTCGGAGGGGGCCGGACAAATGCAGCACCTCAAAAACCTGATGCTGTCGCGGCCCTATTTTTCGAGGGTGCCCGACCAGGGGCTGATCCGGTCGGACGCCGGCAGCACCTATGTGGACTATATTACCGCGACGAGAGATGCAGAAGGCAGCTATGCGTTGATCTACCTGCCTCAAAACCGCCCGGTGACGATCGCGCTTGAAAAGCTCTCCGGGGCCAGGAAAAAGGTCTGGTGGTTTGATCCCCGTACCGGAAGAGCTACGCCCGGGAAAGAGCAGAAAGGAAAGAAACCGGTGACCCTGGCACCGCCCGAAGGAGGGAAGGACTGGGTATTGGTGATCGACGATGCTTCCAGGAATTTTAACGCTCCCGGGATATTGTGAAAAAACTGAGAGGAGCTATTATCGGGACGGGTTTCTGGGCCAGCTACCAGGTGCCGGCGTGGCAGGAGCTGGCGGGAGTCGGGCTGGTAGCGGCTTATAACCGGACGGCTGCCAAAGCGGAAGATATTGCCCGGAAGTTCGGAATTCCGCGGGTTTATACGGATGCAGCAGAGATGATCGAAGCGGAAAAGCCTGATTTTGTCGATATTATCACCGATGTGGATACCCATGCGAAATTCACTGAGATCGCAGCCCGAAGCGGCGTGTCGGTCATTTGCCAGAAGCCCATGGCGCCGGGCCTGGAAACGGCAAGGAACATGCTGGATACCTGCAACAGGGCCGGGGTAGGATTTTACATCCATGAAAACTGGCGCTGGCAGGCGCCGATCAGACAATTGGGAAAGCTTCTGAAGCAAAACCCTGTCGGGGAGGTATTCAAGGCAAGGGTTTCCTTTTGCTCGGGTTTTCCCGTTTTTGAAAACCAGCCTTTCCTGGCGGAGCTCGATGAATTCATCCTGACCGATATCGGCTCGCACATCCTGGATACCTGCCGGTTTTTGTTTGGCGAGGCGGAGTATGTCGCCTGTCATACTGCAACGGTCAACAAAAGGATCAAAGGAGAAGACGTGGCCAATGTGCTGATGAAAATGAAAAACGGCGTTTCCTGCTATGCGGAAATGTCTTATGCATCCGTACCGGAAAAGGAGCCGTTTCCCCAGACTTTTATTCATGTGGAGGGCAGCGAAGGATCTTTGCATCTCGGATGGGATGGCGAGATCCGCCTGACCACGCGCCGGGATACGACCGTGATGGAAGCCAGGCCGGTGCAGTATCCCTGGGCTGACCCTGACTATGCGCTCGTGCACGCCAGTATTGTGGATTGCAACCGCAACATCCTGGAGGCCCTGCAGGGAACCGGGCTGGCAGAAACGACGGGAGCAGACAACTTCGAGACGGTCCGCCTCGTACATGCCGCCTATGCTGCCGCCAGGAGCCATGCTGTGATCGATATGTCAACTTTCGCTAAGTAGCCCGGGATGGAATTATTGGAGATACATCATCTTTCTAAAAGCTTTCCGGGGGTAAAAGCCCTGGATGATGTGTCCCTGGCTGTCCGCTCTGGAGAAGTCCATGCGCTTTGCGGTGAAAACGGGGCCGGCAAGAGCACCCTTATGCACATCCTCTCCGGGAACCTGAACCCCGAAACTGGGAAGATCGTTTTCGACGGGAAAGAGCTCCGGCTCAAAGGCCCGTTAGACGCATTCCGGTCCGGCATCTCGATCGTACACCAGCACCTGAGCCTGACGGATACGCTGAGTGTTGCCGAAAATATATTTGCCAATCGCCAGCCGGTTACCAGATGGGGGCTGATCGATTTTGAGCGACTGTACCGGGAGTCTTCAGTGCTGCTGGAACGCCTTCAGATTGACGTCGATCCTAAAGCAAGGGTGGGGGCGCTATCTGCCGGGCAAAAGCAGATGATTGAGATTGCCAAGGCGCTGGCCAGGGAGCCGAAGCTGCTGATCCTCGACGAGCCTACTGCTTCAGTCACCGACAAAGAAGTAACGATATTGTTCAGGATTATCAGGCAGCTTACGACGGAGGGGGTCTCCGTCATTTACATTTCCCACAGGCTGAATGAGATATTCGAGATCGCCGATACCATTACCGTGCTGAGGGACGGGGTGCTGCAGGGAACCTGGCCGGCCCGGGATCTGACCCGCGACAGCCTTATCCGCCTGATGGTGGGGCGCAATCTCCAGCTACAGGAGTTTGCCAGCCACCGGGGCGAAGAGGTGCTTCTTGAAGCCCGTAACCTTTCAAACGGCTATATACCCGCTTTGAACCTGAAGCTTCACAAGGGAGAAATACTCGGGATGGCAGGCCTGGTCGGCGCCGGACGCACGGAAATAGCCAGGCTTCTATTCGGCGCCGATCCGCCTCAGCAGGGCGAACTGTTGCTCGATCAGCAACCTGTTGAAGTGACCCATCCGGAAAATGCGATCCTGAACGGGATCTTCTACCTTCCGGAAGATCGTAAAACACAGAGCCTCTTTCCTCACCTGTCGATAGAAGAAACCCTTTTTTCGGCCCGCCTTACCGGTAAAGCGATGACAGGAAAGGTAAAGCGGTTCAGGGAAAACGCCGCAGCTTTTGTTAAAAAGCTCCGTGTAGCTACCCCTGATACGGCAAAGAAAGTAGCGCAGCTGAGCGGCGGTAACCAGCAGAAAGTATTCCTGGCCAAATTGCTCCTGGGAGAGCCGAAAGTGCTGATCGCCGATGAGCCTACGCACGGTATCGATATCGGGGCCAAGCACGACGTATACAACTTGCTAAGGCAGCTTGCTGCGGAAGGCAGGGGCATTATTCTTATTTCGAGCGAGCTGCCGGAGCTGCTGATCCTCTGCGACCGGATACTGGTGATACGGGACAAAAAGATAGCCGGAAGCCTTTTGCGTAATGAAGCTTCGGAAGCCCGCATCCTGGAGCTGGCCATGGGCTCAAACTGATCAAAAAAGCGTATATGAGGAAAATACTTGAAGATCGCATTTACTCTCTTTCGGTGCTGCTCATCGTGATAGTGGTCGTAGCCGGGCTCGTATACCCGGATACTTTTCTCACCGCAGACAACTTCAGACAACTGCTGCTGAACCTTTCGATCGATGCCATTGTGGCCGTAGGGATGATGATCCTGCTGATAGCCGGGGTATTTGACCTTTCGGTAGGGTCCATCCTGGCCTTTGCAGGCTGCTTCACTGCCCACCTGATGTTCTTTTATGAGGTTCCCGTCTTCTGGGCGGTCGGGGCAGGGCTCGCAGCTTCCGGGCTCCTGGGCTGTCTCAACGGCTACCTGATCGCCTACAAGGGGATCAATGCGATGATACAGACGCTGGCTATGATGGGCATCGCCCGCGGACTGGCGCTGATGGTAAGCGGCGCAGCGATACAGAACCTGCCCTACTGGTTCGGCGCTATCGGGCAGTCAAAATTGCTCGGCGTACAGATGCCCGTCTGGTACATGCTCCTGATCGTGGGCGTATTTACGTTCCTGATGTCAAAGACGGTGTTTTTCAGACGGTATTATTATATCGGGAGCAACGAAGTGGCGGCAGCTCTTTCCGGTATCAGGGTAAAGAGAATGAAAATGATCGCCTTTATCATTTCGGCATTGCTTGCCGGCATAGCAGGGGTATTGCTGACCTCCCGGCTCGGCGCTGCTTTGCCGACCATGGGAAGAGGGCTGGAGCTCCGCGTGATCACGGCGGTGATACTCGGGGGCGCCAGCCTGAGCGGCGGGGTAGGGAGAATACCTGGCGCCTTGCTGGGCGCTCTTTTCATGGGGATCGCAGCCAATATCATGGTGATCGCAAGGGTATCAGGCTACTGGCAGGATATCATCGTGGGGATTATCCTGATCCTCACGCTATGGACGGATCAGTCGTTGAAAAAGAATTATGAATGATGAGTTATTAATGATGAATGCTGATAGCTCTTATAATATGAGATCAAAGCGTTTTTACGGGTTGAAGACTACCTGCCTGGTCTGGGTGCTTTTGGTCACGGGCGTTTCATGCGAGCTTCCCACCAGGACGGGTGAAGGGCAGGCTGTGCAACAACCGGATGAAACAGAAACGGCTGCTCCGCCCGAAAACGAAGAGTATGTGATGGTCACAACCGCCGTGACGATGCCGATGTATGTGAACCACGACCAGGCTGCCTTCAAAAGGTGGGGCGAGAAAATGGGAGTAAAGGTATCTATCCTCGGACCGGCCGACTGGGATGTGCCGGCGCAGATCAATACGCTGGAGGAAGTCATCGGCACCCGGCCGACGGGTATCCTGGTCAACGGTACCGATGCTGCGCTTGCGCAGGCGATCAATAAGGCAGTGGCTGCGGGCATTCCTACTGTGGTATACGACTCGGATATCCCGGGCGGCCGGCATCACGCCTTCCTGGGCACGGACTGGTATGAAATAGGCCGGATGCAGGGCGAGGAAATGGTGAAGCTGACAGGAGGTAAAGGGAAAATCGCCTATATGGGCATCCTGGGACTGAGTAATATGGAGGACGGCTTCCGGGGACTCCTGGATGTGCTGGCGGTATATCCCGGGATGCAGGTAGTAGGTAAATACGATGACAAGGCGAGCGTGGAGGAAGCGGCCCGGATCACGTCCGATGTCCTGGCGGCTCATCCTGACCTGGCGGGCCTGTGCGGGTTCGATTCCAATTCCGGCCCCGGGATGGCGCTGGCGGTGAAAGAGCTCGGGAAGGGAGGCAGGGTGAAGATCACCACCGTCGATTGGGAGCCGGAACATTTGTCGCTGGTTAGCCAGGGGATAATCCATATGCTGGCAGGTCAGAAAAGAGAGCTGTTTACATGGTACGGGGCCCAGTTTCTCCATGATATGGCGCACGGCACCAACCGGCTGTCGGGCAACGATGAGCGGGCGGGCATTACCAGCGTCCCGGAAAAAGTAAACACCGGGCTCATCAGGATTACCAGAGAGAATGTAGCACTGTTTCTTCCCTGAGCGATGTATCTGCAGGCCGGTCCCTTCAGCATGATGTACGAAAACGGGTTTCTCCGCTACCTTTCCTACGGGCATACGGAGGTGGTACGCATGATCTATTACGCATTCAGGGACGAAAACTGGGGGACGTTGGATAAGGTGATGGAAGATGAAGCGATAGCGAAAGAGGAGCGTGCATTCACAATCCGCTACAGGAGCTTTCATTTGAAAGACGGCGAAAAGATATTCGTGTGGAATGTGGAAATCGACGGCCGGGAAAACGGGGAAGTCACTTTTATGCTGGAAGGAACCGCGCTTGCCCCCGTTCTGAAAAACAGGGCGGGATTTTGTATTCACCATCCGCCTGAAGGCGTTTCCGGAGAGCCTGTAGAAATCACGGAGCCCGGTTCGATAAAATATACCTCTGTTTTCCCGGAATACATTTCACCCGGCAATCCTTTCCAACATATAGCCGCTATGCGATGGCGCTGCGGCGGGGCCTGGTACCGCCTGGACTTCGAAGGCGATGTATTCGAAACCGAAGACCAGCGCAACTGGACGGATGCTTCCTTTAAAACATTCTGTACGCCCCTGGATCTTCCGTTTCCGGTATTGCTGAACAAAGGGCAAAAGATCAGGCAGAAGGTTACTTTCAGACCTGAAAAAAAGCAGCCGCGTATCAGTCCGGGCGAACGTGAAATTGTCTTGACATTAACCGGGAATGCCGGCGACAGGCTACCTTTAGGTACGATGCTCCCCCTAAAGAAAGGAGAGAATGAAGCTTTCATCAATTTGTTCAGGCAGCTGGGCTTTCATCATTACAGGGTAGATATCCGGCCGGAGCAGGAGGAATGGGAAGAAAAGCTTCAGAAAGCAGCTCAATTGCTGACCGGGCTTGCCGCGAAGCTGGAGCTTGTGATACACCTAGGCGCTGAGCCGGGGATCAGACCGGATGAAATCGCGGCCTGTCTCGTGAAGCTTAAAATTCCTGTGCACTCGGTAGCGATAATTCCTGACGATATCACGAAGTTGCCGGATACATTCGCAACACTGGTTTCGGAGTGGAAAGCCCGTTGCCCTCACTTTAACATCGGCATCGGGACCGACTATAATTTCACGGAAGTAAACCGGAACCGGGTGCTCCCGGGTATCCCGGATTTCGTCAGCTATGGTATACAGCCCCAGGAGCATGCCTTCGACGACCTGTCGCTGATCGAGAACCTGGCTGCCCAGGCAGATACGGTCAGAACGCTTCGGCACATTTACGGCCATAGCTGCCGCGCGCACCTTTCTCCCGTGACATTCAAAAAGAGGTTTAACCCCTACGCGACAAATCCTGCGCAGCGGGTGATACCCGAAGACGCACAGGTCGATGGACGTCAGTACACGGCATTCGGGGCGGTCTGGACGCTGGGAAGCATTAAAAACCTTATCATGGCCGACGCCGGTTCCGCCACTTATTTCCGGGGCGCAGGGAAGCTGGGGATTGCCGGGGAAGATCTGGGGCCTTTTCCGGTCTTTGAGGCATTCAGGTTATATCATTCGAGCCATCCTTCCCGGGTGCTTACTTCCGTTTCGGGCGCTCCGCTCGTTGCCGACGGGCTTTTTTTCGAAAACGGTACCGCGATCATCTGGAACTATACCGGGCGTCGTCAGAGCATAGTCCTGCCCGGCGGCGTAAAGGTGATCCTGGAAGGAAATGAGATCAGGAAGGTGGGATTTGACAGGATATTCGTTACTTTGCGCTCAAACTACTATTCTAATCAATCATGATCCTCATCAGGCCAATCTGGTTATTTGGACTGATCTATCTTAGCTTTCTTTCCTGCGACACCAACGAAACCGACGGTCATTTCGGGATTTTTTTGTTTGATAATGAAGATTCCGATTTTTTCCTGACGACAAACACCCTTTCGGACCGCAATGCCGATACCATTTCCGGGAAGCTGTCGAATACCGATCTGGGCGTATTTGCTTACAAGAATGGATTTTACTACGGTTACAACGAGGCGACCGGCGACCTTATCAAAACGGGTGTCGAACAAGGAAAGCTGCAAATCGAAAAGCGCCTGCCTTTAAAGCCGGCCGTAAGCTGGCACCCGGTAGCCAGCTGGCACAGCTGGGCAGACGACTCTACCCTGTTGCTGGGCACCAGTATGGCGGGGAAGCAGTTTGTTTACGTGACGGTCAACGTCAACAGCATGGAAGTCTCCAGGTCCGGTAAGCTTGATATCCCCTTACCTGAAGACGGCTACAACTACGGCGGAGTGATGGGACGGCTGGCGGGCAATAAGCTT
>MEDT01000116.1 GCA_001724175.1 Cytophagaceae bacterium SCN 52-12 | reverse complement strand
CAGATGCGATATTGGCATGGGGAATGTTTTCGAGCGCTCTTTTATCCAGCTTGCTAATCGAAGAAGTTACGATTTCCCGTGACTGGGTTCCGTACCCGATTACTATCGCCTCATCGAGCAACGCTTCGTCAGGCTTCAGGCTGACATCTATCCTTGACTGGCTTACCACCGGGATTTCTTCCGTCTTGTAGCCTAAAAAACTAAAAACCAGAACATTGCCATTTGAAGCCTGGATTTCATAATATCCTTTTTCGTCGGTATTTACACCACGATCGGTGCCCTTTACGATTACAGTGGCAAAAGGTAAGGCTTCATTGTTTTGGGCGGAGGACACGACGCCCTTTACCAGGTTTGACTGTCCGGTTACTTCTGCCGGTTTTAAGCCTGTTATCAGGCATAGGAGAAATAGCAACCGGATCTTTTGATACGACATCATGGGATTTGAGGTTTAGGAGAATGGGTTTGGTTTGTTATTGTGCTGTTCTTACCTGAATTGAATCGAATACAAATCGGCATCGTTCATTTTTATTCGTAATCTGACCGGGGTCTCGTTCAGGGCAGAGACGTCCGTGCTGTCGCCCCAGCTTACCACGTAGTCTACAGAATCGCCAAATGCCGGAGCACAGTCTTTCATCGAAAACCCGTTTATCGGCTTTCCATTCAGGTCCTGTATTTCGACCTGGACAGTACCTATCGCCGAAGTTGAAAAGTTCAGGTGCAGATTTTTGCCTTTAAACAGTATGGGCTTTGTCAGCAATTCGCCCCCTTTTGCAGATGTGTTTACGGATACGAATCCGTCGAGGCGTAGTGTATATCGTCTTAATTTGCTTGCAGCGCCCTTCCAGTAATTCTCGCTTGCGTATATGGAAAGTTCATTAGGAGAATCCTCGAATGAACTTTTGGTTTCGACCATATGCCATGCTATGAAATTGTCTCCGTAAGTCCAGCTTCCCTTCCGGCTTATTCCGGGTCTGAGGAAGGCTTCGTTCCATCTCTTAAATTTTACGCCATCCCGGCTTGACATCAGCAGGCCTTCCGTTAATACGGTACCGAATCTTGTTTCGGTATCGGCCGGTACGCCTTTTGCTGATTTCTTTATTCTGGCCAGCCTTTTGTCATATTCCGGCAGGAGTTCCATAGACCTGGACATGCCCCTGTCTACGTATCTTGCCGGGAAGCCTATAAAAATATGAGGAGCGCGCTCATACGGCTTTACCTGATTGGTGTACAGGCTTTCATCAGGAGAGTCGGTATAAGTGAGGTCCTGGTGTTTCTCCCAGTTAATAAAGTCGCGGGATACCGCAGTTCGGATGCCTCGGATATATTCTTTAGAAAATATACGCCAATAAATTCTATACTCCTTTCTTTCCGAGTCCCAGAACGCCAGGTTCTGAGAATCGAAAGCGCCGTCCGTCAATATCGGCTCCTTAGCCATCAGGGCCCAGTTGATCCCGTCGGCAGACTTCAGCGCAATCAGCTCGAATCCCCTGGAGTCGCCCCGGTTTATAGTGAAAACTCCCTTGTAAATCGCATCCGGTGAAACATTCGGATTGGTGTCTTTAAACACCGCGCAATGCGCCGCATCGATATTGTAGCCGTTCATTAGCCCGCTGGGCACTACGATATTATTATTTTTGGAGCCATTGAATTCGTGCAACCCCAGATCAGGCTTTCTCCAGTTTATTCCGTCGTCGCTTTCCGCATAGGCGCAGAAAGGCGGATGATAGGGGATCGAGCCGTCTTCGCTCGCTTCATGATGCCATGACTCATAAAACATTTTATATTTATTTCCATCTTTGAAGATGCTTTTATAGCCGCAGCCGCTTCCTTCCCATGGCTGATCATGTGTCATCACGATTTCCCTGGCAACCGGCTTCTGCAGCCTGAGCTCAATCTGGCCGGTTAGCTTTTCGATGAGATAATTGTCGATAAAAAGCTCGAGCCTGGAGCCGATAGGGATCGGAGCGTCCGATCCGGAACCGGCTCCGGGTTTCTCCGGGCCGGACGCATACCCCGCATCGCTCTCCGGAGAAGGAACGATCATGAGCATCATCAAACAAAAAAGCCTGGTGCATAGCAAGTACCGGTTCAATGATTTATAAATAACATCTTTGAAAGGCGGGATGCTTGATCCCGGGGCTGAAATAATATCCATCGGTTTGTATATAGAGGTGAACTATCAGGAAATCGGTTTGGTTTAGAAATCATACATATGTACGACATATGTATGACAAACATAGAGAGATAAACAATAACTTCCAAACATTTTTTAAGATGTAGGACATATTTATTTTTACCTGATTAATAATTACTTTTGCAGGCAGGTAATCAAAACTGATATGACGCTAGCTAAAATTCGGCCTATAGAAAATTTCTCCCAGGTAGATAAGATAGAAATGAGCCTGCAGGAGTACCTCCGCGCTGAAAATTTTCAGCCGGGAGACGCCCTGCCCAAGGAGATGGAACTAGCCGAAGCCATGGGAGTAAGCCGGACCGCGATCCGCGAGGCGCTGTCACGCTTCCGGACGTTGGGTATCATTGAATCACGCAAAAACCGGGGAATGGTCATTGCCAAGCCTGATGTGCTGAACAACATGGAGCGTGTGCTCGATCCTCAGCTGCTTGATGACGAGACCATGAATGAAATCTTCGAGATGCGGCTTGTGATCGAAATGGGCCTGGGAGACGTGCTGTTTCTCCGGAAGCACAATGCCAATTTCAGCCTCCTGGAAAAAATTGTCGAAAAAGAGGAAAGGGCTACTACACAACTCGACATTGTCGAATGCGATATCGAGTTTCATTCCATGCTGTATAAGCTGTCGGGCAACAAAACGATCATGCGCTTTCAGAAATTACTCAGGCCGGTGTTTGATCACGTATATGCAAAATTGAGCGAGAACGCCGAGGCATATACAGATAATACCTTAAATGATGTGACACCGGTTACGCATCGTGATCTGCTTCATACGCTCAAATATGGGAATCCGGAGCAGTTTAGGAATCAGATGTATACGCATCTTTTCGATTATTTTAAAGAGCTGAATCCAGCGCTTCGCGCTGCCAGCTCATAAGGCCTGCTCCCCGGGCGGCTCCTTCCGGATTCCTGGCCATTTTCCCGGAATAATGCTTTGAAAGAAAATGATATAAAACCAGTTCATACATACGCGGCTTAACCGGGAATATGCGATTGACCGTCATATGAACCAGCGATATAAGTATAGTCTGCAGGCTGTTTTTTTCTGCGCAGCCCCTTCTCAGCTCTGAAAGACAGCTCTCCAGGAAAACTTTAAAGGTGAAGCTGATCTCCTCTTCCAGCGACCCGCTGATCGGTTCCCTGAATTGCCTGTACCTGCTGCCCAGCTGTTTGCGGAGCGCCGTGTCACCGCGGAATTCCCTGAAAAACGACTCCTTCAATTGCTCCGTCAGCCAGGCACGTTCCGTCTCCGATAAACCGGCGGCGCTCAGCAGGTGGTGGACCCGGGCCGCTGCATACAGGACCAGCTCCTGCTCGTCAGGGAATTCTTCGCAGCGATCAAAAAAGTGAAGGGTGGCCAGGCTGTCAAAATGAAAGAAAGTCTCGCAGCATTCGATATGGGCACCGCCATAGCGTTCCAGCTCACGCTGGTAAGTATCGATCTGGATCCTGCTGACCAGGCCCTTTTCGAGCAGCGGCTGCACCAGCTCTCTTACCGCCGATATGATATAATGGTGGAAGCCCGTCGAGGGGTCGCCCTGGAAACGCAACCGCAGGTGAAATTCCGGATCGCTGAAATTGATAAAAAAGAACTTTTTTATGACTCCGTCTTCCAGCATTTTCCGGATAGCCGGGTACAATTGTGCCGTCAGTATCGTATTGGCCGACTTTACACCGCAGTAGATTTTAAGATACAGCCATTCGCTCCCTACCGGGAACCTCCGCGGAACCAGGCTGGCCGGCGCCTGCGAGAATCCCGCCAGGGGAGAAGCCTTTTGATTCACCAGCGGGATCACGAGCTCGTGTGCGTAATGCATCCCTTCTTTTTGCAGCCAGCATCGATCGGAAGTCATCAGGAATTCCGTCAATCGCAGCGTCTTGTGTTTTCGCAGCTGCAGGATCAGCAGGTCGACCGAGCAGGGCACGTTCCGGTCTATAAGCAATTCATTGTCACCGGAAACGATCACAAATTGACCGGGAATGCCCTTTGCCTCCAGTGCCGCCGCTATTTCCGCCTTTTTCAGCCCTTTAAGCTCTTCTTCGCGGAGCATCCAGGTGGCCCGGCTCAGGATGATGTTCTGGTAACGGACCCTCGGCAGGCTGCTGCTGTTTTTCATTACCGACCAATCCCACCTGATGTCCAGGTAGCTGTCCTGGTACTGCAGATCGCACAAAAAACGGTACGCCGGCAGTCCGTTCGGGTAATAGTGGGCATTGGATAAACGCGGGACTACTCTCCTGTTAAGCCTGCGGGAACGCAATATTACTTTTCCGCCGCGAACGGATATCATCAGGTCATCCAACGGTATCTGAAAGGCGCTCCCGACGGAAGCCTGGCCGAGATAGGGGATCTCGTACCGGTAAAATGCGGGATGCCCCGCGATATTGGAAACCTTTCCGCCGGAATCGTAGATGACTTCCGCCAGGATCACATCCTTATGGAACGCCTCTTCCCCGGCGGCGCATTGCCTGAGCGCACCTTCAAGGTCCTTGTTCCCGCATGCAAAGCGCCCGAGCAGCGGCAAAGCCGACGGGCCGCTAAAAGCCGATAGATGGAAGAGGTAATCGCCGTTTCCCGCTGCTGCCGCGGAATTGGCCAGCAGGCTTCCCAGGACAAAGCTGCCGTAGGGAACAGATTCCGTATTCCCGGCGTTGTGCGTGGCGATATAGGATAGGTCCTCGTCGCTGAGCACAATTTCGTTTTCATGGCGCCGGATCGTATGAGCGTATTTATCCAGCAAAAAATCAATCCACCATTGCCGCCAGGTCGTCACTCCCGGATCGGCGTCAGGTACGGTCAGGTCGTCAAGCAGCGGGGTGTAGCCGTCAGAAGCGTCCATGTCTCCGCTCCCGTAGCCGATACCGGTTTCAGGGTCAAGAACCAGGTTAAACGGCACCTCCATTTCCTCGTAGCGGGCATTGAAACGCTGTTTGAACCGCAGCAAAGCCGGGTTTTCAGTAAGCCGGTTGAGTACCATCAGCTTGCTCAGCCGCGACTGCAGGCTACCGAACAAATGTCTGATGACCTCATCTTTTTGCGTCTCAAAAAAAGTATCCACCTGGACGATGTTCCTGCCGGCAGCTTTTACACCGAGCGCTTCCAGGCTTTCTTCCATACGCCGGTACTTCCCGATCCCTTCTTCCTGGCAACTCATCCGGCCCTGCAGCTCCTGCAGCCTGTCGACAACAGGTCCGGTCACCCGGGCTGAAGACAGCTTACCAGCGATAGCTTCCAGTTGTGCGGGATCTGTAAGCGTGATCCCCAGGTCGAAAAAAAGGATCCCGCTATTCAAAAGCTCCGACAGGTAGTCTATGGATTCAGCCTCTTCCGCTCCTGCTGCGACCAGCCGTTCTACCAGGTCGTAAAAGGTCACGCCCTCACCGACGCTATCCAGGATGAGCCTGAGAAACGGCGTATCATCGGTAGCAGTGACGAATGATTGCTCGTCGCCGCCGTCGTGATGCAGCTCGACATACCGGAACGTGTCTCCGGCCACGTATAGCGTGGGGTTCGGAAATATGGTGAGCCTGGACCAGATTTCCTTCCGGGACAGCAGCACATTCCGGAGGGCTCCGAGATATTCCGCGTCCAGCCGGATATACCGGGAAACACTCTTACGATTATATATATACGTTGATAACTCCTCATCCATCACGGAGAATGAGCACCCGGAAAACAACCCGAAGGGAGTGCTGCGCATGGTCATCCGGACCAGGTACTGGTAGAGCGTCATAGCAAGCTGTTGCCGTTCCGATACCTCCTCCCCCTCGAGCCACAGCCTGTATCGTTCATAAAGCACCGGAGAAGCAAGAAAAATTGCTTCTCCGGCCAGCTGGTCATTCGCCTGATACCAATCCAGCAGCGCTTCTTCAAAAGAACATACCATGGTCTTTTGGTGAAACAGGGTCAGCTGCTCCACCGGCTGCGCCGGTCTTCGGGTTATATAGAAACCTTTGTGACAGAACATGGTATTTACTGTTTTTTATAAGCAACCGACCAATAATTAAATGTTGGAAGTAATCGTAATTGTTGTGTGAGTTGTGGTAATCGGCTTACTTCCGGAAGACTTTCTTTTCAGGTTAACTAACCGTTCCTTCTTAAAGGTAAGCCGGATTGGCGATCCTGTAGCTGATTTAGCTTGAGTTTTCATAATAAATTTAGTTTGCAAGGTTATTGAATAATCAAAATCCTGACAAACGTAATAGCTCCATGGAGGGGGATAAAATTCTTTAGTTGAATAGATGGAGTTATTAGATGAGCTTCAAAATTAAGTCGTTAAATTACTTTTAGGATTGACTTATGACGCCTGCTCGCTCAAGTGGAATATGAAGCATCGCTTCATAATAATTCTCAAAAGCATTAGAAACAAAATGATGTGATCCTGGATACAATAAAGACAAACGTCTTTTTAAAGTAGTCAATCCCAATCCACCCTCTGTTTCAGATTGATGGGAGCGGATACCTTGCCTGTGTGATCCGGCTAGACTATTCTCAACCGAAAAATACAACATATCGTCTTCTATCAAAGCCGATATCCTTACGAAGCAATCCTCGGTATTATTCCTGTTCACTCCGTGCTTGAAGGCATTTTCGACTAAAGTAATGAGTAGTAAAGGGGCAATTTGATATTCCCGCGTCGCCCCGTCGGTATCAAAGGATATATTTACTACTTTGTCATACCGGCATTTTTCAAGATCAATGTAATTTTCCACGTATTTCAGCTCATCAGATAGCAGCACTCTTTCTTTGCCGGTTCGGTAAAGGCTGTATCTCATGAGTTCGGCCAGCTTTAATATTAAATCTGAAGCCTCTTCGTTTACTTCTACGGTGCGCGCATAGATGGAATTCAGCGTGTTAAAAAGAAAATGAGGGTTGATTTTGGATTTTAGGAAGTCTAATTCCAACACCATATTATCTCTTTCGAGTTTCTGCCTGTTTTCCCGGTGTAATAAAATATCTCCGGCAATTTTGACTAATAGATAAATTGAGGCGACTTCACAACTAAACCCGTAATTCCAAAAGGCAACTATACTATCGGTAAAGCACCCCATCCACCCTGCCTTACTTAAAATCTGCCATATACGGACAATCCAGGCAGTAGTACCTTCAGGAGTTGTTTTCTGGCTAATATGGATTAACTGGCTGATTGTAAAATAATTAATCCAGTATACTAAAAGGAAACTCAGAATCAAATAAAGAAGTAAGCCGACTACTCTCTTTTTATAAAGAAACCTGGGAAAAACCCATCTGGCAAAAAGAGCATACAGCCCGATGGTCTGAAATAAAAACATGAGACAAAGCAAGTTGGTAACGAGGGCATTGTCATTTGTATATGGACCTATCGCAATATATTTTCCGATAATCCACGTAATGCCGGCTAGAAAAGCAAAAAACCATATTTCTTTGCTTTTCTTTGGCAGACTGTTCCAACTACGCCTGAGACTGACCGTTAAGCCGTCTTGAATCATCTTTTAACTTTTATAACTTTTCTGAATGTACAGTTCGTCAAATACCGTTCCCCGGTAAGTCACCCCTATCGGTACTTTCCTGCCGTTCAGCGTTGTAATTTCATTGCCGTCAATCTGGGCGATCGCATTTTTCCGGATGATGAAAGAGCGGTTGATCCTCATAAAAAGCAGCCGGGGGAGCTGCTCCTCCATCTTCGTCAGCGTGCTGTGCGTGATCACTATCCTTTGATCCAGGTGAATTTTCACATAATCACCGGTCGCTTCCACCAGCTCAATATCATCGAAGCTGATCCTCAGGATCTTTTTATTTTCCTTGATAAGCAAATACGACTTCTGGCTGCCTTTGGGAGGTTCCGGCTCCGGCTTCCTATCAACGGCAGCCGGCAGGTTTGCCGCCTTATATACGCCCTTCAAAAACCGGTCAAAAGGCACCGGCTTCAACAAATAGTCAACCACCTGATAGTCATAGCCCTGCAGCGCATAGTCCGGGTAGGCCGTGACCAGGATCACCTGCGGCTTATGCCCGTTCAGGGACCGGATGAACTCAAAGCCGTTCATATCAGGCATTTCTATATCCAGGAAAAGAAGATCGGGCCTGGTGTTGGAAACCTGGAACAATGCGCTGATCGGATCACCGGATTCCCCGACCAGCTCCAGGAAGGGAACGCGCTCAATATATTTTTTTAATACGATGCGCGCATCCGGTTCGTCTTCCACGATAAAACATCTCAAAATTCCACTCATCGCCTTTCAATATAGTATTAGCCTTAAAAGTAGCCTCATTCATCGAAATTATATAGCAATTGGTCGAATAAATTTTAATGACGGGCCAACAGGAGATACTTTTCGGAGAAATTAGTCATAATCATATGTTTTTCTAACTATACCAAAGGCCGGCTTGCACGATCCGACAATGTAAATGCACCGGCCTCTATTGAGATACTTTCCCGGACTCCAACTAGCATTCTAACAATCTCCTCTCATTACTGGTAAGAGCCTTTTAACAAAAATTTATCCGCGTCATCATATTGCCTGATGGCGGAGATGGTGCTCTACGCTGGAGCCATTTATATCTTCCTTCCGTCGTCCCGTGCCGGTACCGAAATGGCAGCCCCTATAGTAGTTTTCGGGTCTTGCCGGGTTATGATAGTATGATTAGGATACGTTTTCTTCTGATTACCTGTCTCCTGCACTTCGCAGCGGTATGTCCCGCAGCGCAATCCGGGAGCAGCTTGCTGCCGGGCGATACAGCTGAAGAAAGGATCATCGCTCTCTTTAACCTGGTGGATACAAGCGCAGCCCTGAGAAGCTCGCCTTCTGCTTTCGGAGCCTTCCTGGCAGACCTGGAAAACAGGCGCGATCCCGTTCTGAAACGCTATATCGACTATTTCAGGGAAATTAGCCCTGTATTTTTCGAGAAGGACGGAAAAGCCAGGATCCGGATCTACGAAGCGGCCTACGAGCGCTTCGGAAAGAGCCGGGACAGCAGGCTGCAAGCCATATGCCTGCACTACATCGGGCAGGAAAATTTTGTTTTGGGAAATTACGGGGCCGCATTTGACAAATCCCTGCAATCGCGGGAGATCCTGAAAGCCATCGGCTATGAAAACATCCCCGAAGTCGGGAAATATCTGCACGACATCGCGCTCAACTACTATTATTTCCGCGATTATGAAAAAGTAACCGGCTTAATGTACGAAGCGCTGAAGCACAGGCCCTACAGCCCTAACCTTGATATCCAGCGGTATAATACGCTCGCCCTGTCCTACCGTCAGACAGGCCGTCCCGACAGCGCCGCGTCGTATTTCAGAAAAGCAGCCATGCGTTCGGAATTTTACCGGGATTCGACCTGGATCACGCTGATTGCCGGAAATCTCGGGACTATCTATATCACCCGGAAACAGTACAGGGAAGCGCTTCCTCTCCTGCTGGCGGACTTCCATTATAACAGAACGAACGACCATTTTCCGGATATGGCCCGCAATGCCGCCCTGGCGATCGCCGATGTCTGGCTGCAGCTGAACCAACCCGACAGCGCGATCTACTACCTGGAAGAAAGCGAAAGGCTTCACCTGAAGAATCCCCTGAAAGACAGCTTCGGCAGACAGCAACGGGACGAGGATTTCCTGAAATCCTACTATGACATACTGGCCCGGTACTACCGGCAGCTCGGTAATTATACCCTCGCCTACCTGTACCTTGACAGCCTGAATAAAACCAGCCTGGAGCATGACCGGAGATACAATACCATGCTCGCGAAAGTTTCCGAGGACAAGCTGAAAATACAGCAGTACGTATCGGATATAGCGCTCGAAAGGCAAAAGCGCAGGACTGCCCTCGTAAGATGGATGCTCATCCTGGCGGTGCTTTTGTTTTGTATCGTCCTGCTGGGATTGCTGTACTTTCTCAACCGCGCCCGCCAGGCGAAGCAAAAGGCGCTTCAGCAGCTCAAAGACGCGGAGATACTCAGCCGGCAAAAGCTTACCATGGCTGCTTTCGAACGGGCCAAAGACCAGCTCAGGTACCAGCTGGGCCTTGTGGAAGAGAAGAACCTGCTTATCGGACGGTTAAAAAACGATCTCGAAAAGCTTCGTTCGGGCCGGGAAGCATCTCCCGACCTGCTCGAGGAGACGCTGGAAAAGCTTGCCTGCGCCAGGCTGCTGACGCAGGAGGACTGGGTCAGGTTCCGCCGTCGCTTCAACGCTGTTTTCAATGATTCGCTGGAAGATCTGAAAAAAACACACCCTGATATTACCCAATCGGAAGAAAGGATATATGCCCTGATTCAGCTCGATGTCGGGACCAGGCAGATGGCTTCGATGCTCGGGATCTCCCCCGAATCGGTGCGGAAGGCGAGATATCGCCTCAATAAAAGGTTGAAAAGCACGTAAAACCGAAGCTTGTCCACGCTTTGTCCACAGCCTGTAGTTGTAATTTAACTGCGCGGCAGGTTGCTTTGCGTGAACGTTATCAAGCGCTTTCTTCAAACATTCACAATTATGAAAAAAACTTACAACATTCGCGCCGGTCATGCTGGCAGCCGCTTTATCTGCCATCATCATTTCCTGCCGCGACAAGGAGGTCACAGAAGAAGAAACCTGGTCGGAAATAAGTAACCTGAACGCTCCGATGGGCATAGCCAAAGATTCAAAGGGACGTTTATGGGTGACGGAAGGCGGCACAGGCGCGAACGATGCCCGCCTGTCCGTGATCTCTCCGGCGGGAAACAAAACGGAGGTGCTGACCGGCCTTCCGTCAGCCGTTTCGAACGGGGCAGTCGAAGGGATCAGCAGGCCGCATATCAGGAACAATACACTGTTCTTTGCGCATGGCGTCAGCGGCCTTATTTATAAGCTTAAAGCAGATCCCGGCTCCCTCGGCGAAGCGGATTTCCCTTTGAGCAAAAGCGATTTTGAGGTCTGGGATATCAATTCATTCGCAAGGGCGCTGCCTACATCCAACGACAGCAACACGAACGTAATCGATCTTTACCTGCACGATAACGGCGATCTATACATACTCGACGCGGGAGCAAACGCCATGATCCGTAGAGACCACGCGAGCGGTAATTTCAGCCTCTTCGCGGAGTTTCCCAAAATCCCGACGCCGGCGCCGTTCCCGGTTTCTGAAGATGCCGTCCCTACCGGCCTGGTGTACGACGGTTCCCGCTTTCTGGTCAGTACGCTGTCAGGAGCTCCGTTTAATCCCGAAAAGGCCAGGATATTCAGCGTTTCCACAGCGGGGCAGGTAACAGAATATAAAAGCGCATTTACCAACCTGATCCATATAGAGCTGGACAAATCGGGCAAACCTGTTGTGCTGCAGTATGCGCTTTTCGGCTTAGAAACCGGCTTCCAGGCCAAAACCGGCAGCATACTGGACGAAAACGGCGCAGCGCTGGCGTCGGGTATCAATCAGCCGATAGACCTGGTCAGGAAAAACGACGATACCTACTACCTGCTTAGCTATGGAGACGGCACGCTGAAAAAAATCAACCTATGATTGCGGCGCCTGAGAAGATCCGGCATTCCTGATACACAGGTCTGTTAATTTGTTGTTATGCTCAACGTTATGACCTTCATTCACAAACCCTCCTCTTTTTAATGTCCGCCCGGATCACCCTGAGGTTTAATGTCCCTACCTTTCCATAATCGTCCGGAATGTCAGATTGACCCTGGGCGTATGGATCTTCCTGGTAACGGGTAGCCGGTGAAGCCAATGCGCCTGCGTGGTACCCTTCATGACCAGGAGGCTGCCATGAGCCAGGACAAGCTCTACCTTGGCGCCGGTCGCCTTGTGTTTGAACGCAAACTTCCGCTCCGCTCCGAAGGATAGGGATGCGATGGCGCCGTTTTTCTTAAGATCGGCTTCCCCGTCGCTGTGCCAGGCCATGCCTTCCCCGCCATGATGATATAGGTTAAGGAGACACGAATTAAAGGTTTCACCGGTCTGCTCTTCCACGCAGGACTTGAGCTCCAGCAGGGTTTTCGTCCAGGGGAGCGCGGTTTTGGTCACTTTGGAATAGGTATATTCAAATGGCAGGCTTCCGTACCAGGCTACTTTCCGGCTGGTTACGATCTTCCTGCCGAAAATGATCGCTTCGTCATTCCGCCAGTCTATATGGTTCAGGAGCAGGGAAAGAAAACGGTCGGAAGCCGGACCATCGAAAATACGGCCGTAGTAATTCACGATACCGTCATAGGGAAGCAGGTTAGTCCGCATAGGCCCTCGCGCTTTCCCATCCTATCATCGCCGTCTTCCGCACCGGTCCCCACATGTAGCCGCCAAAAGTCCCCGATGAGCGGATCACGCGGTGGCATGGAATCAGGAATGCTACCGGGTTGCTGCCTACTGCCGTCCCCACTGCCCTCGAAGCCGCAACGTTCCCTATCTGACCGGCTATCTCTCCATAAGTAGACAGGCGCCCCATCGGTATTTTCAAAAGGCTTTCCCAGACTTTCAGCTGAAAATGAGTGCCCTTCAAATGGAGCTTGATCTCTGGAAGCCTCGACCAGTCCTTTTGAAAAATCAGGAGCGCATTCTGCTGGTTCTTATCTGTACCGGTCTCGAAGCGGGCATTGGGGAATTTATCCATGAGGCTTTCAAGCGCCAGCTGCTCATCTTCCTCAAAAGCCATGTAGCAGATGCCTTTCGGGGTCGACGCCACGATAAGCTTCCCGAAAGGACTGCCGGCAAAGCTGTAGGAGATGGAGAGCTGGTTCCCGCCCGATCTATATTCAGCAGGGGTCATCCCTTCTATCGAAACGAACAGGTCATGAAGCCGGCTGGTGCTGGAGAGGCCGGTTTCGAGCGCGGCATCGAACAGCGTAGGGCTTTCTTCCTTTAAAAGGCGCTTGGCATGCTGGATGCTGATATACTGGAGAAACTTCTTGGGGCTCGTCCCGGCCCATTCGGTAAACAGGCGCTGGAAGTGCGCCGGGCTTAAGTGTACCTTTTCCGCAAGCTCCTCCAGGTTGGGCTGCGACCGGAAATTAGCGCTTATATGGTCAATAGCTGCCGCAATCCTGTTGTAATCTATAGAATTTTGCTCCTTCATCGGTTGACTCCTCCTTCGTTTTAAAAACATTTGCTCTGCAAAATTGTGAAAGATTTTCCAGCCTTAAAATCCGGAACATGCGCTCTTTAGAAGATGACAATCTGCCGGTCAAATATCCGAAAACCCGGACAACCTGGTGAAAACCCCAACACAATTCCTCACTCTGGCAAATTCATAAAAAATATTTAATAACCTATAAATGAGCTAGTTATGCAAATTTTCGCCTGTTTGGCACGCTTATGATAACAATAGAAGCACAAAGGCGCCGCACAAGGAGGCGGCAATTCTTAAAATTAAACAATTGAATTATGAAAAAGTTAATGGTTTCTATGGCAGTTGCAGTATTAGCATCAGTTTCATTCGCGAATGCCAGTAATATAACCGAAAAATCATCTTCTCCTGCTATCATGGCTACCCTGCAGGAAAAAGTAGAAATAAAGCCTGAGGAACTGCCGGATGCAGTGAAAACCACATTGGGCAATGAAACTTACCAGTCATGGCAGGTTCAGAAAGCCTATATCGTACCCACTGACAACGGTGACCAGGTATATGAGCTTACCCTTTCAAAAGGTGAAGAGACACAAAACGTCAGGCTGGATAAAGACGGAAAGGTAGTCGAATAAATCAGCCTTATAAACCTTCAACTTTCATTTCATATGGCTGAAGTCTTCAGCTTCAGCCATATGCTTCCAACAACAAACTTGCTTAACTAAACAACACTTATCATGAAAAAGCTGATGATTTCAATGGCAGTAGCAATGATGACCGCATTCTCATTTGCAAATGCTTCTGCAAATAAACTGAATACTCCGGCAACAGAAATCCGTGCCGCACAGGATAAAGTAGAAGTAAAGCCCGAGGACTTACCGGAAGCAGTCAAAGCCACGCTTGCCGCCGCACCATATAATGAATGGAAAGTAGAAAAAGCCTATTCGGTGCCAGGGCAGAATGATACCACGTATTTCGAGATAAGCCTCTCGAAAGGAGAAGATACCTCAACCGTCAACCTTGATAAAGACGGCAAGGTTATTCAATAATCAGGCACATCAACAAACTAAAAACCGGGTCGGGGGAATAAACCTCCGGCCTTTTTCGTTTATTTACCTGATCAACGGACACGAAAATATATCAGGCTGTATACCAAAGGCAGTCTCAAGCAAAATGGCCAAGCTACTATTACTGGAAGACGATAAAACATTTTCTACTATTATAAACGGCTTTCTGACAAAGCACGGACACAATCTGGTGCTATGCGCAAGCGTCAGCGACGCTGTAAAATCTTTCGGTGAATCGCTGCAGCAGAATTCTTTTTTTGATGCCCTGCTGCTGGACTACCACCTGCCTGACGGAAACGCTATGGATTTCATAAAAGCAGCGAGAGCAGAGCTGGAGCGAAAACCGGGCGTGGAGTTCCCGCCGAGCATCATCATGACCAGCTTCAAGGATATCCGTACGGCCATCAACGCTTTAAGATCGGGAGTCCTCGACTATATTACCAAACCTGTCCACCACGAAGAGCTTCTGCAGACGCTGAAGGAGGCGCTGTCCCAAAAATCACCGGGAGAAAGTCCCGCGCCGGCGAAAGCGCAGGTCCAGGATACGAGCAGCATGTTCCAGGGGCAAAGCGAAGCCGCCCAGAAACTTTACAAATATGTTGAGCTGGTCGGCCCTACCGAGCTTTCGGTTATCATCCAGGGCGAGAGCGGCAGCGGCAAAGAGCATATCGCCCGCAGCATCCACAACCTCAGCCCCCGGAGGGACCACCCGTTTGTTGCAATAGACTGCGGGGCATTGTCCAACGAGCTGGCGACGAGCGAGTTTTTCGGATATAAAAAAGGAGCTTTCACCGGAGCGATTCAGGATAAGATCGGCCAGTTTGAGATGGCCCACGGCGGCACGCTGTTCCTTGACGAGATCGGCAACCTGAGCTACGAAATACAGATCAAGCTGCTGAGGGTAATCCAGGAGAGGGTCCTTACTCCTGTGGGCGGGCTGCACCCGGTTAAAATTGATGTAAGGCTGATCGCTGCAACCAACTATGATTTACTAGGCGGGGCTCAAAGCGGCGAATTCCGCGAAGACCTGTACCACCGGCTTAATGAGTTCAAGATTTTTGTACCGCCTCTCAGGGAGCGGACCGACGACCTGAACGCTTTCATCAAGTACTTTATCAATAAAACAAACGCCGAGCTGGGCAAAAATGTCACCAATTTCTCGCCCGAACTCATGTCGATGCTTTACAAGTACGACTGGCCGGGTAATCTCCGCGAGCTGGGGAACGTGATCAAGCGTCTGGTCTTGCTGACGCCCGACGGAGCCACGGCCACCATCGAGGGCCTCCCGGAAGAAATGCGGTACTCCATCATTAAAACATCTCCGCAGAAAGCCAGCCCGGCCAACCTCAAAAAGCTGCAGGAAGAACATGAAAAGGAGATGATCACCAGCGTCCTGCACCAGGTACGCTTCAATAAAAGCAAAGCGGCCAAAATATTGCAGATCGACCGGAAGACCCTTTACTACAAGCTGGAAAAGTACCAGATCAGCTGACGTACCTCGCCTGGATCTCTTCTACCAGCTGGTAGCCCGACCTGACGATATCCCATATCTCGTCTGTCGCAACCGGGTCCTCTCCGGCCAGGGCAACTTCAAGCTGCCGCATCCTGGCGCCCAGCTCCCCGGCGCCGACCTGCCCGGTCCTGCCCGCCAGCCTGTGGAAAAGCTCCCGTAGGCTATCCCGGCCGTCATCTGCCGACAGGTGACGCTCCACAAGTTCCAGGTCTTCAATAGTATCTACGACAAACTGCTCCAGGCTATCCCTGAGCAGCTGCTCATCCCCCATGGTCATGGAGACCAGGTTCGAAATGTCTATCATGCCGGAATCGCAGGCGTCCGCTCCAGGATCTGACCCCGCCAAAACAGCAGCGCCGGCGTCGTAAGCCTCCTCATCGCTTTCTGAAGTCCGAAGCCAGCTGCTCAGGATCCGCAAAACGGACGATTTCCTGAACGGCTTCATCAGCAGGTCGTCGAAGCCCGTCTCCAGTATCCGGGCCCGCTCATCAGGCAGAGCCATTGCGGTGCAGGCGATGAACTTCGCCGATAAGCCCGCTTTTTCCTTCAGCCTTCTACACAGCTCGGTGCCCGACATCCCGGGCATCCGGATGTCAATAAACACGAGGCTTACCTCCGGATCCCACAAAGCCTCGTCGGCGTCTATCGGCGAGGAAAATGCCCTGACTTCCGCCCCGCTCTGCTCAAGGACCGTCTTCAGCCACTGCAGGATGTACCTGTCGTCGTCTATGATCCAGACCTTTCCGCCGTCGAAAGCATCCTGCGTAACGGCCAGGTCTTCATACTGATCTTCCCCTGCAGGAGAGCTTCCCTCCTTAAACGGCAGGTGAATGGTAAATGATGAATATTCTCCCCATTTGCTGTCTACATCGATCCTTCCTCCCAGGGCTGTTACCAGCGCTTTCACGATGCTAAGGCCCAGCCCTGAGCCTCCGAATTCCGAAGCTATACCCGCATGTCCCTGCTCAAACTGGTTGAATACGCGCTTTACCTGGTCAGGCTTCATCCCTATACCGGTATCTTTAACCACCAGCCTGATCTCTTTCACATTATGCTTCTCCACCAGCCCGGCAGTCAGCTCTACGCTGCCTTCCTTCGTGAACTTGATGGCGTTACCCAGCAGGTTGAGCAGTATCTGCTTCAGGCGGAACGCATCACCCGATACATAGGTCGAAGCGCCGAACCCGTTTACAAGCTTCAGATCGAGCCCCTTTTCAGAAGCCTGGAGCCTCGCTGCCTCCACCACCTCTTCCAGCACTTTGGTTATATCGAAATTATCTTCGGCAAACTCGAAGCTGTCGGAAATAATGCGGCTGTAATCCAGTATCTCGTTGACCAGGTGCAGCAGGTGCTCCGACGATTTGTGAATAATTTCCAGCTGCGCCCTGCCGGGGCTCGCCTCGTTTTTCAACAATTCGCTGAATCCTATGATCGACTGGAGAGGGGTCCTGATCTCGTGGCTCATATTAGCCAGGAACCGCTGTTTTGCCTCACTGTGGTAGTCCGCCTCCTCTTTGGCAAGCACCAGTTCCTTCCTGTATTCGTTGCTGCGGGTTATATCGGCAAAGATCCAGAAGCCCAGCAGCGCGGTCAGCGTCAGCACGCCCAGCAGGATAAATCCTATGTTCCTGATACTCTTGCCGATGGTTTGCCTGACCTGGGCATTATCCCTGTACATATTATCGAGAACATCCGCCTCCAGCTCCCGCATCACTTCCATGAGCTGCCCGACCAGCAGGGTTTCCCCCAGCTGTAGTTGTCGCTCTCTTTCCAGGAAACGGTTGGCTCTTGTGATCTGGTTTTTTGCCATATCGCGGATCTCCTTATCCACAATCTGGATCGTACTGTCCTTTTTGGCTATCGTAAGTGTGTCTATCAATACCTTAACCTCCTCTTTCTTGATCACCGAAGCTTCCCTGGGTCCGGGAGCTGCTTCCTCTTCCCTGGGTTTCTTGCTCCGGAACAGCTTTCCCCAGAGACCCTTCTTGCTGGCGTCGTCCGGCTCCTGGTCCGCCGTCGTATTACCCGGCGCCTTAGGTTCGTTCGTAATGGTGGTCGTAGTGGTACGTTGCTCGGTTTTAATCACCGTGCTGTCACCTTTTGACTCTGCCGAGGTGGCTATGATCTCCGAAATGGAATTTACTTGCCTCTTCAGATCGATATTGGTTACAAGCCCTCTCCGCTCACGAACGTAAGCATCAAATGCCTCCGACCGTTTGTCGAGCATGTGCCTGATGGTGTCGAGCCTGGCCAGCTGCCGGGGGCTGTCGGCAAACCATATAGACAATGTGTCGAGCCTGGCTTTCAACCTCCCGGAATACACTTCGTATCCCTCCCGCATTTCCCGCCGCAGACCTGTCCCGCTGATCGCGCCCTGGATATCACCCTGCATCTGGTTGAGCATCAGGATATCCTGGAAAGCCACGTTTACCAGCCGGAGCTTTTCATCGGGAGTAGAGATCTGGGAAACCATTTCCTCTATTTCATCGAAGGCCCCCTTGCTGATCACATAAGAAGATGCAAGCGCAATAACCCCTACCAGGAAGCCAAAGATGACCTTCCCTTTCACTGATTTGAGAAAAGATTGTTCCCCGCTTTCGTTAGCCATAAATCGTTGATGGATTTCCAAGTAGGATATAACGAAATAATTGGCAATATAGATATATTACTCCTTAATCAGTTCTTTTTCAGGTTTCTCCAGGCCAGGACAGCGCCGGTCAGCGAAAAAAACGCAGCCAGCAGCATGGGCGCCCCGGGAAAATAAGGACGTGCAGCAGACGAGGTAAAAAATGAAAATACGTTGGTCATAAGGGGAGGCCCGATGATGGAAGTGGCGCTCGC
>MEDT01000115.1 GCA_001724175.1 Cytophagaceae bacterium SCN 52-12 | reverse complement strand
AATAAAACATGTTTCATTTAAACTCAAAAAAAATTCAGTCGAACTGCGCTACAAAGCTCTTCAGGGTTCTGTGCTGAAGGGCTTTGAGTACGATCTCGTCCGTTTCGGCGAACAAATTTTCCAATTCCTTGTTTATATTTTTCCCGATCGGACATTTCGGGTTCGTATGATTGTTTTTCTTTCCAAGGACATTCGAGTTTTTTACCGCTTTGTAAATATCTGCCAGAGAAATATCGCAGCTCGAAACGTGCAGCATAGAACCTCCTTCTTTCCCTTTTTTGCTGATCACCCAGCCCAGGTCCTGCAGCACGCCAAGCTCCTTGCGAACAATGACCGGGTTGATATAGATGCTTCCCGAGATCCAGTCAGAGCTCAACCATTGACCGGGATTTTTGGCCAATAAGGTCAGGATATGTATCAGCGTTGCAAATCTCGTATTGTTCATTGTAAGGGCAAAGATAACAGCAAATCTTAAATGTAACAAATATTATTACATTTATCTTTCGAGTTTCCCCCTCCCGACAATTTAGCTTAACGGTTATAAAGCCCGGTATTTCCTTTTTCCAGGAGCGGCAGGAGCTTTTCCACGATCCGGGGCTGGTCGGCGGCGATATTCTTCGATTCGAACGGATCTTCCAGGTGATCGTACAGCTCAATCATTGGCAGGTCTTCCCTGAAATACCGTATCAGGCGATACCGTTCATTTCTCATCGAAATTCCCTGGTTGAAATAGCTGAAAGCTACATTTTCCCGGCTCCGATCGCTCCCCTTCCGCATCAGCCTGTCGAGCGAATGCCCGTCGAGGGAAGCAACGGAAGGAAGCCCGCACCATTCCAGCAGCGACGGGTACACATCAATGCTGCTGACTACCTGCTTTCCCGGAATACGAACGGCCCTGATGCCCGGCACCCTGATCATCAGCGGGCTACGGAGCGCTACCTCGAAATTGGTATGCTTTCCCCATACCCTGTGATCGCCCAGGTGCCATCCGTGATCGCCCCATACGACCACGATCGTATTGTCGGCGAGCCCCTGTTTTTCCAGCTCATCCAGCACTTTCCCGATCTGTGCATCGACGTAGCTGACCGACGCATAGTAAGCGTGTACCAGCTTCCTGGCGTAGGCATCCGTCAGCCTCCTGTCCAGGACCGCTCTTTCGTCACCCAACCCGTACTGGTTGAATTCCCCCATTTTCTGAAGACTGGCCAGGCTTACGTTGGCAGGCAGATCGGGAACCGGTGAGATCGGGATCTTTTCCCGGTCGTACAGATCCCAATATTTAGCAGGCGCAGTGAAAGGGAGATGAGGCTTAAAGAACCCCACGCTCAGGAAGAACGGCTGCTGCCTTTTCGAAAGCGCCCTGATCTTTTCCACGGCAAGGTCGGCGGTCAGGCCGTCGGGATAGCCTGCGTCGTCCACCATTCCCTTCTCATACGGCTTCACTTTCCCTTTCTTTCCCTGGCGGTTGGACCCGTCTGCATAGCCGAAAAAAGCGTTCCAGCCTGTGCCCCATTTCCCGGCATTAAAAAGGAATTCATCCCAGCTGTACGGCATTTCGCGCCTGGCTCCTTCAGGCGATTCCTCATATCCGTATACCAGGCCGTCGACCGAATGGCTGACCTTCCCGATCCCGGCCGTATGATAGCCGTGGCGGCGAAAATGATGGACCATGCTCTCCGGCGCTTCTTTTTCAGGCTCACCCGACATAAAGCTTTCGAAAGCAGAATTCTGGAGGTGCTGCTTCGTCCGCGGCCACCTGCCCGTAAGCAGGCTATACCGGGAAGCGCCGCAGGTGGGCACCTGGACATAATGATTCTCAAACACCGCGGCCGTAGCAGCAAAGCGATCCAGGTTGGGCGTTTTGATCACCGGATTGCCGTATGCCCCTGTTTCCGGGCGAAGATCGTCTACCGCAATAAACAGGACGTTGGGCTTACGCTTCTCACCCCCGCCCGAACATACGGACACTCCAAGACAGCATAATGCCAGCGCCCAATTAAATGTGATTTTACCAAACATGAACGATTGCTGTTTATTCCGGTTAATAGATCATTAAATATCGTTCCTTCTGTCCTAATATCCTTCATTCTGCCGGGAATCCCCGGGATTGCTCACCCTGTCGATCTGCGTCTGGGGAACCGGCCTCACGACATGAAACTCGCGGATGTTAGTGGCGGCGTCGAGATTGTACTTCCTGACCCTTTCAAGCAGCTTACCCGTTCTTTTGAGGTCATACCACCTGAATTTCTCCTCAACCAGCACATTGTTGCAGGCGGCAAGCAGGCATACTGTGCCCACGGTATAGATTAGCTTTTTCATAATGTCAGGGTTAAAGTTTCAGATTAATGCCGAAGGTGCAGGTCGCGGTCGTCAGCGGGCTGGTACCTCCGACAATGCCGTCGGATACTTGCCGGCAAGCATGTCGAGCGCTTCCTGCAGGGAAATGTGTTGGGAGATGTTAGCCCGTCCGGGGGCAGCCTGAGCGTGCGAGTACCGCGAAGACGCTACCATCTGGGCGCAGAGCACTTCAGGCAGCCACAACGACAGAGCCATGCTCAAGCGCGATGTCGACCCTGCCACGCCGGTTCGCCACGTTGAAGGCAGTACCGAGCACCTGTACATCCAATTCATGGGTGTGAACCACAAACGGTACCTTCCTGCCCCCTGACTTTTTGGAGGCAACCCTGAAGAAAGCCTCTCCCCTGATCCATACCTCTCTTACAGGATTTTCGGGAAAACGCCTGTCATAAGTCAGCTGTGGCCACATTTCCTGCTTCTCGCGGGTTGTCCATTTTTCAGGGAAATCGATCTGCCGCGCAATAGCTCTGGCTTTTTCCAGAACCGGTCGCCGGTCGGGGTTCCGGCTCAGCCACTCTTCCCAAAAAGAATTTAAGCCTTCAGTAGGGCTCATGACCCACTCCAGGAATAATTCATCCGCAAGAAAATCGTGAATCCCGAATTTTCGATAGTCCATATAAACCCGTATCTGAAGCTGTGGGTTAGTGCTGCCCGGCTTTTGATGGAGTAGAGATCGCAGGACCCACTTTGTAACCTCGGGAAGAAAAAAAAATTAAAGAAAGAAACGAGGTGAGAGCGGGTAAATCGGCATTTGCAGTAAGCAGCGAGCGCAATGATCTAACTGCCCTGCAGATCGTGTTTCTAAGGATCTGGTACTCGGGACCCGTCAAAACACTTATCTCCTCATAGCTCATCTTTTCATAGAACTTCAGGAATATGAGTTCCTGCTGCCTCGGCGGAAGGGTTCTGACCGCGGTCAGAACAACCCGGCGCATCTCTTCTTCATGCTCGAAGTCCTGTTCTTCCGAACGCTCCTCTACTTCATCCGTCATGATCTGCTCTTCCTTTACTATTTTAAGAATGAGCCTCCTGGCCGAAGCCATCAGGTAATACCTGGAAGATAACGCGGGTACTTTATTGGCCGGCCGGCCGGCGTTCCGTCAGTGAACCGCCCGCAGCCCCGCATCGTTCCTCGATTTCCAGGTACAGTTCAATAAGCTCTTCCGCAATTGCATAGCTGATCTTATCCCATTCCGGTTCGGGGTACCTCATGACAGACGAGGAAAAGATACCTTTCCTTACAAGCAGGAGCTTGAAAAATTTTATTGAATTGCCGACTTCCTGGTTGGTGAACGAGAGTACCGGCAGCAACGACCTGAACAGGCTGACCGCTTCCTCCCGGCCGCCTTGCTCATAAACCGTAAATAAACGCTTATACACCCGGACCATGGAGCTTTCGGGTATCATCGCATCCACGCCCCTGTCCATGGCTTCGATAAACTGCGAAACGGCCCAGCCGCCGGATACGTGGAAGTCCTTGCCCAAGGTTCGCTTGACGGCAGTATATTTCGGCCCGGCCGGCATCGTTTCGATCTTGATCCCTTTGATCACCGGCAATTGAGCTGCCAGCTCCGACAGGATACCTGCGCCCATTCCCTTGCCGTCGATCTGGAAATCCTGCAGCATCACCGGCAGGGAAACACCCTCCAGCACTTCCCGGAAATAGGGCACTATCTGCGAAGGGGTTTGATACAGATCCTGCGGCACCGCCAGCATGCAGGCTGCAAGGCGGTTGCTTTCCGCCCAACCGATCAGCGTCCTGACCAGGCCCGCGTCCCGGTCGGATACGCCCGCGATCAGGGGTATGCGCCCGGCGGCTGCAGACATCGTCGTACGCAGCAACAAAATCCTTTCTTCCAGGGAAAGATAAGTCACCTCTCCCGCTACTCCCGTACAGATGAGCGCGTCGGCGCCGGCATCCACGGCATCTTCTGTCAGCCTGGCCTGGCTTTTCAGATCAAGCTCCCCGGCGGGGGTAAAGGCAGTCTGTAAAATAGAGATAATGCCGCGCGGGATCATAAGCTGTTTGATTTGTTGCCCGGCCCGGTCAGTCGGCCTGCCCGTTCAGCTGCCGTTTGAAGAAATCCCAGACTTCCGTATAAAAATCCATGTCTTCGGGCTGCCCGTGGACGCCATTGATAACCCTGATCAGCGTCACTTCCGGCCTGCCTTCTTTTTTGTAGGAATAGCTTTCCATCGAAATGTTATTCCCCGGAACCGGGTCGGGCAGCGCCTTTTTCTCCGGCTCTCCTTCATAGCCGGCCAGCCGGGCCCAGTAAGCAAACGATTCGCGTGTCGACACTACCCTTCCCAGCGAAAAACCGGCCTTCATCTCTCCCCCTTCGTCGGGGTTTACCGGGTCGGCGGTACCGTTGATGATCAGCGTCGCTACCGGCTTGCCCGAAGCCACGCAGTCCATATTGTCAACTGACGGCATATTGGCTACCAACGCAGCCACCGCCCTGAACCGATCCGGCAGTCTCAGGCCCATTTTATACGCCATTTGCCCGCCTCCCGACACTCCGGAGGCAAATACTTTTTTCCTGTTGATACCGTATTTCCCAACGAAATAATCGATCATGGCCAGGAAAAAAGCCTCTTCGTTGATATCGATTTTATTGGCTTCCGCAGTCGAGGCTTTCCGGCACTCGTTCCAGTATTTCCCGTACCCTTGCGGAAAAACCAGCATAAAATGATCGACGGACATCTTTTCATCGATCTTCCCGGTATGCTTCATAAACGCGGCGGCGGTGCCTCCCGATCCATGCATGGCAAATACGAGGCTTCCGCCTCTGGTGTCGTGCGATGGCTTTTTAAAACAAAAAGTACGGTAATACCCTTCCACAAGCAGGGAGTCGTAAACGACCTGCGCCTGCGCGGCATACCCTGTCAAAATCAGCGCAAGACCAGTAATAATCTTAACCATCGGCTTATCGGTTAACCCCTGGAGACCGGGGATTCTATGTTACCTGTATATTTGTGAGCGCGCGCCGCCCAACAGTATGAAAGCAGGAAACCGCCCGCTTTTACTGAACCCGGCTTCATTCGACCCGTCCGGCCTGATCGCGCTGCGGGGAACAAATCTTACGTGATATTCCTGCTTCTGAATGCATCCCTGCAAGATCGCAAGGAACGCGACTAACAACAGCTTCCGGTACCGGGAAATATCCTTCAAAATTTTCACTTTTTATTAAACGGCTTTTGCAGCTTAAAGAGCGGGGTTTCGCCGTTCAGATCCATCCTGACGGCCCCGATCCTTTCCTCTCCGCCCCGCCAGCCTTCTCGGGCATTGAAGAACATCCAGAGCGCATCCTTCCAGGGCACTACATCCAGCTGGTAGATGATCGCCGAACGCCAGGGAATAGAAGGCTCAGGCTTGATGATCGGGTTGTAATCCGCTTCCTCCCACGCCAGTCCGTCGCGGCTGAACAGCATCCGTATCTCGGACCTAGATTTCTTTTCGGCATCTATATAAATAGGGTTATAAAGGGCGATATAGCCGTCCTTGTAGCCGAATACCTTGAACCCGCCGCACCCGTGATTGCGGTAAGGGAGGCTCGCATCGGGCGCCAGGACCGGCTCTTCTCTTTTGGTGAAAGGGCCAGGGGGTTATCGGCTTCGGCACAGAAAATATACTTGGGCTCGCCATAGCCCGCATCATCGAGATAGACCATGCCTGCGCTGTAATACATCCTGTAGCGACCGTCGGGCAATTGTATGACACACGGGTTGCGCGCTTCCACGCTCGATCCTTCGCGTTCCTTCGGCAAATCGGGCATGACCAGGTTGACCGGCTCCGACCAGTTCACGAAATCGGTAGTCGTACGGGCGCGGATCACAACGCCGTATTTTTTCTTCAGCTCCGCGTCTCCGGTAGCGGCGGTTGTCGCCGCGTAATATTGTATCCAGCGATCGCCGTCAGAAAAAATGTATTGTATCCCTACTTCTCCTTCTTCCCTGAATATTTCCTTCCACTTCAGCCCGTCGTCCGAAACGGAGTGAAAAAACCAGGTATGCCACCCCAGCGAATCGTGGGAAAAGCCATGATAAAATGCATGCCACTGATCGTCATGCTCACCAGGCGTCAGGATCTGCGGGTCACCGATGACGAGCTCCGGCAGCCCGTACCCCGCCGGGTCGATAAGCGGGTTTTCGGGGACTTCGCTCCACCTGGACGGTTGCCAGTCAGGGATAGCCGAAGCCGTTTCATGAATCTCTGCGTTGTTTGCCTGCTTCGGTTGGCAGGATAAAAGAAATGTACCGATCGATAATGCCAGAATGAACTTTAGTTTCATTAAAAAAATTAAGAATAATCCGCGGCTTGAATTTATCCGGGCTGTCAGGGCGTCAGCTCATTTAAAGGCGTCAGGGTAACCGGCCCCAGCAATCCTGATTCCGGCGGGGTCCATCCGGAAGAATCGAATAGTCCTTCGGCATTACGGCTTTCGCGCGAGCTCGAGATAAAATTAATGTTATAGAATTTCTTCCAGCCGGTCTTATTACGATCCAGATCAATAATACGACTAGCCATGAGATTGGAAACATCTATTTCAAGCGTATTATGGCTTTTGAAAAAAGCGGCCGGAATATCTCTTTCGAACACGGGACCTGCGAGCGTATCTATGCTGCGCCCGTTCAAAACAATCCTGGCAGACTCGCCCACTTTCCCGAGGTTAATTCTCCATGCCGGCGCGCTCCCCTCCTCTATCGAAAAAGCAGCGGTATACCTGGCAGTTCCGGAAAAACGGGCATATTCCGGGTCACCCAGCAATGTCCACGAACGCAGGCTATCCAGCTGTATCTTGTCCGGCAGCCCGGAATTTCCGCTTATAAATTCCAGCTTCCAATCCGGATCGGGAACGACGCCGGGGCCGGCGGGCTCATAAAAATTATACATACGTTCTTCCCTGCCCCTGCTTTGTACCGTACGCAGTATGAAGCTGTCTCCCGGGTGCATCCGTAAATAAACCTCGGTTTCTCCCCGGTCATTCTTTCTCAGATTCTTTGCAGCGCCTTTCTCTCCTGTCCAGGCATTGAAAATAACGATTTCAGCATCGGCCTTTGAAACAGGCACCCACCCCGAAAAGGTATCCGGAGCCGGGTTATTGATGAAATAGATAAAGCTCGACCCGTACCTGCGACGCGTGTATTTCAGCCCGTTGTCTGCCAGCGGCTCCCGGCCTGCCTTCATTTCTACCAGCCCTTTCTCCGGCGAATCTGCAAGAAGCACCACGCCCTTATCCAGCCCGGCTTTCCTGATCCCCGGCACTGGCCCGGTTGCCTCCGGCTTGATCCGGGACAGCAAGCGGGAAAACTCCGCGCGCCGCTTATCCAGGTCTGCCAGCCCCGGAACGTCCTTCGGCAGATCCCGGTGAAAAATAACCCCGGCTCCGTCCCCGGCCAGTTCCATCAGCCTTTGCAAAGAGGACAGCGGCATAAAACTGACTTCAGGAACGAGTATCACTTTGTAGGAGGTGTTCCCGGTATGAATTTGGCCGCCCGATACCTTTACATTTTGAAGCTGCCGGTCTGAAATGTAGTCGAAAGCATATCCTTTTGCTTCCAGGGTCTCTATGATTTCCCCGAAAGATCCTCCTATGAACCCGCTTGCTACATTGTAAGGATAGTAGTGCTTCAACAGCTCTTTCCCGGGCTCATGAAAGCTGTCCTGAAGAGGGTAGTAAACCAAAATGTCATTATCAGGATCTCCCAGCTGCAAAAAGGATTGCGTACGGGCTATATAGGAGTTCAGCGCAGTAAAATCGGGCCACAGCGAATTGGTCGGGCCATACTCTATGCTGGCGTAAAAAAGCCACCCCGGCCAGGGCTCGCCGGGCGGCGAGTAGGTAGTGCCGTGGTAAAACACGTGGTTGACGCCTCCCAGGAAATAGCGGTCCATCCGGTGTTTTACATCGCTTATATTCGCAAGAAAATGATCCTTCACCCAGGTAGTAGCCTCCGCAGAGGTTAATTTTTTCCCGGTTACATGAGCAGCCGACGAGGCGAGCTTCATGCCGGCAATGTCGTCGGCTTCAGTTTCAGGAATATCGCAGGCAGCGTACAGGTCCAGCACATTCGCCGGCGACCCATGAGCCTGGTTCCGGTTCAGGAATCCCTTGTTATTGGCCCAGCTGTTCCATGGCCTGCTGAAGTTATCAAGCAACAGCTCTGAAATCGTCTGCCGGTAGTCGGCCAGTACCCGCATATTTTTTTCCTGCCCGTTGTTGCCAAATAAAGCAGGAAAGTGTTCTTTCAAATCGTAACCTCTCCGTTTTTGAAATTCTTCGAAGAGCAGCGGCGTCCAGTTTGCCTGTCCTTTTGCATCGTCCACCTCATAGGAATCATTAAAAAGGGCGCGTATATTTTTCAGATCATACTGGCGGAATACAGGATCAAAATGACCGAGATAGTTCTGAATGGCTTCCATGGAAAAATGATCGATCACATCACCTTCTCCGCCCGGTCCCGCACGTTCTACCAGCTTGCCATGCCACCCCTGAAATACCGCATACAGCGTCCAGGTTCCTTTGGGAGCGGTCCAATCCAGCTTGTTTTCGCTGGTAAGCTTATTTGTCAGATCGATCACTTCTCCCGAACCGGAGTATCCCATCAGCGCTACCAGGGGAATCTCCTTCCGGTATCGTACCTGCTCCAGCGCCAGTTGCTGGAGGCCGCTGTTTTCGCTCACAGGGTCCTTAAGGGCAGCCGGGTCGGGTCTTCCCCTGGCAGCCGAAAGGAGAGGCTCCTGGATGTAACGAAGAGGCGTATCCAGCCGCTCGTTTTCATTCAGCACGTAAGTCGTATGGACAAAATACTTGCAGGCATCCGCGGGTTTTACCCACGGCCCTCCGAACGGCCACCCGGAAGTCTGGGCCAGGTCTACCCCTAAACCCAGCCGGTCGGCTGTCCGGACGGTATATTCGAGCATATTCATCCATTTCGGGGATAAAAAGCTCAGGAATTTCTCCTCGTAACCTTCGACGCCATAAATAGGCGTGATCTCCACTCCGCCCAGACCTGCCTTGCTGTATTCCTGTAAAGAATAGCTCAGCCCCGAGCTGTCGACAGCGCTTCCCATCCACCACCACCGGGTCCAGGGTTTGCTTTCCCTTGTAATTTCCGGCCAGTCGTCACCAGCCGGACGACCTGAATTGTGGGAAGCGCAGGATAGTATGCAAATGGGAACGCAGGATATCAGTATTTTTTTAAGCAATCGTATCATGACCGGAAAAAACAGACCTTTATCCTAAAAGCCCCGGATCCGGATTAATTTACCCGGATCCGGGTTCATCCCGGTTCAATTGTAGCCCGGGTTTTGCTCAAGCAAAGGATTTTTGTTGATCTCCGCCTGAGGGATAGGCACCAGGTAATTCCGTTCGTAGAACGCTCTCTGATTAAAATCCGACACTGTGTAGCTTTTGCTGCCGTCGGCAGCCCTGATGATCGTCATTTTCCGCCCGTTCTCATTCAGCCTCTGGGGTGCGATCTTCCACCTGCGTACATCAAACCAGCGGTGCTCTTCAAATGCCAGCTCTATCCGGCGTTCGTTCTGCAGCCTTTTCAAAAGCGCCGTTCCGCTTTCCGTGATGTCCGGCATCCCGACGCTTTCTCTCTTCCTGACCATGTTCAGGTATTCCCTGCATACGCCTTCGTTCCCGAGATAATACATAGCCTCCGCGTAATTCAGCAGCACTTCGGCATAGCGCATGAAGATCCACGGGGAATTGCCCTGGTTTTCCTGGCTGGGGTTCACGATGGTTTCGTCGATAAACTTACGAAGATAATAGCCCGTAAGCGTGGCGTTCCAACCCGACAAGGCGCCTTCATTGCTATCCTTTCCTCCGGGCAGAAAAGTCTCTACCGGCCGGCCCTGGAACGGCGCCCCGTCGTACAGGATACAGGCATAAAAACGCGGATCCCTGTTTACATAAGGATTCTGCGGGTTATATGAAGGGTCTTCCGCGGGCAATTTGCCGCTGGCCATCTCGTAATCGTCGACTATGTTCTGCAGCGGATGGGTCTGGCCGAACCCGCCATAGCCGTTCGGATACTGCGAGAGCTCGGTCCTGACGGCCTGTGGATCGACGGACGAATCGAACCCTCTCGACCATATCACCTCCGGATTGTAGCTGTTTTTCTTTAAGAACAGCTCTTTGTAATCGGGAAACAGGGCGTATTGCTTCAGATCGATCACTGCTTTGGCGGCAGCGGCGGCATCTTCCCATTTCTTCACGACATTGCCCGGATTGTTCAAAGGACTGGCCATGTACAGGAGCGCCCGGGATTTGAGCGCTAAAGCAGCCCCCTTGGTGATACGGCCGAGATTAGCCGCATTGTAGGTCAACGGAAGCAAAGCGGCGGCTTCATCGAGCTCCTTGACGACGAAGTCCATGCATTCCTCGTAGGTATTACGCGGCACGTTGAAATCGTCATTCAGCGTAAACGAGCTTTTGAGCAAAGGGACTCCGCCAAAAAAGGCGACCAGCTTGAAATAGGCATGGGCTCTTAAAAATTTCATTTCTCCGGTCATCTGGTCCCGGAGCGACTGGTCAAATGCCGCCTGATCGATACGGTCGAAGAAAATGTTACAGTTGGTGATCACCGACCAGTAATTGAATCCTGACGCGCCCGTCCACGAATCGAGCACGCCCAGAGAAGAGGGCGTAATGTTGCCCAGGTTGATAAAATTGCTGCCGTCGCCGCGCTGATACGACTCATCCGTCACTCCCGCCAGCCGCTGGTGGGCGCTTCCTGAAAAGCCTCTGGGCATCAGCCGGTAGGTATTGCTGATAAAAGCATTGATCAGATCCTTGTCCTTCCATACGGCATCATCCGAGAAGCGGTCGAGCGGCGCCTTGTCAAGCACGTCGTTTATACAGGAAGGAACCATGAGCGTCATCAGGCCGGTTGCCAGCACAAACGATATCCTTCTCATCGATTTTATCATGTTTTGAGTCTTTTTCATGTGATTGGCAATTCAAAAAGTAAGGTTGAACCCGAGGTTGTAGATCTTGCTTTGAGGATAGTATCCCCCCGATTGATTGCTGTTTTCCGGATCGTAGATCTTCAGCTTGTCGACCGTAAAGAGGTTGTTGCCGTTAGCAAAAAGCCGGAGCGCGCTGATCCTGAACTTCGACAGCAGCGACACAGGCAGGTCATAGCCAAGTTCCAGTGTTTTTAACCTTACAAATGATGTATTCATCAACCAGAAATCGGACAGCTGGCCGTTGACTTCGCCGCTTGCGCCCGCCTCGATCGTAGGCAGCGTCGGGTATTTCGAATCCATGCTTCCGGGCGTATAGCGATTGACGATAAACTCCTGCAGCGCATTGATCGCTATCCGGGCGTTCTGATGGTAGTACTGCCACACCCTGGCCTGTCCGGCGAAGTTTGCCCACAGGGAGAGATTTTTGTAGCTTATGGACATGTTGAGCCCGTAGGTAATTTGCGGGATATTGATTTTGTCGGACATTACCATATCCGCGGCGTCGATCTTGTTATCCCCGTTCACGTCCTCATATTGCAGATCGCCAACCTTGGTCCCGGGATACACCGGGCTGTTGTCAACTTCATTCTGTGTTCTGAAAATGCCCAGCGCTTTATAATAGCGGGTAGCCCCGATCACATGGCCTTCGGATTTTTGCCATTCGGGTATATTTGCAGCTTCGCTGATATCGATGATCTTGTTTTTGGCGTAGCCCATGTTTCCCGAAATATGGTACCTGATCGCTCCCAAAGTCCGGGCAGTAGACAAGGTCAGCTCAATTCCCTTGTTTTCCACTATCCCGATGTTCTCATTGGGAAGCTTAAGCCCGGTGTATACGGGCACTGCCAGGCTCCTGGTGGCCAGGATATTGGATCTGCGCTGCTTGAAGATATCGATAGTGAAGCCCAGCCCGTTATTCCACAGGCTTCCGTCGAGCCCGATATTCGAACTGGTCAGCACTTCCCAGGTCATGTTGGGATTAGGCGTCACTCCGACCGTCAGCCCTTGCGAGAATGCGGACGGGAACCCGAAATGATACCCCTGGTTGCCCAGTGTGTACAGCGCCAGGTGCTGGAAGGCGGCCACCGCATCGTTCCCCATTTTCCCGTATGAGGCCCTGACCTTCAGCTCGTCCACCGCGCTCAGGCTTTTCATAAATTCCTCATGGGAAATACGCCAGGCTGCAGAAAGACCGGGAAAGAAACCGTAGCGCTTGCCCGGAGGGAAATTAGACGAACCGTCGTACCTGAAATTGAAATCCAGCAGGTACTTGTCTTTAAACCCGTAGCTCACCCTTCCGAAAAAGTTGCTTCTCCCGCTTTCAGACCGGATACCGGTTGTCGACTGATCGACGAGGCTGCCAGCAAACAGCTCGTCTATCGCATAAGAAATGAAATCCTTCCGGAACGCCGAAAAGCTGCGGTCGTTGTTCAGCTGCTGCTCCATAGCGATGAAAGTGTTGATCTCGTGGTCTTCAAATCGCCTCTCGTATTTCAGCCTCAGGTTGGTCAGCGCGCTGGTACCGCCGGTAAAGCCTTCGGTGAGCTGCGGTTTCAGGATCCCGCCGCCCGGTTTGGAAATATACACATCGTTTATTTTGTCATAGTCGTATACCGTCCAGGGCGTACGCCAGTTTTTGGCAGTTGCCACGTCATTGCTGTAGGCAAAATATCCGTCCAGGCCCAGACCTTCCAGCCACGCCAGGTTGATGTCGAAGGTTGCCTTGGTGAGAAACCGCTGGGTCCTGTTGTTGATATTACCCGTAGCCGAGGTCGCCATGACCGCTGGGTTCTCCCCGTTTTCTATGCCTGAAGACGGCAGCCCGTTCGGCCAGTATACCGGCACGATCGGCACCTGCCACAATCGCTGAAAAGTAGTCGAGGTATTGTAGGACGGGTAATTCCCATTATCCAGCCCCGCGTTTATATCCAGCCCGACTTTGATGTTTTTAGTGACATCCGCATCGATATTCGACCTGATGGTATAGGTTTTGAAATTGAGGCTGCCGTTTTTAAATATTCCGTTCTCGTTGGAAAACGAGCCCGAAACAGAAAACCTGAGATTTTCAGATCCTCCCCTGAGGTTCAGGTTATGGCGGCTTTGGGTTGTGGCTTTCCTGAGCACTTCCCCAAACCAGTCCGTATCCGGGTAATTGAGCGGATCGCTGCCGTCGGCAAATTTTCTTATTTCTTCTTCGGTGTATCTGGGGCCCTGCCCCGCCTTGATCTGCAGCTCGTTCACATACCCGGCAAATTCGGCGGAGTTCGCCATCTTGGGCAGGCGGGTCGGCGTTACGATCCCCTGGTTGAAAGTATATTCAATGACCGGCTTACCGGCCTTTCCCCGTTTGGTAGTGATCAGAATCACCCCGTTGGCCGCCCTTGCGCCGTATATGGCGGCCGAAGCGTCTTTCAAAACCGAGATAGATTCAATATCGTTGGGATTGATCCTCTGCCATCCCGAAACGCCCTGGATCCCGTCTACGACGACCAGCGGGCTGGTATTGCCGGTAGTGCTTTTTCCCCGGATCAGGATTCCCGAATCATCCCTTCCCGGCTCGCCGGTCCTGTTGGTGGTCACTACTCCGGGCATCATACCTGCCAGCGAATTGGAGAGGTTGGTCACCGGATTTTTCTTTACTTCAGCGCTCGACATGCTTGCCACCGAACCGGTAAGCGTAGCTTTCTTCCGGGTACCATACCCTACGACCACTACCTCCTCGAGGTTTTTCTCACCCGCCTTCAGCGACACCTCGATCGTCGTTCTGGTCCCTACGATCTCTTCCTGGCTTAAATAGCCCACAAACGAAAAGATCAGAACAGCGCTCTCATCCGGAACGTCTATTGCAAATTCTCCTGCGGCGTTGGTGATCATACCGCGCTGCGTATCTTTCACCAGGATGCTTACGCCCGGCAATGCTTCCCCGTTTTCATCCCTGACTACCCCCCTGACGGACTTTTCCGGCGGCAATGAAAGGAAAGCTTCTTCCTGGTACCGCTTTGCCGGGCCGCCCGGCATCGGGGTGAGGATCAGCTGGTTGTTTCTCAGCCGTTCATAGCGGATCTTCCTGGGTGTGAGCACCTGCTCCAGGATCTTCTCCACGGTTTCGTCCCGGAAAGACAGGCTGATGTTCCTGAAAGGGGCTACGACATCCTTCTGGTAAGAGAATGAGATATTCGTCTGCTTTTCGATCTGCCGGAGCACCGCGCTGAGCGATGCATCCTGTATCTCCAGCGTTATCTTCATCCTCAGGGACTCCTGTCCGCGCAAAGGATGCGCATAACCCATGCCTGCCAGCGCCCCGAGCAAAAAAAGTTGTAGCACTCCTAATTTCATAAGCTCTGAAAGCCTTTGCTTTAAAATAGAATTTGACATAATTTGTGTTGTTTTTGTTATGACAGACAAAACAATCCCTTCCCGCCGTGCACAACGGCGGTGAAGATCCCGGGGAAGATGTGGCCGCATCTTCCCTTTTTTGACGGGTATAAGCAGGGCTTCAGCGAAACTTTCACCCTGCGCCGACCCCGCCGGAAAGAAGAAATAACGATGTTATGTTTACGTCGCGATGTTCATAGGCGATACGGGTTTAGTGTTAACGTATATTACATCCCTCCGACTCGATAACGATACGGGCGTCCTCCTCCCTGTAAGAAGCGCCGATGGTCCGGCAGATGACTTCCAGGTTATCGAATATCGGCTCATCGTTCAGGGTCGTCGTAATGACGCATCGTTCAAGAAGGCTCCGGTCATACACAAACTGCACGCCGTACCGGTCTTCCAGCAATTTGAGCAGGTCGGGCACTGTAATGTCTTCGAAACGCTGCCTGGGATACTCGGAAAGCTCCCTGATCGGGAGAGGATTATCGACCAGCCGTTTGTCAAAATGTTCATCCTTCCTGGAAAATACTACCTTCTGGTTAGGTGCCAGTACGATAGCCGGCTGCCGCGGCTGGGCTGCCGCAGCGGCATCCTGCCTGAAAACAGAGACTTTCCCTGTCTTTACATTGACCTCCACTTCGTTATCTTTTTCGAAGGCCCTGACCGAGAAGCTGGTCCCCAGCACTTCCGTGACGATCTCGCCGGAATATACGGCAAAAGGCTTCAGGGAATCGCGGGCCACCTCGAAAAACGCTTCCCCGCTTAGTAAGACCTTTCTGCCCGACTTGCCGAAAGGCTTGCTGAAAGACAACCTGCTGTTTTTCTGCAGCACCACGGTACTGCCGTCGTCCAGCGATACGGTCATAGGAATGATCTCCCTGTTGACTATCTCCGACAGAAGCTCCGGCGCCGCGACCCCTTGCAGGGAACTTGTTCCGCCGGCTTCAGGTCTGGTGCTGAAGGTCGTTATGATAACCCAGCCTATTGCAAGCACCAGCAGGATGCCGGCCGCCCAACCGATCGCGGCGCGGCCGATCGCGGCCCGGCTTCCCTGGGAAAGATTCCGGTAAAATACCGGCCGCTCCCGCGCCGGGTTTGCCCTTATTCCTTCGGTAATGCGGCGCCATACTTCTCCCTGGCTGGAGGCGAGCTCATCTCCTTTTTCCGCTTCCTGTACAGCCAGAATGAGCTTTTTCGCCCTATCCATGAGTACCGGATAAGCCGGATCGGATGTCATGACCCGCTGCCACCGGGCATCATTTTCATTAAACAATACCCATCTGACGAATGAATCGTCGTGAAGGAAATCGTTTACGTCTGAATAATTATATTTCATGTGTATCAAAGCTATCAGCCTTCAGCAAACGCTAAATGAGCCTCTATCTATAGAGGTACAGCTTTTGGTAAAAACTAATCATGACAGGAGATTATTTTTTGCCAATCACTAAAAACCGTTGAATACCAGGGAATCCGATACAAAAAACAGAATAGGACATGAAAATTTCCGGGCTGCAGATCAGATGCCGGCATCGGTCAATGTCGTAGCTGCGGATTTCAATCCGCCGACATCGGGAGCGGCGCCCGGTCGGGCGCCGCATTTATTCCAAAAAGCAGGAAATAAGAATAACGGCATAGGGTTCGATCAGCATCCGCAGCACCGTGTAAGACCGGTAAAACAGGTTACTGACGGCCTGCTTCGAAAGCTTCATCAGCGAAGAAGTCTCTTCAAGGCTGAAACCATGATAGAAGCGAAGCATAATGGCTTCCCGTTGTCTGGGGCCCAGCCGGGCGATGGCATCTTTTATTTTGTCAGCCTTCTCGGTCAGGGTTTCTTTTTCAATCGTCTGCTGCTCGACCGATAACGTCCCGAGGTAGTCAAGAAAATCATCGATATCTTCCGACTCCTCGAAAATATCGTTCCTTGCATTTCTCAGCACCTGGTTCCGCAGCGCCCGGAACAGGTAAAATTTAGGCTGGTGCGCTTCCGACAAATACTCCCTCCGCCGCCACAGATCGATAAAAACATCCTGGATGGCATCTTCAACCAGATGCCGGTCTTTGAGCAGCTTCATGCCATAGTGCGCCATGGACTTGAAATAGCGCTGGTAAAGCTGCTCAAATGCCTTCTGGTCGCCGCGAAGGAAGCTATCCCATATTTCGAAATCCTGCTTTTTTTCGGACAACCGGTTAACTGGGACCATCTGGCAAATGTGTTAGTATCTTTCCTGGGAAGGCCGGGGAAAACCGTAACGGCCTGTTTTGTACAGGCGTAAAATAAGCAGATGGGGGAATAAATTACAAATTTGGCAGGTTTCCTGATCTTTTTCGCCACCCGTACGACGTTTTGGCCCAGAACCGGTATAAGGAAAATAGAAACCGGACATTGCCGCTAACGAATCGATCCTGGTTCAGTGCCATGGCTTTTCTTCAGTGCACCCGTCGTAACGTCCGGGTGCGGGATTGTATTTCAGAAATTGTGTAGCTCCGGGTTCGGAAGTAAAATACCCGGATAGCGTAAGTTCCTTAAACATCCTGAAATAATGCGGCTGTTCTCCCTGCTTACGGTTTTTCATATAGTCGATATGTTCCCTGTCGATCCGGTTGAGGAAGTTTTCACGCTCTTCATTTGTGAGCATCAGAAAGCTTTTCCCATATTGATTTTCAGCAGCTTGCTGGATTTTGGCAAGTCCTTTCAGAAAAACTCCCTGTTCTTCCGGAGTGTAGCAGTCGGCTACAATGACAGACATAAACCTGCCTACGTCGGCTGCCTTTGCCCCCGGAGTATCGGTTTGGGGTAGTATAGTCTCGCCAATTTCGTTAAGCAGCTGAATTTGTGCCTGCGAGAGGAAGCTGCCATGCTTGCCGGACGTAAAGGAGCTGTTCAGAAAGGCCTGAGCGCCGATCATGGTCCCTCCCAGCACCAGCGAGACTTGTTGGAGTGCTTGTCTTCTGTTCATTTTTTTATCTGATGTTTCCTTTTCTCATTTCTTTGACGGCATAGTCTACTGCTCTTGCCGTCAACGCCATATAAGTAACTGACGGGCCGGGTATACAGCTGGAAGAAGCCATAGCGGATCCGTCTGTGATAAAGACATTTTTGACTTCATGCATCTGGTTCCACTTATTTAAAACCGAAGTTTTGGAGTCTTTACCCATCCGTGCCGTACCGGTTTCATGAATACAGGAGCCGGGGATCTTGCCTCGGTCATAAGTGGTCACATTTTTGAGCCCACCCATTTCCAATATCTCGGCAGCGGCGTTCATGGCATCTTCTCCGAGCTTTTTCTCGTTTTCCCTGAATTCGCAGTCGATACGCAGAACGGGCATCCCGAATTTATCTTTCCTGACCGGATCCAGCGTTACTTTGTTGTCGAAATAGGGAAGGTGCTCCCCCCAGGCGGTGATAGCCATGCCCCAGTCTCCTGCTTCGGAAAGACGTTCTTTTAGCTGCATGCCCACGCCATCTGACCATCCGATGCGCCCGCGCCATGCCCCGCCCTGGTAAGTGTATCCTCTGAGGAATTTATCGGTCTTTGTCTTTTCGTTGATATTTCGGAAACGCGGCACAAAAATACCGGTAGGACGATTTCCGAATGTATATTTACCTTTAAAGCCGTCAAAACTTCCGCTGGCGCCCATCCCGTAAGGCATATCCATCAGGTTATGGCCGATCTGCCCGCTACCGTTCCCGAGGCCTTCGGGAAACGCGTCGGAAACGGAGTTGAGTAAGATCAGGGTGGTATTTAAAGTAGAAGCATTGAGGAAGATAACCTTTGCATAGTATTCATATACCTCCAGCGTTTGGGAATCGATGACGCGTACTCCTTTGGCTCTCTTGCTTTCCTTATCGTAAATCACTTCGCTAACGACCGAAAACGGTCTCAAAGTCATGTTGCCGGTCGCGGCT
>MEDT01000114.1 GCA_001724175.1 Cytophagaceae bacterium SCN 52-12 | reverse complement strand
ACTAAACCAGTCAGTCCCTTTTCCGGCGTTAGCGATTTCTTCCTGTGTGTAAAGCGGGTGATGGGCAATCCCTCCGATCGGGTTGGCTTCTGCCTCTGCCAGTGTGCGGTTGCCAAAAGGCTGTACCTGGTTTTCAAAAAGCCAGGATTCGTAGTGGCCTTCGTTTCGCGACCGAAGCCGTTCCTCCGCGGTAAGGAGATCGTAGGAGTCCCTGTACTTTTGAGAAGAAAGATTGACCGAGTAATGCACCTGCGGCTTGCCTTCCTTTCCCTGCTTTGTAGTGATCAGAACAACGCCGTTTGCGGCTCTCGCACCGTAAATAGCTGTCGCAGAAGCGTCTTTCAGCACCTCGATAGATTCGATATCGTTCGGGTTGAATGAGTTCAGGATACTGTGAGTTCCGGCGCTGTACCTGCCACCGCTGTTTGGCTGCTGCAAATCACTTATAGGGAACCCGTCAACCACAATTAAAGGCGCATTGCTCGCATTTACTGATCCGGCCCCGCGCACAAGAATCTCCAGTCCGCCTCCCGGCTGCGCACTATTTTCCCGCACCATAAGGCCGGCTAATTTTCCTTTTAACGCACGCCCTACGTCGGGTGTAGCAACCGTTACAAGCTCAGAAGCCTTTACAGAAGAAATCGCCCCTGTCAGATCTCTTTTTTTCTGTGTTCCATAGCCAATTACGACGAGCTCGTCCAGCCCTTTCTCATCCGGCGTAAGTGAGAGCTCCAGGTTTGTTCTGCTACCCACCACCACCTCCTGGCTCACATACCCCACAAACGAAAACACCAACACCGCATCGTCATCCGGTACCTCAATCGAAAAGCTTCCGTCGCTGTCGGTGATCAACCCCCTTTGGGTTCCCTTCACCAGGATGCTTACCCCCGGGAGTCCTTCCCCCTTTTCATCCGATACCTTCCCCTTTACGGTTCTGTCTATACGAAACTCCGGAACCGGGAGGTTTTCCAGCCGGGACACCTTGCCTTCTTTTTGTGCAGGCCGTTGTTGCGGTCGATCCGTTTTCTTCTGATCGATGATCTCCTGCAGCACCGTGATCATCCGTTGCAGCGACTCCATCCCCTTCTGGTCGTCGCGGTAGATCACCACATATTTTTTGTCCAATACCTGGAATTTGAGGTTCGTTTCCCGCAAAACGACGCTCAGGGCCTCGTTTACATCCTGGTACGATTCCGGGTTATAACGCCTTTTGATCTTTACTTTTTCGACGATCTCACGATCATACGTGAAATGAACATTATACCGCCTGTTCATATCCCGGATGATATTCAGCAGGCTTTCGCTTTGTAAAGCGCCTCCCGGATTTTCTGCGGCATAGGCGGAAAGCGCAAAGCACAGCAGGATCCCAGATACAATAATCTGCAGACATTTTCTCATATTGAATAAAGATTTAAGTAATTCCTATTTCGTAATTAATTAGTGAACGATAATGCTGTCCCGGCTTTCGGTAAATTTCACGTCCATCGATATCTCAAGCGCTTTCCTGATAAGGTCCCAATTGGAGTAGGGGAGCGACAGGTCCATGCGTTTATCGAGGATGGTTTTGTTTTCGGCGGTGAATTTTTTCCCATACAGCTCCTCCAGGTGCTCAAGGATATCTCCCAGTGAGGCATTTTCGAATGCCAGCATTCCTTCTACCCAGGAGGCGCTCCGGTTGAGCGAGGAGGAGGATTCTATCCTGAGATCCTTTTTCTCACTGTCGTATTGTACCGCATTGCCCGGCGCCATGGCAACGGGCTCTTTTTGCAGCTCCGGGATTTCCAGGTCTACTTTGCCCGACTCCAGGAACACGTGGGAGAGGCCGTTGCGGCTCCGGAAATTGAAGGCTGTGCCTAGCACTTTGACCTTAATATGGTCTGACTGAACCACAAACTTCATCCCGTTTGCCTTTTTTACCTCAAAAAAAGCTTCGCCTTCGAGTGTTACATTTCTGCTGCGTTCTTTTTTCCAACCTGTATCCCATACCAGGCGCGAATTGGCATTCAGCAGCACGGTACTGCTGTCGGGGAGCAGGATCGTCCGGGTTTCGCCATACCCTGTCTCATAAGCCAGCGGCTCTATCAGAGGGCCTCCCGGCCGGAAAAGAAAGGCCGCAACAAGTATCGCCACGGAGGCAGCGACGCCCCATAGAATCCTGAGAACCGGCAATCGTCTTTCCCGGGGTTGAACCGGGTCGGTTTCCATGCGCTGCAGGATGTCTTTCGATTCCTTCCAGTCCTCTCCGGATATCCGGTCGATAACCCCGGAAGCAGCCGGATCGCCGACGAGTTCCAGGAATTCCCGGTATTCCTGAGGGGATAACGTATTGTTCCGGTATTTTTCCAGTAGCCGCATGAAGCGATCGTTATTACTCACAATAAATCAGTTTAAAGTCTGGGTCCAACATAACTTTTTGCGCGCAGGTTACATCTTCGACCACCCCCATCACTTGCCGGTTTATGACATTGACGGATAACCCGGTTTTCAGGACTAGCCGGGGGGCAAAAATTTTCATGCCGGTTTAAATAATCTAAGAATTTCTTTACTTTTGTAATGCGCAGTAAACATGTCGATGATTCCTTATTTCACAGGGTGCCTAAAAGATCTGTGAAAATGGAACAGGTATATACTGAATACAGAGCATTTCTCTACCGCTTCTTCATCAAGCACGTTAAAATTCCTTCATTGGCTGAGGATTTTGCGCAGGATGTTTTCATCAAATTCTGGCAAAATAAGGACTATGCTGATTCAGTGGAAAGCATCGATGCCTGGCTGTACTCCCTTGCCCGCAACCACCTTATTGACCACTACCGGAGGCTTTCCACAGAAAAGAAATACCAGGAAATGGTATGGCAGGAAATGGAGCGCCATACCAATGCGGTCATCGAGGAGATCTATAAAAAAGAACTGGAAGACAGGATCGCCGTACTTCTGCAGTCGCTGCCCAGGCGCCAGAAAGAAGTATATGAGCTCAGCCGGGAAAAAGGGTTTACCCTCGAGCAGATCGCGGAGGCGCTGGATATATCTCCCAATACCGCCAAAAACCATTTAGTCGAAAGCCTGAAGTTCATACGGGCCGGGTTGAAATAAATTTCTTTATATTCATGCCCTGTTTCCAGCAATGATCGGTATGAATGTAAAGCATATTTTGTTTGCGGCTGTCGTCGCTCTGTGGGTCGGGGGAATTCATGCGCAGGCGCCCCGTCAGCCCGCCTCTTCAGAAATCCTTCAAAAAATTGACAAGCTTGGCGTGCTCGGAAGCGTTCTCTATTTCGCTGCGCACCCCGATGACGAAAATACGGGTTTCATCGCCTACATGGCTAACGAGAGGAAGTACGAAACTTTTTATCTTTCGCTCACCAGGGGCGACGGGGGGCAGAATCTTATCGGGCCTGAAATGAGGGAGCTCCTGGGTATGATCAGGACCCAGGAACTGCTGCAGGCCAGGAGGATCGACGGCGGAAAGCAGTATTTTACAAGGGCAAACGATTTCGGGTATTCCAAAAACCCGGAAGAAACCATGAAGATCTGGGACCGGGAAGCGGTTCTGGCCGATGCGGTCTGGATCATCAGGAAAACGCGGCCGGATGTGATCGTTACCAGGTTCCCGCCCGATGCGCGGGCCGGGCACGGACATCATACCGCTTCGGCGATGCTGGCCGCAGAGGCATTTGAAGCTGCCGGCGACCCGGGCAGGTTCCCCGATCAGCTTCAATACGTGGAGGTCTGGAAGCCCAAGAGGCTGATGTGGAATATCAGCATGTGGTCGGTAAGGAACCGGGAAGAATATGTCAGGAATGCCGGCAACTACATCAAGCTGGATATCGGGAAGTATAACCCTTTGCTGGGCTCGTCCTATGGGGAAATGGCCGCGCGGAGCAGGAGCATGCACAAAAGCCAGGGTTTCGGGGCGGTCGGGAGCCGCGGAACGGATGTAGAGTATTTTGAGCATGTAAAGGGAGAAAAGGCGGAGTCCGATTTGCTGGACGGGATCAATACGACATGGAGCAGGGTGGAGGGAGGCGGCCGCATACCGGGCCTTATCGACGCTCTGAAAAAGGAATACGATGCGGGGAATCCTTCGGCGGGTATCCCGGCGTTGCTGAAAATCAGGGCTGCCATTTCGGCTCTTCCCGGCAGCTACTGGAAAGGGGTAAAGCTGGAAGAGACCGATGCGCTGATCAGGGATATGCTCGGGCTGTACCTGGAAGCCGTGGCGGGCCGCAGCCTTTATACCCCGGGACAGCAGCTCGACGTTTCACTGGAAGCGATCAACCGGTCGGGCTTCCCCGTGGTTCTCAAATCATGGTCCGGGCCGTTTGCGCGGGCAGACAGCGCTGTGAACAGGGAGCTGAAGGAAAACGAAGGATTCAAGGCCGGCTTTGCATCGGTAGTGCCGCAGGATCAGGGTATATCCCAGCCCTACTGGCTGACCCGCGACATAGGGTATGCCGGCCTGTTCGAGGTTGGAGACCAGCAGAAGATCGGAATTCCCGAAAATGCCCCGCCGGCGGTGATCACCCTTCGGCTTTCAGTCGGAGGAACGGAGCTGAGCTACCGGATCCCGGTTGTTTTTAAGAAGAGAGATCCTGTAAGGGGGGAGGTGTACGAGCCGGTCGTAATCTCGCCTCCTGTGTACACCTCGCTGGAAAAAGATGTCTCTATGTTCAGGGATGAAAAGCCGCGCACTATAGCCGTTACGGTTACTGCCGCGCAGGACGGGTGTAAAGGCAGGGTACGGCTGAAGCTTGCGCCCGGCTGGAGATCCGCGCCCGCTCATGCAGATTTCGACATTGCCGGAAGAGGCGGCACAAGACAGGTGAGCTTTGTCGTGACGCCGCCGGCGGGCGCCGCGGTGGCGGAAATTGTGGCAATAGCCGAAATGGCTGGAAATGAATTCGATCGGGGGTTGGGCGTGATCGGCTATGAGCATATCCCGCGGCAGGTGTATTTCCCGCAGAGCAAGGGCCGGGTCGTGAGGCTCGACCTGGCGACCAGGGGGCGTCGTATAGGCTATATCCATGGCGCAGGCGACGCTGTGCCGGCCTCGTTGCAGGAAGTAGGCTACCAGGTGACTGTTCTCGAAGATCGCGATATCGAGCTGCATTCGCTGAAGAGTTTTGATGCGGTGATCCTCGGGGTACGCGCTTACAATACCCGTCCTGCGCTGCTTCGGAAGCAGGCTGTCCTTCTCGAATATGTAAACCAGGGAGGCAACCTGATCGTGCAGTACAATACCCCGGTCGAGCTGCCGGGAAGCAGCCTGGGGCCGTATCCTTTCGATATATCGAGGGAACGCGTGAGCGTCGAAGATGCGGAAGTCAGGATACTGGATCCGCAGAGCCCGGTGCTGACGGGGCCCAATAAAATCACTGCCGCAGATTTTGACGGGTGGGTCCAGGAGCGGGGATTGTATTTTCCCCAGGACTGGGACAAACGGTACCGCACGGTGATTTCATCCAGTGACCCGGGAGGCGCGCCCCTCGACAGCGGGATCCTTTATGCCCGCTACGGAAAAGGGTATTACGTTTACTCCAGCCTGTCCTGGTTCCGCGAGCTGCCGGCTGGAGTTCCCGGCGCCTACAGGCTTTTTGTGAATCTTATTTCGCTGGGAAGGTAGAAAGAGCTGTATTTTTTTAAAAAACCTTTTTTTATCTTGACGATTATGGGGTGAAGAAGTATATTAGCAGCTTACAATATTAATAATCACATATATAATATGGCAACTTCGCGGAGAGATGTTTTGAAGCTTGCAGGCCTTGCGCTGGCGGGGGGTAGCTTCCCATCTATTATTATTCCTTCCAAAACCTTTGCAGGCGTAAACAGCGAGACTCTGAAAGTAGGGTTGATCGGCTGTGGAGGTCGCGGGTCGGGAGCAGCTAAGCAGGCCTTGAGCGCAGACCCCAACGTGGTGCTGCATGCGATGGGCGATATCTTCAGTGATAAGCTTGAAAATTCGCTTGCCGGGCTTAAAAAAGTGCACGGGGATAAAGTGAAAGTGGATGAAGGGCATAAATTCATCGGGTTTGACGCTTATCAGAAAGTGCTTGATTCCGGCGTGGACGTAGTGCTTCTGGCTACGCCTCCCCATTTCCGTCCGCAGCATCTCGAGGCGGCTGTAAAAGCCGGAAAACACATTTTCTGTGAGAAGCCGATGGCGGTCGATGCACCCGGAGTGAGGAGGGTACTGGAGGCGGCAAAGCTGGCAAAGCAGAAGAACCTTTCTCTTGTGTCAGGTTTTTGCTGGCGTTACGATGAGCCGAAAAGGGCCAGCTTCGGAAGAATTCTGGACGGGGCTATCGGAGAAGTAAGCACCGTATACAATACCTACTACACAGGCCTTCTCTGGTCTTTCCCCCGCAAGGAAGGCTGGACTGATATGGAATTCCAGCTTCGTAACTGGATGTACTATACCTGGCTTTCCGGCGATCATATTGTAGAGCAGGCCGTACACAGCATCGATATGATGTCGTGGGCTTTCGGAAACAAGCTGCCGGTCAGCGCTATCGGCACCGGCGGGCGTCAGGTAAGGACCGATTCTTTATTCGGTTATATTTTCGACCATTTTGCTATTACCTACGAATATCCTGACGGCGCCAAAGGCTTCCACTTTTCGCGCCAGCAGGCTAATACCGACACCTCTTATCTGGTAGAAAGCCTGGGTACCAAAGGACGTGCAATGGTCGATTGCTCCAAGAGGGTTCATGAAATTTACGGCGCTAACCCGTGGAAATACAGCGGCCCGTCCGGCGATATGTACCAGAATGAACACAACGAACTGTTTGCGTCCATACGTAAAGGTAAGCCCATGAACGACGGCGAGTGGATGTGCAACAGCACCTTGCTGGCCATTATGGGCCGTATGGCTGCTTATACCGGAAAGAGAATTACCTGGGAGCAGGCCATGAATTCCACAGAGAAGCTTGGACCTGATACCTACACCTGGAATACGGCTGTTCCGGTGGCGGAAGTGGCTAAGCCCGGCTTTACCGCATTCAGCTAATACAGTGCTTTAACACTTAAAAAGTCTACCATCTATGTACTTGAAAAAGTCTGGGATGGTAGACATCGTATTTTATGAACAGAAGAGAATTCCTTAAATCTAACGCGATGGCCGCCGCTGCAGTAGGCCTCGGAGCCTCAGAAGTTTTTTCATCGGGCGCAAACCCCTTGCAGGCCAAACCTTTGGTAAAAAAGAGCCTTAAATGGGGTATGGTAAAAGAGAATCTTTCAATCCTTGACAAATTCAAGCTGCTGAAAGACATCGGGTTCGACGGGGTAGAGCTTGATTCTCCCAACGACCTCCCGATGAAGGAGATATTGAACGCCCGCGATAAAACAGGGCTTGAGCTGCCCGGGACCGTCAACTCCGTCCACTGGAAGTCGCCCCTCAGCGACCCCGACCCGGCCAAGAGGAAGGTATGTTCCGACGCGATGGCGCAGGCACTCCGCGATACCAAAAAGTATGGCGGCACCACGGTATTGCTTGTACCCGGCGTGGTCAATGCAGACACTTCCTACCAGGCGGCATGGGACCGCTCCATAGCCGAGGTAAAGAAGCTGATCCCGGTGGCCGAAGAAACGGGCATAAAGATCGCATTCGAAAACGTCTGGAATAACTTTATACTGAGCCCGATCGAAGCTGCCCGCTATGTAGACGAGTTCAACCACCCGCTGGTCGGCTGGTATTTTGACGTAGGCAATATCCTGCGTTACGGATGGCCGGTCCACTGGATCGAGGTGCTGGGGAAACGGATCTTCAAGGTAGACATCAAGGAGTTCAGTCTGAAAAAAATGAACGAGGAAGGCCTCTGGAAAGGGTTTGGCGTAGAGCTCCTGGAAGGAGACTGCAACTGGCCGGCGGTCAATGCCGCACTGTCGAAGGCCGGGTATTCCGGGTGGGGATCCGCAGAAGTAGGCGGCGGCGACCGTAAGCGGCTGACAGTGATTAAAGAAAAAATGGACGAAATTTATAAGGCGTAGGAAGGGTATGCATTCCGTCTCTGCGTATATCATTAATTTTAAATGGAAAAAGAAAAAGAAGTAAGTAGCCGGCACTCCAGGCGAAGTTTTTTGAAAGGCTCGGCCGCGGTACTGGCAGGCTTTACAATTGTGCCCCGCCACGTGCTGGGCAAAGGGTTTTTAGCGCCCAGCGATCAGCTCACAAAGGGGATCATCGGGGTCGGAGGAATGGGACAGGGGCACCTTGCCTACGCCGGGACCCGGGTGGTGGCTATTTGCGACGTCGACCAGAACCACCTCAAAAGCACGCTTGCCAAGCTTCCTAAAGGTACCAAGGCGCTTACCGACTACCGGGAGCTGATCCAGCTGCCGGAGGTCGATATCGTACATATCGCAACGCCGCCTCACTGGCATGGCATTATGGGAGCCGACGCTGCCCGTGCCGGCAAGGATATATGGGCGGAAAAGCCGATGACCAGGACGATCGGGGAAGGAAAGCGGGTCGTAGAGGCGGTTCAGCAGCATGGCCGGATATTCCGTCTCAATACCTGGTTCAGGTTCGATAGCAATTTTTACGGGATGAATACGACCGTAAAGCCTATTAAGAAGCTGGTAGACAGCGGAATGCTCGGATGGCCGCTGAAAGTGACGGTAAGCCGCCATACCGGTTTCGACTGGAAATTTTACTGGGTAGGCCGTACCGACCTGAAGCCGGAGCCCGTACCCCAGGAGCTTGATTACGAAAAATGGCTCGGGCCGGCTCCGTATAAGCCCTATAACAAGCACCGTGTTCACGGTACCTTCAGGGGGTATTGGGACTATGACGGAGGCGGATTGGGAGATATGGGCCAGCACTACCTGGATCCCGTCCAGTATTTCCTGGGGAAAGATCATACCAGCCCCATCAGCGTGGAAGTCGACGCCCCGCAGCAGCATACCGATGCGGTAGGTACCTGGAGAAGGATAGAATATACCTACGACGACGGCTGTAAGATCATCCTCGACGGCGAAGGAAAGGATACAAATGCAGCATACATAGAAGGACCGCTCGGGAAGGTATACAATGGTTTCCGTTGCGATATACCTGATTTTGAGAAGAAGCTTGCAGCATTTCCCGACCCGGAACCGCAGGTAACCGATTTTGTGGAAGCCGTGAAGAAAAGACAGAAATTTGCTTTGAACGAAGAAAACGGGCACCGTTCGTGTACGATTGTCAACATGGGCCTCGCGGCGCTCCGGCTCAACCGTTCGTTGAAATTTGATCCTGTCAAACAGCTGTTCATCGATGACGACGGTGCTAACCGTCTGATCGATCAGCCTATGCGCGGCCCGTATACCTTGTAATACTTCATTTGACTTTCATTATTTTCGATTAGACAGTGAAAAAATATCTATTTACCATTCTGCTGTTCGGTGCATCCTGCGGATGGATCACAGCCCAGAGGGCAGATACCCGGACAGTGGAAACCCGGATCGCCGACCTGCTGGCGCAAACCCCTGCCAACGACCAGAAATCGCTGGAGAGAAATGCCGGCGAGGTGGCGGAGCTTGGGAAAGCAGGCATCACCCAGCTGGTAACAAGGCTGGCCGCCCCTGAAAAAGGCCAGAATGCCGCGGTGGAATATGCTGTGGGAGGCTTTACCTACTTTGTAAACCAGCCGGGGCGCGAGTCCTGGCGGAAAATGGCGGCCGAAGCCTACGCGGAAGCGCTGCCGAAGCTGAGCGATAAGACTAATAAAGCGTTTGTGCTGTTCCAGCTGCAGCAGGTTGATAAAGGAGAAGGGCTGACAGCCATAGCTCCCCTGCTGGAGGACAATGACCTGGCGGGCCCGGCAGCGAGAGCGCTGGCCGCTTCCGGCACTGAAGCTGCCGGAGCTGCGCTGCTGAAAGCGCTGGGGAATGCTTCAGGCAGCAGGCTGGTCTCGTTTGCTGAAGCGCTGGGCGATATGAAATACAGGCCGGCTGCATCAGCAATAGAGAAAATTGCCGAAGGCAGCGATAAGGACGTAAGAAAAGCAGCCCAGTATGCGCTGGCGCGGATCGCTTCTCCTACTTCAGAAGGTATCCTCCGGAAGGCAGCCGAAAAATCGGGACTGGTGTATGAAGAGACCAACGCAACTGCGAACTATCTTCAATACCTGGCTCGTCTTAATCAAAACGGAGAGCAGGCCTTGGCGGAGAAGTCCGCGCAGGCATTGTTCAGCAAGGCTTCTTCTTCCGGCCAGGCACATACAAAGGCGGCTGCGCTGAGCATCCTTGCCGATGTGAAGGGCGAAAGCTCGGTTGCGGAGCTGGCAAAAGCTGCGCAAAGCCCGGATGCGAAGCTGAGAGGAAGCGCCCTGGCCAACCTGGGGAAATTCGCAGGACCGGCTACGACCGCTGCGCTTCTCAAGGTTCTGGCGTCAGGCAGCCCGGCTGTGAAAGCCGACGTCATCTCGTTCCTGGGCAATTCCGGTACCGAGGCAGCGCTGCCTGCTATTACCAGGGGGCTTACCGACAAGTCGCCCGCGGTGAAGATCGCATCTATCGGCGCGCTCGGTAAGCTGGGCGGGGAATCGGGTGTGGCGAAGCTGCTCCCGCTTCTGAAAAGCAACGACCAGGCGGTAGCAGGAGCTGTAAAATCGGCTTTGCTTACCACAAAAGGCAACGCGGTCATCGACCAGGTAGCGTCGGCTATTCCCGGTGCGAGCGACGTGGCGAAGGTAGCGCTGCTGGACGTGCTGGCCAGCCGCCGGGCAGAAAGCAAGCTTGACGTAGTAACCGGGTTACTGACCAGCAGCAATCCTGCTGTTAAATCTGCGGCCTTCTCGGCGCTGAAAGGAGTCGTTTCAGGAAAGGACCTGCCGCAGCTGTTCGGCCTGCTTAATTCCGTCAAAGACGGCGCCAGCCTGGCGGGCGTTCAGGAAGCGGTGAAAGCTGCCGTACGCAGCCAGGGAAGCGGCGATCAGCAGGTCTCGCAGCTATTATCCAATATGAACCAATCGGGCAACAAAGCTGCCTATCTGCCTGTTTTAGCAAGCCTTGGCGGTTCTCAGGCGCTGGCAGCCACTATTTCGTCGTTCAACGGCGGGACGGAGGCAGAAAAGAAATCGGCTATCCAGGCCCTCAGCCAGTGGTCTGACGACAAAAGTCTTGACGAGCTATATAATATTGCTAAAAGTACAACGAACGCCGGCTACAGGGACGAGGCTATTGCCGGGTACGTGGCGACCGTGAAGCGTTCTCAGGCTAATCCCGTACAAAAGGTAATCCTGCTCAGGAAAGCGCTCGAAGTAGCGAAGAGCACCGATAGCAGGAAGGAGATCCTGACCGAGCTTCAGCGGAATAAGACATTCCTGGCGTTGATGACCGCCGGTAAGTACCTCGACGATCCGGAGCTCCAGCAGACCGCTGCCCACGCGGTGATGAACATCGCAATGGGCAATACCCAGTTTGACGGTGCGGTGGTGAGGAGCCTGCTGACGAAAACCATGCAGGTCATCCAGGGCCCCGATGCGGAATACCAGAAAGAAGGGATCAGGAAGCATCTTTCCGAGCTGCTGCCCGATGACAAAGGATTTGTATCGCTCTTCAACGGGAAAGACCTGGCCGGCTGGAAGGGATTGGTAGACAACCCGTTAAAAAGAGCAAAGCTGAGCGCCGATTCGCTTGCCTACAAGCAAAGGCTGGCCGACGAGAAAATGAGAAGCGGGTGGATTGTGGAAGACGGCATGCTGATCTTTACGGGCAAAGGCGACAACATCGTGGCGAAGAAAGAATACGGGGATATCGAGATGTATGTCGACTGGAAGCTGGATGCCAACGGGAAGGACGGCGATGCCGGAATTTACCTTCGCGGCACGCCCCAGGTCCAGATCTGGGATACTTCCCGCGTCAAGGCAGGAGCCCAGGTAGGATCAGGCGGGCTATATAACAACAAGGTTCATAAGAGCATACCCGATAAAGTAGCCGATAACGCGCTTGGAGAGTGGAATACTTTCTACATCAAAATGGTCGGTGACAGGGTGACGGTCGAACTCAACGGCGAACGCGTCGTCGATAACGTGATACTGGAGAATTACTGGGACCGCACCATACCAATTTTCCCGGTAGGACAGCTTGAGCTTCAGGCGCACGGTACAAAAGTGTATTACCGCGATATCTATGTGAAGGAGCTGCCGAGAGTAGAGCCCTTCCGGTTGTCGGACGAAGAGAAGAGAGACGGGTTCAAGGTGCTTTTTGACGGGACCAACATGCATGAATGGGTGGGGAATACCGAGGACTATTTCATCGAGGGAGGTAACCTGGTCGTAAGGCCGAAAGGCGGGAAGTCGTCGGGTACCAGGAACCTCTATACCAAAGACGAATATGCCGACTTCGTATTCCGGTTCGAGTTCCAGCTTACACCGGGCGCCAATAATGGCCTGGGCATACGCGCTCCTTTAAATGGAGATGCCGCCTATTCCGGCGCTGCCGAGCTGCAGATACTGGACGATACCGCGCCGATCTACAGCAAGCTCGAGCCCTACCAATACCACGGATCGGTATACGGTATCATTCCTGCCAAAAGAGGATATCTCAAGCCTTTGGGCGAGTGGAACTACGAGGAAGTTTACCTGAAAGGGCCTAAAGTAAAGGTTATCCTGAACGGCACGACCATCGTAGACGGCGACCTGGAGGAAGCCGGCAAAAATGGTACGCTCGACAAGAAAGATCACCCGGGATTATTCAGGAAAACGGGACATATCGGGTTCCTGGGTCATGGCACCGAGGTAAAATTCAGGAATATCAGGATCAGGGACCTGTCCGGGAAGGAAGAGCCTGCTCCCGTAGCGGCCCAGCCTGAAGGCAGGAAAGCCAAAAAAGAGAAGAAAAAGAGGAAGTAGCAGACTACGGAAAATGATGCCGTGGACAGGAACCTGCCCACGGCATCATTTTTTTACCGATAACTGCAGAAACCTGTTGAACACAAGATGAAGCAGACAGCTGACAAAATTCTGAACCTGGACGAGGCCAGGAACCTCGTTGCCCGGTGGCGCGATGAAGGTGAAAAGGTGGTATTTACCAACGGATGCTTCGATATCGTCCACCTGGGGCATATAGATTACCTGGAAAAGGCCCGCGCATTGGGCGACAGGCTTGTGCTGGGGCTGAATACCGACGCATCGGTAAGCAGGCTGAAAGGGCCGCTGCGGCCGGTAGTAAATGAAACGGCAAGGGCCAGGCTGATAGCGGCGCTTTCATTCGTGGATACTGTCATTTTGTTCGACGAACCGACACCTTTGCAGTTAATTGAAGCCCTGGGGCCTGACATATTGGTAAAAGGTGACGATTATTCAGTTGAAAACATTGTTGGCGCGGATTTTGTGACAGCTAACGGAGGAGAGGTAAAGACTATCCCGCTGGTAAAGGGATATTCTACCTCCTCACTAATTGAGAAAATAAGAGCGGCTTATACCTGAATTTTCTTATTTTCGTTAGCTGGAAAATAATTTGAACCAAATCTTAGGGAAACACAATGGCAGGAGCTTATCTGATAGGTCTGATCGTAATGGCGGTCAGCTGGTATGTACAGTGGAGATTGAAAAGCAAGTTTAAGGAGTATTCGGAAGTAGGGCTGAGGATCGGCCTTAGCGGCCAGGAAATTGCTGAAAAAATGCTCCGCGATAACGGAATTTACGATGTCAGGGTGCAGTCGGTAGAGGGAACGTTGACTGACCACTACAACCCCCAGGACAAGACTGTCAACCTGAGCTCCGATGTATTTTACGGAAGGAGCGTTGCCGCTGCTGCTGTAGCGGCGCACGAATGCGGCCATGCGGTGCAGCATGCTACAGCTTATTCCTGGCTGCAGTTCCGCTCGAAGCTTGTGCCGGTTTTGACGATATCCTCGCGGTATATGAGCTGGATAATCCTCGGAGGTATCCTCTTGCTCAACACTACTCCTGTGCCGCTGGCCATCGGGGTAGCGTTGTTTGCGCTCACAACCCTTTTCAGCTTCATTACGCTGCCGGTAGAATACGATGCGAGCAACAGGGCCCTGGCATGGATCGACCGCCAGGGAGTGGTAACCAGCCAGGAGCACGGGATGGCAGCAGACGCGTTGAAATGGGCTGCGAGGACTTACCTTGTAGCGGCTATCGGTTCTCTGGCGACACTGCTTTACTACCTGATGATCCTGCTGGGCAGGAGGGAATAAAGTACCGGGTACGACCATATCATCTGAAAGAGGCTGCCTCAAAAGGGCGGTCTCTTTTGGTTTTTTTATACGGCGACCGGAACCGGAACCATATGGCTGCCGCGATCGTTTATTAGGCAATAAATTAGTTTTTCTGCACACCACAATGTCTTTTTTGCCGGCACAGGGTCGTTGGTCGCAGCATTCAAAGCTGCTGCTTAACTTAATTTCAGTTTATTTTATCTGGGGCTCCACCTACCTGTTCATCCATTTCATGACGGAGGATATGCCTCCCCTGTACATGGCCGGCTGGAGAGTGCTGGTAGCCGGGTGTATTCTATACCCGTTTGCACGGTTGAACGGCTATGCACGGCCCAGTCGTGAAGAAGCTGTTTCGTCCGGGATTATCGGGGTGCTGCTTCTGGGGTTTTCTATGGGCGGCATGAGCATTGCGATCCAGTATCTTCCGACCGGTATTGCGGCGCTGCTGGCCGGTTTGCTGCCTTTGTTTCTCATTGTCATCAACTGGATTGCCTTTGCCAAAGCGAGACCTACCGTGCTGGCCATGGCGGGACTTCTCACGGGTGTGGCCGGCATTGCGCTGCTGGTTCAGCCCGGGAGCTTTAAGGAAACTTCGCCCGACAGCTGGGTAGGCATTGTCATCATTTTGTTTTGCAATGTCTTCTGGGCGACGGGAACGCTGCTTTCGTCCCGGATGAAGCTGCCTCACCAGCTTATTTCGAGCTCGGTCCAGATGCTGGCCGGAGGTGTGTTCCTGCTGTGCATCAGCCTGCTTTTCGAGCCGGTTTCGTTCTTAAGCATATTGGATGCGCCAGGCAAAGCCATCGGGGCGCTGGTCTACCTGGCGTTTTTCGGGTCGATCATCGGTTTCAGCTCCTATGCCTGGCTGGCCCGGAACGCTTCTCCGCAGCTATTGTCTACCTACGCTTATGTCAACCCGGTAGTAGCTATGTTTCTCGGCTGGGCCTTTGCCGGAGAAATTTTGAACGGGCAATCGATCGTTGCAGGAGGGGTGATCCTGGTAGGGGTGGTCCTGATGGTACTGGGAAAGCGCTAATATGTGTATATTTAGCCGGATTTACCTTTTGACCCGACTAAATGGACTTTAACAATAAGACGGCCCTGGTAACAGGCGGCGCCTCAGGACTCGGAGAAGCTACCGTCCGGAGATTGGCTGCATCCGGGTGCAACGTATGGATTGCCGATATCCAGCAGGAAAAAGGAGAGCAGCTGGCAAAAGAACTGGGGAACAATGCAAAGTTCCGGATGACCGACGTGACCAGCGAGCAGGAAGTCAGGGCTGCCATAGACGATGCATGCAAAACGTTCGGCGCCCTGCATATCGCCGTGAGCTGCGCCGGGATAGTAGCCGGAAGTAAAACGGTAGGAAAGGCTGGAGGAGTCTACGGGCCCCATTCCCTGGATCTGTTCAGCAAGGTGATCAATATAAACCTTATCGGCACCTTTAATGTGATGAGGCTGGCAGCTTTTGCAATGCAGTCCAATGCGCCTGACAGGGAAGGAGAGCGCGGCGTCATTATTAATACTTCTTCCGTAGCGGCTTTCGAAGGGCAGATCGGGCAGGTAGCCTATGCGGCCAGCAAAGGAGCCATCGCCAGCATGACGCTCCCTGCAGCCAGGGATCTGGCCCCTTCGGGCATCAGGGTGATGTCGATAGCGCCCGGCCTTTTTGAAACACCGCTTCTGCAAAACCTGCCGGAGGAGGTAAAGCTTTCCCTCGGGGAGCAGGTGCCGTTCCCCTCGAGGCTTGGCAGGCCCGACGAATATGCAAGCCTCGTAGCGGCTATTATAAGCAACCCGATGTTGAACGGCGAGGTGATACGGCTGGACGGCGCCATCAGGATGGCGCCGAAATAAAGAGAACAGGTATAAGGTCCCGGTATGAGACAGTTACTGTGCAGGTGTTTGCTCTTGGTATGGTCAGGCTTGTTCTGCGCTTGCGGGAACAGGTTGACGCTGCCTGGAAATGTGGCTGCGGAGATGGACCTGATCTCCGGCCCGGTGGACTATGCTTACGATGTAAAGCCTATACTTTCAGACCGTTGCTTTGCCTGTCACGGGCCGGATGCCAATAAGGTAAAAGGTGGGCTGAGGCTGGACGTGGCCGAAGTTGCCTATCAAAAGAAAGGCGATAACGGGTTGCTGGCTATAGTGCCCGGAAAGCCCTGGAAAAGTGAGCTGGCCCATCGTATCTTATCTTCAGACCCCGATATGGTGATGCCTACCCCCGAATCACACCTGACGCTGACAGACAGGGAAAAGGCTGTTTTGATCAGGTGGATAGAAGAGGGAGCGGAATACAAACCGCACTGGTCGTTTACAAAAATCAGGAAGAGCGCCCCGCCTGAAGTGAAAAATAAAGCCTGGGTAAAAAATGAAATTGACCGCTTTGTGCTGGCTAAATTAGAGCAGAAGCAGCTCAATCCTTCCCCGGAGGCCGACAAGACGACCCTGCTGCGCCGGGTATACATGGATCTCACCGGTCTGCCGCCTACCCCCGGCCAGGTGACCAGGTTCATGAACGACAACTCCCCGGATGCTTACGATAAAGTAGTAGACAGCCTGATCGCCTCGCCCCATTACGGGGAGCATATGGCGGTCCCCTGGCTGGATATAGCCCGTTATGCCGATACGCACGGCTACCAGGACGACATGATGCGCACCGCCTGGCCCTACCGCGACTGGGTGATTAATGCTTTCAATAAAAATCTGTCCTACGATAAGTTCGTCACCTGGCAGCTGGCCGGTGACCTGCTTCCCGATCCCGGCACCGAACAGCTGGTTGCGACGGCCTTTAACCGTATGCATCAGCAGAGTATGGAGGGCGGGATCATTTCGGAAGAATACCGGACCGAATATGTAGCCGACCGGGTCAATACTTTCGGGCTGGCCTTTCTCGGGCTTACCACCGAATGCGCCCGCTGTCATGACCATAAATACGACCCGGTTAGTCAGAAAGATTACTTTTCGCTGTTCGCTTTTTTCAATAACATCAACGAAAACGGGCAGATACCTTATAATGGCGAAGCCAGTCCCAGCATGACGCTGCCCACTCCAAAGGCACAGCAGCAGCTGGACGCCATCAAAAAATACCTGGCCGAAGAAGCGCAGAAGCGTGAAAGGATCCTGGCCGCTCCGGGGCCTTTCGGGGAATGGCTTGCCAGGGCGGCGGAAGATCCCGGGAAAAACATGCTGAAGCCGGGCGACGGGCTGTACGGGCATTTCACTTTCGACGAACCCGCAGGAAAAGTGCTTAAAAACCTGGCCAATCCCGGGCACCAGGCTATCTGCGAAGGCGACGAGAGCCTTTCCGACAGCGCCTCCCGTCCGGGAAAATTCGGTTTGAGCCGTCGTCTTTTCGGGGAAAATGCCGTCGATTTCGGGAAGGACTTCGCCTACTTCGAACGCAATCAGCCTTTTACCATCAGTATCTGGCTGAATATTATGGATGAATCGCTGAGCGGCCCGCTGATCCATAAGTCCAATCACATTACCAGCGGCTATCGCGGCTGGAATATTTTCCGGGAAAAAGACGGTACCTTCAGGGTCCTGCTGAGTTATGTATGGCCTGATAACAGCATAGAGCTGCAAACGCTTCAGCCGGTGCCGGTCAACCAGTGGACACAGGTAGCCTTCACTTATAACGGCCTTAGCAGGGCGGAAGGAGTGAATGTCTACATCAACGGGGAGCGCGCGCATGTAAAAGTGATCAACAACAACCTCACCCAGAGCCTGCTATATGGTAAGAACAAAACCAATATAGCGGTCAATAACCTGAAGATAGGCAGGCAGAATGATGTCTACACCAAAAATTTCGACGTAGACGAGCTTAAGATCTATACCCGTAGCCTGACGCCGCTCGAAATGCGGGGGCTGTACTCACAGCGCGACGAAGTAGCGGTAGCCCTCAAAACAGCGCCGGCTCAAAGGACGGAGCAGCAGGTAAGCGGGCTTCGGGAATACTATTTTACTAACGTGGCCGGCGATTATAAAAAGAGCCTGGAAGGAAGCCTGAAGCAGCTCGGAGAGGAAACCGAGCTCCTCAATACGCAGATCGATGTGATGATCATGAAGGAACGGAAGTACCCCCGGAAAACTTACATCCTCGACCGGGGCGTCTATGACGCTCCCAAAGAAGAAGTGTCGGCCGACACACCGGGCGGCATTTTTAAAATTCCGGAAGATTATCCCAAAAATCGCCTGGGATTGGCCAAATGGCTGCTTCATGAAGATCACCCGCTTTTTAGCCGGGTAGCGGTAAACCGCTTCTGGCAGCAGTATTTCGGCAAAGGACTGGTACTGACGGCCGGTGATTTCGGAAACCAGGGCAGCCTGCCTGCTCATCCGGAGCTGCTCGATTGGCTGGCATCGGAATTTAGGCACTCTGACGTTTCGGGAAGCTGGAATGTGAAAGCATTGCAGCGGCTTATCGTAACTTCTGCTACCTACAGGCAGGCCTCCGGCGGCCTGCAGGATCAGTTAG
>MEDT01000113.1 GCA_001724175.1 Cytophagaceae bacterium SCN 52-12 | reverse complement strand
ATTGCGGCTACCCAGGTATACAGGACTGCGCCGCTTCGTTTCAAAACTGCGCCGCGCGCTCAAAATGAAGTGGTTTTTGGCGTGGTCAACGATATCCACGGGAGAAACGATGTCATGGAAAAGCTGTTGGGTAATCTTGATTTCAAAAAGACGGACCTGGTTTTTTTCAACGGTGATATGGCCAACGACCTGCGTAGCGAGGAGCAAATGTTCACCGACTTTATGGATACCGGTGTAAAGGTCTTTGCCAGCGAAATCCCGATGTATTACGCACGCGGCAATCACGAGACAAGAGGGCAGTACGCCAGCCCTTTTCCCGATTATTTTGTGACCACAACCGGGCAGCTTTACTACCTCATCAGGAGAGGGCCGGTCTGTTTTGTAGTGCTGGATTGCGGTGAGGACAAGCCGGATTCGGATATTGAATATTCGGGGATAGTGAACATGGATTTTTATCGTACCGAGCAGGCTGAATGGCTCAGGGAAGCGCTTAAACGTCCGGAATATGTAACGGCCCCCTACAAAGTAGTGATATGTCACATGCCTCCGTTCGGAGGTTGGCACGGTGAAAGGGAAATAGCCGGGAAATTCGTTCCGTTGCTTAATGAAGCAGGTGCGCAGATCATGCTGAGCGGGCACCTTCATCGCCACATCAAAGCGCCGGCAACTGATAAAAATCACAAGTTCCCGGTTCTGGTCAATTCGAACAACAACATGCTGCGGGCGAAAGCCGACGAGCGGCGGCTCCTGATAGAAGTGATCGATCAGCAGGGGAAGGTGACCGATTCTATTGAATTGAAGCCAACCAGGTAGTTTTCTCCGGTTGTCGTAAACCTGAATTTGTTCAGCATGGAATCTTCCCGTAAATTGCTCTGATACTTACAAGGGAAGTTTTGTATGAACGCAGGAATGGGGTCGGCTCCGCTGGCAGAGCGGCTTAGACCCAAAACTTTAGACGACTACATCGGCCAGGAGCACCTGTTGGGCCCCAACGGACCCTTGCGCCGTGCCATAGAAAACAATATCATTCCTTCCATGATTTTATGGGGCCCGCCCGGTACGGGGAAAACCACGCTGGCCCTCATGATTTCGGAAGTAGTGAAACGTCCTTTCTACAGTCTCAGCGCCATAAACTCCGGCGTGAAAGAGCTAAGGGAAGTGCTGGCACGGCCCAGCGGGCTTTTTTCGCCGATATTGTTTATCGATGAAATTCACCGCTATAACAAAAGCCAGCAGGATTCGCTGCTTGGCGCGGTGGAGAAGGGGCAGGTGACATTGATCGGCGCTACGACCGAAAATCCTTCATTTGAAGTCAACTCCGCACTTTTGTCGAGATGCCAGGTGTATGTGCTGGAAGCATTTGGAAAGGAAGAGCTGACCGCTATTGTGCAGCGCGCATTGGAGAAAGACGAATGGCTGAAAAAGAAAAATATCACCATCCAGTCATACGACGCACTTTTCAGAGTTTCCGGCGGCGACGGCCGGAAGCTGCTCAACCTGCTCGAGCTTGTAGTGCTCAACCAGGGAGAGCAGAAAAAGATCGTCATTACCGACGACCTGGTCATGCAGGTAGCGCAAAAGCAGATAGCGCGCTACGATAAGTCGGGAGAGCAGCACTATGATATCATTTCGGCATTTATCAAATCGCTGCGAGGCAGCGATCCCAACGGCGCGCTGTACTGGATGGCGCGTATGATCAACGCAGGAGAGGACCCTGAGTTCATCGCGCGTCGAATGCTCATCCTGGCGTCCGAAGATATCGGGAATGCCAATCCTACCGCCATTATCATGGCTAACGAATGCATGCAGGCGGTAAAAGCGATCGGCTATCCGGAATGCAGGATAGTGCTTTCGCAGGTAGCGATTTACCTGGCCACTTCGCCCAAAAGCAATGCCTCGTACGAGGCGATCGGGAACGCGTTGGCTTTGGCCGAAAAGACGGCCCATTTACCTGTTCCCCTGCATCTTCGCAACGCGCCGACCAGGCTGATGAAGCAGATCGGCTATGGAAAAGGATATAAATATGCGCATAGCTATGAAGGGAATTTTGTGCAGGAAAGCTTTCTCCCGGAAGAGCTGAAAGGTACCCGGCTGTATGAGCCGGGTAGAAATGCCCGGGAAGAGGAGATCAGGAAAAGAATGAAGCACCTGTGGCAGGACTGGTATGATTATTAGAAATCTTCATACCGCACGGTAGGTAAATAAAAGGTTCGGCAAACAGATATGATTTTTTTCAAACATAGGTTACAGGCGCTGCTGTTAGCAGTATGTTTTCTTTTTACAGCCGGCTATATGGGCTGCCTAGCCCAGCCTAACGTGATTTTCGATACGGATATCGGGTCAGATTGCGACGACGCGGGCGCTATGGCGGTTCTTCATAAGCTTGCCGATAAGGGCGAGATCAACATCCTGGGTGTGATCTTCAGCTCGGGGAAAAATAAATTCGGAGTAGGGACCTGTGACGCTATTAACACCTACTATGGCAGAGGAAGCCTGCCGTTGGGCCAGGAGAAGGGAAGCGAGATAGGCGATCCCAGGAATTTGTATTCCCAGGTGATCGCGGAAGCGAGGAATATGTATGGGCACAGGCTGGTCGATTCGGCCGCCGCGCTGCTTGATGTTTACAGGAATATTCTTTCCGCTCAGCCCGATTCCAGCGTTACGATAGTGAGTGTCGGGCACCCTTACGGATTGTACACATTATTGAGCGATGCTGAAGGAAAAAAGCTCATCGGCCGTAAAGTATCCAGGTGGATAGCGATGACCCACACCGACACGACCCCGTTCCAGGACTGGAATTTCGGAAAGAACGGAACAGCTCCTTATATAAAGCACCTGCTTGATAACTGGCCCGGCAAGGTCTATTTTTCGGGAGCAGGAAAGACCATACTGACCGGCCATAGGAAATTACCGCTTTCTCCGGATACCAACCCGGTGAAAAAGGCTTATGAAATATGGCGGATCAACGCGTTGATCGAGGGGAGGTCAAGCTGGGACCAGGTGGCGGTATTGTTTGCCGCCAGGCCTCAGTACTTTCATGTCGATCCGCAGGGAAGCCTCGTACAAAATGATCGATATGAAACCTATTGGGATACAGCCTCGGACCGGCCTGATCATTTCAGGATCATTCCGGCGCTTGACGACCGGGAAATGGAAAGGATCATCGAGGACCTGATGAGCGAGCCGCCGCAGGCTTCCAGGTGAATTCATTTAAAAATGGGGTGTATTTTGTACGAATCAGTAGGGATCAGGGCGCTGCTACCACCCCTGACCCCTCCTTCCCAGGAGGGGAGCTGCTGAAGAGCCAGGACTATACCTTAAATTCTTTCTGAAGACGATAGTTGGTTCCTAGGGCATTCCCCCTCCTTGAAAAGGAGGGGTGCCCGAAGGGCGGGGTGGTTCACTCCCCCCAATACTCTCCAATCTTCCTTCTCAAAAACGCCACGCTTCTTTCCAGCTGATCCATACCGTCGACACCGTCCTCGATGCTGATCCAGTTGTCGAAGCCTACGCGCTTTAATTCTGTGAAAATAGCGTCGTAATCGTTAAGCCCTTTCCCGATTTCTCCGTGGCTCAGGCGCTTGGCATACCCCTGGGCGCCGCCTTCCTCCCTGCGAAGGTCTTCGATCGTCCCTTCCTTCAGGTAGCGGTCGCTCGCGTGCATGGTGACCACGCGGTGAGATACTTTTTTAAGCAGCTCGATCGGGTCTTCGCCGGCCAGGTAGGTATTGCTCGGATCATAGTTCACACCGAAGCTGGGGTGGTGGATCTTGTCTACGAGCCTTGAGAATATATCCATTTTCTGGGCAAATTCAGGATACTCCCAGAAGTCGTCCTTGTAATGGTTTTCGATAATCAGGGTAACGCCCTTTGACTGCGCGTAGGGAAGGCATTCTTCGATACATGCTGCCGCCAGATCAATGCCCTCTTCGATGGAGAGCTCGGGTCTTTTCTGCCCGGAAAGCACCCGGCAGTAAGATCCGCCCAGGGCGTGGGTCATATCGATCCAGAACTTTTCCTTTTCGATCTCGTTTTTCCGGAATTCGCGGTCGGGGTGCGTAAAATCGGGCGAGCAGCACATCATCGGGATGGATTTCCCATGGCTTTCGACCTGCTGGCGGAACCCTGCCCAGTTGCGGTCATCGGCCATTTCCAGGAAGCCGGCATACCATTCCAGGCCGTCTATATCCAGTTGAACGGCTAATTCTATCCATTCGGACAGCTTCATCGAACCGTCCTTGCACAGCGCGTGCATGAAAGCCTTCGGAAAGGCGGCTAATTTAGGCATCGTTTTAAGGTATTACGCCCTTTCAGGGCTGTGATATAGCGCCTTTACAGGGCTCTTTAAGTACTGTTTAGTTCAGGAAAACACTCAGGTCTTTGGGCGGGTTGCGGCCGATAAGCGGGTGCTGCTCCAGCTCGACAACCTGCGCGCTGACGGGCCCGCTTTCGTCAGAGAGCCAGTAAACGGCGGCCGCAGCTATTTCTTCAGGCCGGAGTATGCGTCCCGCGGGCGCCACGATATCGGGAAGCCTGGTTTCCCAGTCGTCGGAAAAGCCCTCTTCTTTCTTAATGCGGATTTCATTTTCGGTCAGCACCCATCCCGGGTTGATCTGGTTGACCCTGACGTGGTTTTCCCTGTTCAGCGTATCGCCGAGATTACGCGTCAGCGTCTGGAGGGCGCCCTTTGAAATGCTGTAAGCCAGCAGGTTCGGCTCGCCGCAATGGGCATTGACCGACCCGATATTGAGAACACAGCCCCTGGTTTCGGTCAGGTAGGGGAGCGCGGCTTTTATCATGGCAAAAGGCGCGAGCGTATTGATTTCCAGGATGTCCCTCAGAAACGGCAGGCTGGTGGTATGGATATCGGACCCTTTAACCAACGCGGCGTTATTGACTACGGCATCCAGCTTCCCGAAGCGGCTGACGGCGGTAGCGACCAGGCGTTCAGCTGCTCCTTCAGCGGTCAGGTCTTCGATATGAAGCACTGCATGATCGTTGCCCAGCTCGCTGATCAACGTCCGGCCGGGTGCTTCATCCAGGCCATGAATGACTACCCTGGCTCCCTCCCGGACAGCCCGCCGGGCGATAGCTTTACCGATACCGGTACAGCTGCCGGTTATGATGATGGCTTTGTTTTCTAGTCTCATGCTGGTGATCCCCGGGATGTACCCGGGGTTACGAGGATGTTGCCCCTGCGGGGCTGTAAAATGAAATGATTATACCGGGCGTAAAACGCTTTTTACGACGTCACCGCGGTGCATCTTTTCAAATGCTTCCTTCCATTCGGTAACTGGCCATACGCCTCCTATAATAGGCTGTACGTTAAGCTTTCCGCTGGCAAGAAGCGCGATTACCCTTTCCCAGATGGGCCAGTTATGGCTGAAGCTGCCCTGGAGCGTCACGTTCTTCTGGACAAGAGGATCGAGGTTGAAGCCCAGCGGCTGCGGCCCCCAGCCGACTTTCGAAATATGGCCGTTAGGACGGATCCACTGCAGGGCAAGCTTTAACGTGACGCTGGCTCCGGCCGCGTCAATAATGACGTCTGCACCCAAGCCGTCGCGTTCGAAAGCCCATTCGCTGGCGTCGCCTATTATTCCCTTTACCCCATACTGCTCGGCGATAGCCAGCCTTCCCCGATCGGCTTCCAACCCTACGATAGCCACGTCTCCTCCGCAAAGCGCTGCCATAGCGGCACACAAAATACCGATCGTACCCGGCCCGAGCACGATCACGCGGTCGCCCGGCTTGATGTGGGCATTGCTCACTACCGCGCTGTAAGCTACGCAGCAGGGCTCGGTAAGGCAGGCCTGCTCAAACGGGAGCCCGTCGGGCACCTTGTGGAGGATTCTCGACGGGACGCGTACAAATCGCGTCATCGCACCGTTGACGCCGTAGCCGAATCCTTTACGCGTCGGATCGAGGTTGTACAACCCCTGGCGGGTCATCGGGTTATTATGGTCTATAATGGCTGCCGTTTCGCTGACCACGCGGTCGCCTTCTTTCCAGCCTTTGACGTTCTTGCCGACAGAATGTATGTACCCGCCGAATTCATGCCCGAGAACGACCGGGTAATTTACCGGCCAGCTATGATCGGCCGTCCATTGGTGAAGGTCGCTGCCGCATACGCCCACATTGGCAACTTCCAATAATATATCGTCGTCCCCGAATTCGGGCCGTTCTATTTCCCGTAGCTCCACAGAGCCCTTTTCAGGAGCATAATTTACAACCGCTGCTGATTTCATTTGTATTGAGGTATTTTTAGATGGTTATGCAGAGTTTTTTACCTTACCTACTTTCCGCCGACGGCTACATCACCATATGCATGTATCTTTTCACAGATAAGCCGCAGCGACGCTTCCAGGTCTCCGTCTGCCGTTTTGAATGCATCGGCATCGATGGTCAGGGGAGCGCCGAGCACCACGAGCGGAGCGCCGAACTCGGGGCAGCGGATAGCCTGCTCGAGCGTAAGACCGCCTACAGCCTGCACGGGAACGCTGACTGCGCCTACCACTTCCTTCAGCTGATCGAGCGGGCTGGGCATACGCAGGCCTTTCGCCGCTATACCCCTGCGCTCGTCATACCCGATATGGTGAATGATGTAATCACAGCCAAGGTCTTCGAGCCATTTAGCTCCCGCGACCATGTCCTCGCATCCGAGGTTGTCGCCCATAACCTTTACACCATAGTCTTTCCCGGCCTGCACGACACAATGGATGGTTTCTTCATGCGCCCTTGCCATCACCACCACATGGGTAGCGCCTGCCTTCGCCATCATTTCGGCTTCAAGGTAGCCTCCGTCCATGGTTTTCAGGTCGGCAACGATGGGTACTCCCGGGAATGCTTCTCGCAGCTTGCGCACGCCGTGAAGCCCTTCTGCCAGGATGAGGGGAGTTCCGGCTTCGAGCCAGTCGACTCCGGCTCTCATGGCAAGGGCGGCGGTTTCCAGCGCTTCGTCGATATTGGTCAGGTCAAGGGAAATCTGGACAATCGGTTTCATTGATAATTAAAGAAAGAATAATTGAAATAAAGAGTTTCTGGGACTGATTTGAAAAGGTACTAAAGTTTTACGAAAATATTTTTTCTATACATCCATAGGCAGGGTAAAAAGCATATTCCGACAAAAATAACAGCAAAAATCATACTGGAGAACTCCGGTGAGAAGCCGATCCGGGTCAGCCAATCCGTACTATGGATGTTCAATGACTTCCCGCCGAACCTGGTCAGGTAGAAAAGCAGCGCGAAAATATCTGCGAGCACATAGGCGGTGATCGCGTTCGACCCGAAGATGACCCCGGCCCTGGCATAGCGTGAATAGCCCTTTATGTCTACCAGGAAATAGACGGCGCCCAGGACAAGGAAAGCAAAGCCCGACGTGACCAGCACAAAAGAGCTTGTCCAAAGGTTTTCGTTGACCGGGAACGTCAGCCCCCAGAAATAGCCGGCTGCCGCCAGGCCGGTCCCGGCAACCATCAGCCAGGCCGCTTTTTCATATTCATGCAGCCCGCTTCTTAAAATCCTCCCGGCCAGCATACCCGTAATACAGGTGACGAACGAGGGAAACGTGCTGAGTATCCCTTCCGGATCCCAGGTGCCCTGCCACATCCTTCCCGGCAGGTACAGGCTGTCTATCCAGGCCGCCAGGTTAGCGCCCGGCTCGAGCATCACCTTTCCGTATCCCGGTGTCGGGATGAGCGTCATGGCCAGCCAGTAGGCCGTCAGCAGCGCCAGGCCGATCCACAGCTGCTGTTTCCAGGTGGTATAAAGGAAGAGGAATGCACAGACCAGATAAACGATGGCGATCCTGTGCAAGGTACCCGTCCACCGGATATCCCCGAAATTGAAATCCGGCAGCAGGTTGAGGAACATCCCGACGGCAAATATCTTCAGCGCGCGAAATATTATTTTTTTGTGAAAGGAAACTTTGGCCGCCCCTGCCTCCAGCCGGGGCGCGAACGCGAGCACGATCGAGGTGCCGACGATGAACAGGAAGAAGGGAGCCACGATATCGGTAAAGGTCAGGCCGTTCCAGGCAGAATGCCTCAGCGTAGGGAAAACATGCGCCTCATTTCCCGGAAAATTGACCATCAGCATCGCTGCTATGGTATACCCGCGCATGCTGTCTACAGATATCAGCCTTTTGAAAGAACTCATATGTTGATTGACCCCTGACGTATATTTAAGCTTTTTTTGTCATTGTTTTCCAACCGAAAATAACATGGATAAATCAACATGTCCGGAATGGTATTTTTTATACGGTGCCGAGTATTAATAGGGCTATCAAACAACAGCTATATATTTATGGAATATAAATTTAAAATCAAGTTTCTGGGAATTCTGGCGCTGCTGGCATTCGCATGTACGAGGAACGGAGGAGAAAAAGCAAGCTCTACCACACCCATACATGTCTCCTGGAAGCTGATCAGTAATTTTGCCGGACCTAACAGCACTTTTGAGGCGAGATTCCGGATCCGTAATGAGAGTGAGAAGGAGCTTACCGATCAGAACTGGGCGCTCTTTTTCAACATGCAGCCGCGGCAGATATTGCCGGTGAAAAGTGCTCAGCCCGCTGTTGTGACGCATATTAACGGGGATTGGTATAAAATGACGCCCGAAAACGGGTTCAGGCTGGCGCCCGGCGATTCCATTGATATCAATTACTGGGGGATCGAAGGAATTATCAAGGAAGTGGATGCGCCGCTCGGCTTATATTTTGCATTTTACGATGATAAAGGGCAGGAAAAGGAGATTGCCCAGGTGGCCGGCTATGTGATCGAAGAGTTTACCGCCGAGGAGCAGCTTTTAAGGGGAGATACGGATAAGCTGGAACCCTATTCCGCCGCTGCAATTTACCGGCGGAACGAAGGAATGCGCGAGGTACCTGCCGGCCAAACCCGGAAGATCATTCCCACGCCGGTCAGCTTCAGGCCCGGGAAGGAAGGCTTCGTGTTGAAAAACGGCTTTTCAGTCTCCTATGCCGGCGGGCTGGAGGGCGAAGCCCGGTTTCTCAGCGACAGGCTCAATTCTGCCGCGGGACTTTCTTCAGAGCTGAAAGAAGGGACGGCGCCCGCCGATATTTCGCTCAGCATTGATCCGGCAGGCGCAGGGAGCAAAGCAGCGGAAGCATACAGCCTTACCATCGACGGCCGGGGGATCAGGATTACCGGCTCGGACGCTGCAGGCGTCTTCTACGGGATCCAGAGCCTGGTGGCGTTGCTTCCGCTCGAAAACTGGCAATCAAAAACAGGACAGGCCAGCTTTGAAGGCGTTTCGATCCGGGATGCGCCGAGATTCGGTTTCAGGAGCATGCACCTGGATGTATGCCGTAATTTCCAGAGCAAGGAAACCGTGCTTCGCGTTCTCGATGTACTGGCTTTTTACAAGGTCAACCACCTCCTCCTATACGTTACGGAAGACGAAGGGTGGCGCGTCGAGATAGAGGGCCTTCCGGAGCTCACGGAGGTGGGTGGTCACCGCGGACATGTAGCGGGTATGGAAGCTTTGGGACTTCATCCTGCATATGGCTCGGGGCCCGTTCCCAATGAAAAAGGAAAGCACGGCAGCGGCTACTACACACGTAAAGATTTTATTGAAATCCTGAAATACGCCAAAGAACGGCACATCACCGTTATACCCGAGCTGAATTTCCCGGGCCATGCGCGGGCAGCCATCAAAGCGATGGAAGTACGCTACGAGCGGCTGATGAAGGAAGGGAAAAAAGAGGAGGCCGAAGCGTACCGGCTCATAGACCCGGACGACAAATCGGAATACCTGTCGGCCCAGTTTTATAAGGACAACGTGGTAAGCGTCGCAAGGGAATCTACCTACAGGTTCTACGAGAAAGTGGTCGACGCCTACATAGAAATGTATAAGGAAGCAGACCTGACGCTCAGGAAATTTCATACCGGCGGCGACGAGGTTGCCGAAGGCGCCTGGGCGAAATCTCCGCTCGCCCAAAACCTGATGGCTTCCGATAAGTCGATAAAGGACCCCAAAAATCTTCATGTCTATTTTTTCCGGAAGCTGCTTCCGCTTCTTCAGAAAAGAGGGCTTGAGGCGCATGGCTGGGAAGAAGTGGCCTTAGAAAAGAACAGCGAAGGAGTATATGTCCCCAATCCTGAGTTTGTCGGGCAGGGTGTTGTACCCTATATCTGGAATAACCTTTTTGACCTGGATCTCGGCAACCGTCTTGCCAATGCGGGCTACCCCGTGGTGCTGTGCAATGTGACCAATTTCTATTTTGATCTTGCCTACAACAACGATCCGAAAGAACCAGGGGCTTACTGGGGTGGATTTGTCGACACCCGGGCCAACTGGGAATTTGCGCCGTTCGACTATTTCAAAACCACGTTCACCACTGCTATGGGCGTCCCTCTCGACTTTAAGGGCGCCGAAAAGCTAAAGCCGGAAGCGCGGAAAAATATCATCGGGATAGAAAGCCAGCTTTGGTGTGAAACTGTGAAAGGAAGGGAAATGCTCGAATATTATGTCCTGCCGAAGCTGATGGGTTTTGCAGAGAGCGCCTGGGCGCCGGAGCGGTCCTGGGAAAGCATAGAAGATGCGGCCCGGAGGAAACGGCAGGTCGATGAAGAATGGAATATTTTCGCCAATCGCCTGGCAAAGGTCGAGATGCCCAGGCTGCACTACCTGAACGGCGGATATAATTACCGGGTACCCGCGCCGGGAGTTGTAGTGGAAAACAATCTTATGAAAGTCAATACGGAGTTACCCGGATTAAAAATTTATTACACTACCGATGGAACGGAACCAACCACCTCATCCCATTTATTCAGCGAGCCTGTTCCGGTAAATTCCCGCATACAGGTCAGGGCTTTTGACAGCAGCGGCAGCGGAAGCAGGATTATCACTGCCGGGAATTAACGGAAAGCAAGGCTGAGATTGCCTTAACACACAAACTGTCCGATGAATAAAGGCTGACAGCTGACAGCTGAAGGCTGATAGCTTTACACAGATGAATATAGTAGTAGATTTAGGGGCGACTAATATACGTGCCGGATTGGAGAGCCAGGGAGTAATCTCTGACGAGACTTCGATCATTTTGGAGAATAAACATAGCCTGGACGACACATTATCCCAGATTCTGGAATTCCTGGCTCCTTACACAAAATATGATATCGGGAATATAGGCATCGGTGTGCCTTCGGTGGTCGACACGGCCAACGGCATTGTCTACAACGCGGTCAATATTCCTTCCTGGAAAGAAGTATACCTGAAGGATGTGCTGGAGTCTGCCTTCGGAATACCGGTTTTCGTCAATAACGATGTAAACTGTTTCGTATTGGGAGAGCACAGGTTCGGGCTTGCGAAGAACTACCAATCGGTGGTAGGGGTTTGTATAGGAACGGGCATCGGTACCGGGATTATCATCAATAACCAGCTTTATGCGGGCATCAACTGCGGCGCGGGCGAGATAGGACATCTGCCTTACCTGGACCATGACATAGAATATTATGTGGCGGGCACCTTTTTTGAAAAGCAATACGGCATCAGCGCCGTGGAAGCTTCTTCCAGGATGGATACCGACAGGGCAGAAGGCCAGAGGATATGGAACGGGTATGCTGTCCATATCGCGCATGCGCTGATGACCATCGTTTATACCTATGACCCGGAAGTGATCGTGCTGGGCGGATCGCTCGCCAAGGCCTTTCCCTATTTCGAAAAGCCGATGCGGGCCATTATGGAGAAGAAATTTGCCTACCCGGGATCGCTCCGGCGTCTCAAGATCTTCCAGTCGGCAGACGACACCATTTCCCTGCTGGGGGCGTCACTGCTATCCTGCCAGTACTCAGGGTCGCTGATAGATCATAAGTAGAAATATAGCTTCAGGACACCATGCCCTGAAGCTATATTTAGTATATTCATGCGTCCCTTAAAAAGCAATGATATGCGTATACCTCCCATAGTGTTCCTTATTTTTTTCATTTTCTTCGTCATCTCTTTTCTGACCAATATCCTGGGGCCGCTGATCCCCGACATTATCCAGAGCTTTGACCTCAGCCTCGGACTGGCGGGCTTCCTGCCGTTTTCTTTCTTTGTCGCCTACGGGGTCGCTTCTATACCGGCGGGAGTGCTGCTGGAGAAATACGGCGAAAAGAAAATGATGGTATCGGCGTTCCTGCTGGCATTTGCGGGCGCTGTCTCTTTCGGGCTTAATCCGGTATTCAGCACGGCGCTCTTCTCGCTTTTCCTTATCGGCATAGGAATGGCGATACTCCAGGTGGTGATCAACCCGCTGCTGAGAACTGCCGGGGGAGACGTCAACTTTGCTTTCTTTTCCGTTATGGGGCAGCTGTTTTTCGGCGCAGCTTCCTTTATCAGCCCCATGCTCTACAGCTACCTGGTCGCGAATGTGCATTCCGGCCGGAATGCGGGAGGGATTATTGGGCTGTTCGACTCCCTGGTCACCGCCGATCTCAAATGGGTTTCCCTGTATTGGGTTTTTGCCGCTATTGCCCTGGCTATGGTGGTCGTTGTGGGGCTTGTCAGCTTTCCCAGGGTCGAGCTGAAGGAAGATGAAAAGATCGATACCGGCAAGGCTTTCGGAGCGCTTCTCAAGGATAGGTTTGTGTGGATGTATTTCCTGGGCATTTTTTGCTATGTAGGCACCGAGCAGGGGGTGGCCAACTGGGTTTCACAGTTTTTGCAGGAATACCACGGTATGAACGCCGCTACGACCGGCGCGTCGGTGGTGTCGTGGTTCTGGGGGCTGCTTACCATTGGATGCCTGCTCGGGCTTTTACTCCTGAAGATCTGGGACAGCCGCCGCGTGCTGATCATCTTTACCTCGGGCGCCATACTTTCGTTGCTGGCGGGACTTTTCGGGCCGGCGGAAGTAGCCATCCTGGCTTTTCCCCTGGTAGGTTTTTTTGCGTCCGTCATGTGGTCGGTGATCGTTTCGCTGGCGCTGAACTCGGTGGCGCATTACCATGGTACCTTTGCGGGCATCCTGTGCACGGGTATCGTGGGCGGAGCCGTGATGCCGCTGATCGTCGGGGCGCTCGGCGATTGGGTGGGCCTGCGCAACGGTATGCTTTTCCTGCTCGTCACGCTGGGGTACATCCTGAGCATCGGATTCTGGGCCCGGCCGCTGGTGAACAATGCGACGATCAAAAAATAAGGGGGCCGGAAGCCCCCTTATTTTTTGATCTGTAATCTGCTACTTCTGTTCCTTCGCCTTCCTGAGCGCCTGGGTAGTGATATAATACTTCGTCAGCATGTTGGGCACTTCCCAGTCGGGGAGCTTCCCGTCTTTGAGAAAGCTCATGTATTTTTGCGCTACCTGGGCAAAATGGGCTTCGTGACCGGTATCGTATTTCTGCGGGATGACAACTTCCCAGCCCTTCGCGATCTTCTTCAGCTCAATTCCTTCATACTTGCCCTGGATGGCTTTAAATGCCTCGATAAGCCCGGCTTCATATCCGGCGTCGCTGCCGACCGGCTCGATGTACAGGACAGGCTTGAAGTTCTGCTCCTTACCTTGGCGTATCACCAGGTTGGCTTTGCTGCCCTTCATAATGGAATAATGCGTATCGCCCGTTCCTTCCGGCGCCTGGTAGTTCCAGATCACGACCGCTTTGGCATGGACATCTTTCAGCGTATAGTTGATCTCTCCGTTGGCATAGACGTTCAGCACGCCGTCGATAACATCCTTGGTAAGGAAATCAGGGAAAGATTCGGCCTTCGTGGAAGCTTTGAACTGGTCGAGCGTCAGCTTGGTCGGGTACCTTTTCATCTCGCCGAGCACGACGTCCTTTTCATAGTCTATGACCGTTTCGGGGAAGGCCGCCCACTGGATCATGTCCACAAGGTGGGTCGTCACATCCACTATCCCTTCGCCCTGCTGCTCCACGTCATAGAACCACTGCGGGCGTACGAGCGGCTGGCCCGATACATATTTGTAGAAATGGTGGACGCTTTCCTTCACTACGGCCGGATCTTTGGGAGTTCCTTTCTGAAGCTCTCCGAAAATGGGCGCCGATTGCGCTAGCTCGCGCTGCAGGGCATTGGTTATTTCGTAGCGCTCGGTCATGATGTCGTACAAAAGGACATTTTTCTCTTTTGCAGAAGCAAAAGCCTGCTTGAGCAGCTCAAATCCTTCGGTATTGATGGCCATGGGTTTGTCGGCCAGCACATTGAAGCCGGCATCGACCGACTGTTTGATAAAATCGGTTTTCTTCTGGTTATTCCCGGCAAGAATGACCAGGTTACCCGCCTTTTCGGCTATGGCTTTCTGGAAAAAGTCATCTCCCTTGTACACCTGCTCATTCCAGTTCGTAGGATTTTCCTCGCGGGAATTGTATCGTTTGATGCCGCTCAGGTAGGCGTTCACGTCAGGACCGTCCGAGGCGTACACATGTACGACGGAATCGACATCCTCAAAGGTGGATTTCTGCACAAGGGCAGCGTGAAAGTGGCCAGGGTCAACTACGACCAGCTTAATGGGTTTTTCAGATGTCTCTTCGTTTTTTGTGGGGCTACAGGCATAAAGCATGACCATTCCTATGGCCGACACGGCCATGATTGATTTGTTACGCATGATTGAGAATAATGTGAATTGCTGTTGGTTCTGTAAAAATAATGGGTTTTAACTGGCATTGTTTTACTTAAAGACAAATAATCGGCCTTCGTTCCCTTACAAGAGCAGGCGTGAGGTTAAATTTTAAAAAAGATCCGCTTCTTATACAGGAAGTACATCAGCCACCAGATAAGCCCCAGAGCCCCCAGCGCGCTGAATACGTCGTGCCACTTGGGATCGGTAAAGTTATAGAGCCCGCCGAAAAGCATTTTAGCGGTTTTTTCAAAATCTATAAAGCGGTACAGGAGATAGATGGCGATCGAGTTGAGCCCTATCACCTCGAAAAAGAAGGTCCAGCGGCGCCACTGCAATATTTCGATAACATAGTAGAACAAGGCCAGGAAGAGGAAGGCCATACCGGCGGTCAGCAGGATGAAAGAGCTCGACCAGAGGTGCTTGTTGACCGGGAAATGCATTCCCCATACCAGCGCGATGAGGATGGAAACTACCCCGCAGCCGATCAGCCAGGTTACCTTCGCTGTCCCGGCAGACGTCGTTTCCCGCAATTTAGAGCCTGCGAAAGTGCCGAGAATGGTGAGGCACATAGCAGGAAACTGGGTCAGGAGCGCATTTTCGTCGTAAGTTTTCTGAAGCAGGCGGCCCGGCATAAAGGTACGGTCGAACCATCCGACCAGGTTCCCTTCGAAGGAAATATCCCCGGCGCCGTAGCCGGGTACGGGAATGAGGAAAAGAGCTGCATAATACAGCAGCAGGATGGTCACTACGCCTGCGAAGCGCTGCCGGGGCGTCAGGTACAGGTAAAAAAGCGCTCCGAAAAAAGTGGCGATACCTATCCGGGAAAGGACTGTCCCGAAGCGTATGTTGGAGGGATGAAAAACGTCTGTCGGGATATTCTTGTCTATAATTCCCAATAAGAAGAGGATGATCATCCGCTTAAAAACTTTCTTGACGAGCGTTTCACGGCTCATATTCTTCTGCAGGCCCGATTCAAGCGAGAATACCAGCGATACGCCCGCGATGAACAGGAAGAGCGGGAATATAAAATCATAAAAAGTGAAGCCATGCCAGGCGGGATGGGTGAGTTGACCTGCTATGGCATCCACCCAGGCAAGCCCGGTTTTGCCTTTCAGCCTTTCTATGAAAGTGCCGCCCCCGGCGATAAGCAGCATGTCGAAGCCGCGTAGGGTATCGACCGATAATAATCTTTTGGGAGGTGAAGTCTGGGACATCGTAATGATTTGATATGGTTTTTAAAGGGAAAGACGGCCCGGGTACCTATCTAATACCCGGGGCTGCATTTAATTGGTATTGCCGGGGCGTATCAGGAAAACCCTCTGATCATTTCCCCGGACGTAACCGTGTACTGCCCGAACATCTCCAGCTGCAGGATGGCGCCGTTCGTCTGCGCAAGCGTAGCCTGGCTTTCGAAAGATTCCATCCCGGTAGTGCAATCCCTGACCAGGAGTGCCTGATACCCTCTTTTACTCATTTCTATTGTAGCATAATCGCGGCTCAGGATGCAGGCGTTCGTATTGAAGCCTGCAAAAAAGAGAAAAAGAATGCCCTTTTGTTTCAGGTACAGGTGCAGCTCGTCTCCTGTAGCGATGACTGCTTCGCCGGCAAGCGGCTCGACTTTCGGATGGATCCTCAACGGCGGCAGGCTTTGCCTTTCGGCTTCCCTGGGCTCCACCGGCCGGCGGTATTGGCTGAATGTCCCTGAAAGATAACGGAATTCCCTGGGAGGCCATTCATCTGCGGCTCTTTCGGGCTTGGGTCCGGTATCCAGGTTAATCCAGTTGGGATGCACGCGGGCGGCTTCGGGCGCAGGCGCGTGAATGATTTCCAGCTTTTTTGCCCGGCATGTTTTAACCAGGGGAACAAGATGCTCGTCTATGATCTTTTCGGCTCTTTCTTCCGGTTCTTTGATATAGTGCCGCTGCCATACATCCACCAGTACCAATGCGCATTGCGATACTGGTATTTCCCAGTTGAGCGTAGCATAGCCGGTATTGGTCTCGGTCCATTCCTGTCCTTCGTTTACATGCCAGCGGTAGTAGCGGGGCCGGATTTTCAGTGTGTCCGTATCTCCGTTTGATTCGTTCTGTCCGCCGGCAGCTCGCGACGCTTGCCCTACTGAAAGGCCGGCAACAGCAGTCGTTTTCAGGAAGGCTCTTCTGGTTAAGGGCATAGGTGCTTCGATTTTTTACAAATATTTGCCTTTTATAATAGATTAACTTTACTTTTATTGAAAAATATAAACCTATTAAATTATCCTCCCTATGAAAAAAATATATTCCTTCTTTGTTGTCTTTGCTGTTTTGATTTGCGCAGGTCGCCTGAACGCGCAGAATATATACCTCTTTTATCCGGGCCTTACAGAAGGCAAGGGGCCTAACACAGCTCATCGCGATGAAATACTTCTTTCCAGCGTAGCGGGTGGCATGAGCCAGGATGGTAACTTCGGACCTTCCGTTGTACCGACATTCTCCCGTTACTCGGTAACAAAGAATTTTGACGGTTCCAGTCAGCTCATAATGAAAGCGCTGACTAAGGGAGATTTAACAGATGGAGTAGAAATAAGGTTTTATGCACCGGGGAAGGGAGGCGGAGGTATGGAAATTGTGACGCTGAAAATAGAATTAAAAGGAGTAATGATTACGTCTTATGAATCTGCCGGGCTGTCCTGTGAGGGCTGCCCCACTCTGTCGGAGACTATTTCGATTGTCTTCGATGCTATCAGGATCGGCAGCTTTTCCTGGAACAAAAGGGAGAATAATGAGAGTTTCTGATCAAACCGTCCGGTTCGTCTTTGGTTTGCTTACGGGTCTGGCATTTATTGGAATATCCGTTACGAAAAGCTATTCACAGCATCAGCACAGGTTTATGCCGGTGCGTGAGGTCCCGGCCGGCGGAAGCACTGTCCCATACAAGGATAGGATCAGGGCAGAGGTCGAGCAGTTGCAGACCAGGAGTTCGGCCGCCTTTGCCGACAAGCAGTTCGGAGCCAAAAGCAGGCTTCTGGCCGGGGCAGGCGCCGGGGCGCGTGTATCCTCGGATTGCGGATCCGGCAGCTATCTTTGTTCTCAAATCTCGCTTCCGGTGTCGCTGATTTCATTTAGTGGGGAAAGGACGGGCGAGGGAACGGTCCTGCTTTCCTGGGAAACAGCAAGCGAGATGAAGAATGCCGGATTTGAAATAGAGCGATCTTTTTCTACGACATCCCAGTTCAGTCGGGCAGGGTTTGCGGCGCCCGTTCAAAGTGGCGCCGGCCGGTATATTTTTCCCGACCTCAACAATCACCAGGGGATTACTTATTACAGGCTGAAGCAGCTGGATCTCGACGGGACGTTCAGTTATTCGCAGATAATTGCAGTAGACGGGATGAAAGGAGAAATTGTGCTGTTTGCAGCGCCCAATCCCGGTCGTGCCTCGGAAATATCGCTAAGGCTTACAGCAGGCGATACCGGGGAGAATATTCACCTGACCGTTTATGACATGCGGGGAATCGTAGTGGGTAAAGAACAGAATTTCAAACCCGGCCCGGACGGGCGGATACAACTTTCATCATTGCTGCCGTCTCTTTCTCCCGGGATGTATATTGTAAAAGTAAATTCGGCCGGAACACAGACGGCAGTAAACCTGGTGATCAGCCGCTAGTACTTATTTTCTAATCTTGTGAATTCCAGCTAAAAACAGGCTCGATCCTGAGCTTGTCCCCGGTTCCTACATTGGAAATCCACAATATCTGGTTTTTCCTGAGAGGCAGGGCAGGGGGAGCGGCCATTTCGATTTTCCCATTGTTTAACCGGACGATTTTTCCGACCGGCTCGAACTTGTCGTTCAAAAGGCTTGTTCCGTCATAATGTTTCTGGAAGCTCATGCTCGTTTCGGTTTGCAAAACCCCGCTTTCGAGTTTATCCAGCCTTAACTTCCCGACCAGTAAATCATCTTTGATTTTGATAGTCAGCCGGTCTTTTTTCAGGTTGGTTGCCAGGATAGGGTGGACAGTCGATCTGTAATTGTTTTTGAAATGGGCTACCCGGCCCTTAAAGTCTGACAATCGCCCCTTGTACCTCTTTTCCAGCTTAACTGTTACCTCGCCGTTTTCAATGTCTGCCTGTTCGACTGTTCCTTCGATCCCGGTTGCCCCAAA
>MEDT01000112.1 GCA_001724175.1 Cytophagaceae bacterium SCN 52-12 | reverse complement strand
GGCAAGCTGCCGTGCGGCGGTGAAGCGGTCGTTATAGCTGTTGGCAGTGTCGGCCATGACGAGCCGCAGCGTGTCGGCCTTAAGGTGACCGGCAAAGGGAAGAGAAAGCGGTTCCGATCGCCATTGGATTGCTTCCGGCACTTCGAAGCGGGTGGTATTGGCAAAAGCCTGCTCCATCGCCTTCATCACTCTTTCTTTCAGCACAGGCCGCATTTCAGGGCTGCCGTTGTTGTATTTGCCGGCTGCGATATTTCCGGCTGCGCCGATAAAAAATACCTGGGGTATGCCGGTTTTCCGGTGAACCGCGTTGCGCGCCAGCCCGATGAATTCGGGGTTCACATCGCCTTTTCCGTAGTAGCTTTGCGGGTGTGTGGCATAATAGCTAAGAGTCGCGACGGCCTCGCCGCTTTTGTCCCAGAAAGTGACGCTTTTCAAAAACGGGTCTATGAGCCCTTCCGGCGCATTAATGGCCGCACTGTCCCTGGCGCTGCTGAACCTGACGATCTTTACTTGGCCGTCTTCTCCCAGGATCCTGCGGTTGGAGGCTACTTTTTCGACTTCCGCTTCCCCGAAACCGATCGATTGGACGGGTCTGAGCCGCTCAACTGCCGAAGCAACGGCATCGGCCGTGCGTATCATGCATTTGTCCAGGAAGCCAAGATCGAACTGCCTGCCGCCCAGCCCGTAGGCTGCAAGCATCTTTTCGGAAGTAGCGTCGCACCAGGGCGTGTCATGCTGGTGGACGGTGTGGATGCTGACCCTGCCGGGAGTGGTTCCGGCTGCTTTCGCCAGGTAGGACCTGAACTGGTCCATCGATTCGTTGGAAACGGCGATCCAGTCGACGGAGCAGAGCACGACCGGCTGCTGTCCGCGGGGAACGAGGACGACGCCCCGGGCGCTCAGCGAATCGGTCACCGACCGGGTAGGGGCATAGGCCACCGGGCTGCCGACTGGTGGCGTCACGTCGGCCTCGAAATAGGCTGCCTCAAGGTCCGAACCTGTTTGGCAGGAGCTGAGAAAGGCAGCCAGAATGCCGATCATCAGCGCGTATAAGTGTCTGAAATTCATGAAGGCGACCAAGCGTTAGGAATGATGAGCTAAGGGTAATTTTATTAAATAAGCATACTTGTATGGCTGATATACCCATAAAGGCGTCGATGCCGCGCATCAGGGACCGGGGCATGAACGAAAAAAGCCCCGGATACAACTCGTTAAAGAGTTGTATCCGGGGCTCAGGCGATTTAATTACAGGCCGGTTAATATTTTGAATTGCTAAGCTTCCCGGAAGCAGATCCGTTAGGATCGGTGCATCCTGTAGCCTCGGAATTCATCCCGGGGTCTAATAATTGGGATTCTGGGCAAACGGTGCGTCGATATTCAGGTCTATCTGGGCCTGCGGGATCGGCCATAGCACGTTATGCGGCTTCATATTGGCGCCGGGGATCACCGGGTTGTCGTTGTATTTAAGCGTTCTTTCCAGCAGCTTGCCTACGCGGCGCAGCGTTACGAGCCTCCATTCCTCGCCGTAGAGCTCCCGTACCCTTTCATCGAGAATATAATCTATATCAAGCTGTCCGGCTGTGGCAGGGGTGGCTTTGGCCCGGGCCCTTACCCGGTTCACGTCCTGGAGTGCCAGGTCTTTCTGGTTAGTGCCCAGGTAAGCCTCGGCGCGCAGCAGCAGGGATTCGGCAAAGCGCAGCGCATAAAAATCCTTATGGGTGGTTCCGCCGCCGGCGCGGTTGGGCTCAAGGAAATAGTTTTGCGGATCGAGGAACTTGGTATGGACCGGGTAAAGGTTCTTCGTGGTATCCAGCATCGGGTTGGGCCTGGCCGGCTTGTAAAGGCTGAAGTCGATCTTCTTGTTGTGGTAGGCCGAAGCGGGATTGTCGTAGTAGAAGTCACGGATGATGTTGTGCTTCGCATTACGCATATCGATATTCCAGTTGTCCTTCCAGATGTAGTAGTAGACCAGGTTGGTTCCTCTTACGTTTGCGGTACCGCGGCTCAGGATGTCGGAGTAGCCGGTGTGGACGCCGTTGTAGATCGTCCCGAGGTAGGCCGGGTAGCCGTCGGGTGTAAGGCCGATATCGAAGTACCTAGGGCCGAATATATAGGCAGTTGCAACTTTTCCTCCTCCCTGGATGTCAGGCTCGCACTGGATCACCCACATGGCTTCCTTATTTTCGGGAAGGTTGTGGTTGCGGTAGCCGAAAAGATCGTAGTAAGGATCGCCGGAGCCGAAGATATCGTTGTTCAGGCGGGTTCCGAAACGCTGCGTCATCAGGTCATAGCCGGAGTTATCGATCAGCCTGGTCAGCGCTTCCACTGCCAGCTCGGGCTTTTTCTGCTCCAGGTAGACTTCCCCGAGGTAGTGCAGCGCCGGGCCCTTGGTGATCCTGCCGGGAGCCGCCTCTTTGCCGCGATCGGGAAGATGCTCCGACGCGAATTTGAAGTCCTCGGCCATCAGCTCATGGATAGAAGCTGCAGGATCTCTTGTGAAGTCGGCCTTTGCCGAGCTGACGGGACTATTCAGCAGCGGGATATCGCCGTAAGAAGAAACCAGGTAGCGATAGGCGAACGCCCTGAAAAACCGGGCTTCGGCGATATAGAGATCCTTGCCTGCCTGACCGTCTTTGAAAACGGCAGGCTCGGCCAGTCCTACTTTCTCGATCAGCACGTTGGCCCACTGGATGATCTGGAATCCTGTATTCCAGGTGTCCACTACATACCTGGCTATCGGCGTTGCATCTTCGTAGCTGTTCAGGTAGGCTATCTGCCTGTCGGGATTTTCGCCGACGTAGCCGAGGTCGGAGCCGTGCGACTGCCAGTTCATCGTACCGAATTCTCCGAAAGAGTAGTAGGCTGCCCTGACCCTGTCGTGAAGTGCGGTAATGCCCTGCAGAGCGCCCTGCTCGGTCAGGTAGGCGTTATCCGGCGACAGGAAGTCCCGCGGGGTTTCTGTCAGGATGTCGTCGCTGCAGGAGGAGAGGCCCAGCGCCGAGCAGATCGCCAGGCTTGCAGCTATTTTTTTGAAGGAAATTCTTATGTGTTTCATTTGTATAAACGGTTGTCAGCCATCAGCTGTCGGCAATCAGCCGTTATTTGCCGGTTCGAACGCATTCGATATCTGATTTCTGATTTCTGATGGCTATTCTCTGATTATCAAGACTAAAAACTAAAGCGGACACCACCCACGAAGTTTCTCATGAGAGGAGTATCCGTAATGGAATTGTTCACAGCCTGGCCTGCTGAGTTCCAGCCATATACTTCCGGATCCCATCCCTGCCATTTGGTCCATACGTAAGGATTTTTTGCAGAGACGTAGAAGCTGCAGTTCGACAATCTCAGGGTTTTGAGCACCGAGGGGCTCAGGGAGTAGCTGAGCGATACATCCTGGAGCCTTACGAAGCTGCGGCTCTGGTAGATACCGCTCTGGCGCGGCGGGTTGTTATAGATACCCGTTGTATTCTGCGTCGGGGCGTCCGGCCTCCAGTAAGCATTGATCAGGGAGTTGTTCATCCTTTGCGGCATGTAGTAACGCGGGTTAATGTTTTCTGCGTTTTCACCAATGAAATAGCCGTTTCCGCCCTGGATGGAGTTAAACATAAAGCTCAGCGAAAATCCTTTGTAAGAAAGCGTGTTGGTAATGCTGAACCGGTAGTTTGGCTCGCGGTAGCCTACCACCGTACGGTCTTTGTCGGGCGTGATCTGCTTGTCACCGTTCAGGTCATCGTAGCGGAACTGCCCGGGATACCACCCGGCATAGGGGATCTGCTTATTGAAGAACTCTTCTTCAGTCCACACTCCGCCTGACATTTTATAGTCATAGATTGAAGAAATGGGCTTGCCTACAAACCATCCGTTGCCGGGATCGGCATCGTTGCCGTTGCCGTAGAGCTTGGTGATCTTGCTGCGGTTGAGCGAGAAAACAAATCCTGTTTCCCACTTCAGGTCACCGGTCATATTTTTTGAATTGATCATGAAATCGACGCCCTTGTTGGCTATTCCACCGATGTTGGCCCATACGCTGGCGTATCCCGAGGCCCGTGGAAGCTGCCGGCGAACGAGCACGTCCCGGGTTTTGGAGGTATAGACATCCAATGACCCGGTAATGCGGTTATTCAGGAACCCGTAGTCGAGACCCAGGTTAACAGACTCTGTCGTTTCCCAGCTCAGGCTGGAGTTTCCAAGTGTAGAAGGATAAAGCCCTACTGCCGTAGACTCGCCATAGACATAGTAGCGGGTAGCCATCCGGGAGAGGCTTGAATAGCGGCCTATTCCCTGATTCCCGTTTTTACCGTAGGAAAGCCTCAGCTTGCCGTAATAGTTGCCCGCGCCGCTGAGGAAGCTTTCTTCAGAAAACACCCAGGCTGCCGACAAAGACGGGAAATTGGCCCATTTGTTATTCGCACCGAAGCCCGAGAAGCCGTCTCTCCGGAAAGTACCCGTCAACATATAGCGGGAATTGAAGGAGTAGTTCAGCCTTGCCATAAGTCCAATGCTGCTTTCATTCCAGGCCGAGCTGGCAACTCGTGCGATGGTGCCCAGTCCCATGTTATTGTAGCCCAGTACCTCGTTATCAAAACCTTGTGCGGTAAGGGTATCCGAGCTGCCCAACCTTTCCTCACGCGTGTAAAGAAGCGTAAGGTTTACATTATGCTTGTCGAATGAGCGCTGGTAGTTGACGATATTATTGAGGATCCAGTCTTTACTCTGGATAGGGTTTTTAGTGGCCAGACCCTTGTTTGAAACTCCTTGCGGCGTATTATAGCTGTGGTAAGAGTTGTTGTTTTCAAAGGCAAACCGGTTGGAAAAGTTCAGGTCATAAGACAGGCCTTCTACCCAGGGTACCTCGATCTTCGCCCTTCCGGTCATCTGCAGCTGGTTGGTTTTGTGAGAGTTGTCAATGTAGGTGTTCACCAGCGGGTAAGGCTGGAACAGCTCCCCGCCCAGGTAAATGTCGTAGTTGGGCTGCCCGATGTAGTTGTTGACCAGCGGGCTCGCCACGCGGGCATTTGTGAGAGAGGCCGGGATCCCCGACTCGTCTGTATAGGCGTATGCCGAATTAAAGGTAAGCTTGAGCCAGTCGGTGACATTGCTTTCAAGATTGCTCCTGAGCGTCAGGCGTCTGAACTGGTCGTTTTTTTGTATACCGTCCACGTCCGTATAGGAGCCGGAAACGAAATAGTTCAGCTTATTCCCGTTTTTGCCCGACAGGTTCAGGTCATAGTTCCTGATAGGGGCGGTTCTCAGCACGGCATCTACCCAGTCTATCTCCCTGCCGGCGAGGTAATTCTCTCTTTCTTCCTGGGTAAGCAGGTAGGAAGCTACCAGCTGCCGGTCGGTCACGTCGGGCCTTACCGGGCGTCCTTCGGCGCTGGTCGGGTTGGTGGCATACCACTGGTACACCAGGCTCTGGTGGTTATAGTCTACCAGCCGGGTGGCAAACTCGTCGCCGTTCATGACGCGCATAGGGTTGTTGGTCATTTTCTGGAACCCGTGATAGGTATTGAAAGAAATAACCGGCTTGTCGGATTTCCCGCTCTTGGTAGTGATGATGATGACGCCGTTGGCTGAACGCGATCCATATACGGATACCGCGCTGGCGTCTTTCAGCACGTCGATCGTCTCCACGTCGTTCACGTTGATATCATTCAGCGAGCCATTGTATATAATGTCGTCGATGACGATGAGCGGGGTACGGGACGCCGACAGCGAATTCTGTCCGCGGATGGAAAACGAAGGCTCTGCGCTGGCGCCGCCCCTGTTTTCGATGTTGATCCCCGGAGCCGCGCCTGTCAGCGCCTGCATGATGTTGACATTGGGCTGGTTCTGCCGTTCCTGCATGTTTACCCTTACTACAGAGCCGGTAAGGTCGCTTTTCTTCATAGTACCGTAACCCACGACCACGAGCTCATCCAGCGCTTTGGTGTCGGATTCCAGCCTGATGTTGATGACTGACTGGTTGGCTACGGACACTTCCTGGCTTACATATCCTACGAACGAGAAAACCAAAACAGGGTTTTCGTTCGTGAGATGAAGCGAAAATTTACCGTCTATATCGGTCGTCGTTCCCTGCTGCGTACCCTTTACGAGGATACTCACACCGGGTAAGGGCTCTCCTTTTTCGTCTGTCACAGAACCTGTAACGGTCTGGTCGGCCGGCTTCCCGGCAAACGACGCGAGGCTTATGACAGAAAAAAACAGGATCCCCAGAAGGCAGATCTGTCTGGGAACAAAGGTTTTCCAATCCCACAAGGATCGTAAATAGAATTTGTACATAGTTTTGATTAATTAAATTGGTATGTTGGTAAACAGATTGAGATGAACCCTTCCTCGGGACTCCGTGACAATGAACATAAAATAGTGCCAGTTTATGTGTAGGTAATCCGTCCCAAGGCTGCGGATACTCATTTTAAAGGGCATTTTTATTATTAACCCGGGTTTTTTCAAATGGCTTATATTCTTGCATGTATTCGTGTTGTTCCGAGAAGAACATGCCTGCTACAGGCTCTTCTTTTATTGCCGGCGTTTGAAGTTTCCGGTCAGTCCGGAGATACCCAAAAACCGTGGACCTACTGGTGGTGGATGGGAAGCGCGGCCAACCGGGCGGATATTACCTGGCAGATGGAGCGGTTTGCCGCGAAGGGCCTAGGAGGAGTCCATATTATACCCATTTACGGAGCCAAAGGCTACGAATCGCAGTTTGTCCCCTTCCTGAGCAGGGAGTGGGTCGACCTGCTGCAATTTACGATCGGGGAGGGGCGTAGGCTCGGCCTCGGGGTGGATATGACGACCGGGACAGGCTGGCCATTCGGCGGACCGGATGTGACGCCCGGCATGGCGGCCATGAAATGGAAGGTCGAAAACGGCGAAGTGGTGACCGGGATGACGAAGCAGATGGTCAAACGGGCTGCGCCCGGAGGCGAGGGGCTGGTGCTTGATCCCTTCGGCAGCGGCAACATGGAAAAATACCTGCTGAAGTTTGAGCATGCGTTCGGCGGCCTGGATGCGCTGCCGAGGTCTTTCTACAACGATTCCTACGAAGTATACGGCGCCAACTGGACCCCCGGTCTCGCCGCGGAATTCGAGGAAAGACGCGGCTATCCTTTTGCCGGGGCCGTCAGGATGCTTTCCGGAAAAGGCAGCGCTGAGGAAAAGGCGCTGGTCAGGATAGACTACCGGCAGACGCTGGCGGAGCTGCTCAGAGAGCACTATACCATGCCCTGGGTCGAATGGAGCCGGCAGCGGGGAATGAAAACCAGGCTGCAGGCCCACGGGTCGCCGGCCAACCTGCTCGATATCTACGCATGCGCCGATATACCCGAAACCGAGTCGTTCGGAACCAGCCAGTTCCCGATTCCCGGGCTGCGGGTAGACCCTGATTTTGAAGAAGAACGCTTCGGGAAGCCGAATCCCCTGGCTATGAAAATGGCTTCGTCGCCGGCGCACCTGGCAGGGAAGCCGCTGGTAAGCAGCGAGACTACCACCTGGCTTGCCAACCATTTCAAAGTTTCGCTCTCGCAGATCAAGCCCCAGATAGACGAGCTTTTTGTTTCGGGTATCAACCATATTTTCTACCACGGTACTACCTATACTCCGCGGGATGAACCCTTCCCGGGCTGGCTGTTCTACGCTTCTACCAACTACGGCCCCCATTCCCATTTCGACAAGCATTTTCACCTGCTGAACGCCTATGCAACGCGTATCCAGACCTACCTGCAGCAGAGCGTTCCGAAAAATGACATCCTGCTCTATTTCCCTGTCCATGACCTGTGGGCGGAAGCCGGGGAGGAGCCTGAGTCGATCCGGATGCTGGATGTGCATCATACGGAGAAATGGCTTGCAAAGCTTCCTTTCGGCATCATAGCCAAAAACCTGTGGGAGGAAGGATATACCTTCGACTACATTTCCGACAACCAGCTGAAGGCTGTGAAAGGTACGGCAGACGGCCGGCTGGACACCGGCGGCGGGATTTATAAAGCGCTCCTGGTGCCGGCATGCGCTCATCTGCCCGAAAGCACGCTTGACGAACTAAAACGCCTGTCGGAAAAAGGGACCCGCATTATTTTCGAGGGGCCGCTGCCCGACCGGGCCACAGGATGGGCCGGCAACGCGGAAAGAAGCGCCAAGCTCAGGGAGGAGATAGCGCTGCTGGTAAAAAAGGAAAATGTCTTTACCTCCGGCAGCTGGAGAAACGGGCTGGAAGCGGCCGGCGCAGCGCCGGAAATGATAGCAGGAAAAGGCCTGCAATTCATCAGGAAGGAATACGGAAACCGTGCCTTTTATTTTATAGCCAATCTCTCAAACCATTTTGAGGAAGGGTGGATCAGGCTGAATAACGTTACCCGCGCTGCGACGGCATCGGAGCCCCTCACAGGCCGGGCACACAGGCTCCCGGTAAGAGAAACGAACGGCGCGCTGGAGTTTTTCCTCGGGCTGCTGCCCGGAGAATCCGTGATGATACTGGAGGAGGAACAAACCGGAGACCCGGAGCCCGTGCAGCCGGCCGGCCATTCATTCAGCCTGACCGGCTCCTGGAAGCTGACATTCACGGAAGGACAGCCTCGTCTTCCGCGCCCGGCGGTGATGCAGGACCTGCGATCGTGGACGACCCTGCCCGATTCGGCCGCTTATTTTTCGGGGACTGCCGTTTACAGCCTGCAATTCGATCTGCCTGACGACATCCCGCTGAACCGCGAAATAGTCCTTGACCTGGGAGACGTAAGGGAAGTGGCCGAGGTGAAGCTGAACGGGAAAGAAGCCGGGACAGCCTGGAGTATTCCCTTCCGGCTGAGACTGCCTGCCGGAGCGCTGAAAAGAAAGCGGAATGTGCTGGAGATAGCGGTTACCAATCTCTCGGCCAATTACATGCGTTTGCTGGACGAGAAAAGGCCCGGCTGGAAGAAATTCTATGACATTAATATAGTGGACATTACCTATGAGCCTTTCAACGCGGCCCGGTGGGAGCCGATGCCGTCCGGGCTGCTTACGGGTGTAAAACTGCTGTACTGAAATGCACCCCGGAGCGGAGCCGGGTTCAATTTCTGTTTTCAGATATTGCTACTTTGCCTTAACTTCGTAGATAAGTTTAGCACCTGCCTTCAAAACAGCGAATGCAGGACGACCGGTAACCGTAAAATTGACCAGCGCATTGATCTCAGATTTCGGCCAGATTCTTCTTTTCCTGGTAGGGGCTACCGTCCTCATCTCGGTGGTCCTGGGAATTTCCGCTTTGCTGCGGGTAAAAAATCCGAACGAAGAGAAGCTGACGACCTACGAGTCGGGAGAAGACCCGCAAGGCAATGCCAATGTACAGTTTACCATGCGATTTTACGTGGTGGCCCTGGTATTTGTGCTTTTCGAGGTGGAGCTGCTGTTCATTTTTCCCTGGTCGGTCGTTTTCGGCAACCGTGAGCTGATAGCGGCAACCGGCGGCTGGTGGGGATGGTTTGCGATGGCGGAGATGACGGTATTCGTGCTGATCCTGATCGTTGGCCTGGCTTATGCCTGGAAGAAGGGATACCTGGACTGGGTATTGCCGCGAGTCCCGGTTTTGAGCGTCAGATCGCCCGTCCCGATGGAGATGTATGAGCAGTTCAATGACCGGCAAAAGGAAAAAAAGCCGGCAGGCAGAGAGCAGGATGATTAAACCAGGTTTATTTTTTGTGATATGGTCGAGCGTATAAAAACCGGTGACGGGGGAATAATACTGACTACTGCCGAAGACCTGGTCAATTGGGCCAGGCTGTCGTCTCTCTGGCCTATGGGCTTCGGCCTGGCCTGCTGCGCCATCGAAATGATGGGCGCATATGCCTCCCATTTCGACCTGGAGCGGTTCGGGGTCTTTCCGCGCCCTTCGCCGAGGCAATCTGACGTGATGATCGTGGCCGGGACGGTCACCTTTAAAATGGCCGACCGGGTGAGAAGATTGTACGAGCAGATGCCGGAGCCGAGGTATGTCATTTCGATGGGCAGCTGCTCCAACTGTGGCGGGCCTTACTGGGAGCATGGCTATCACGTGGTGAAAGGAGTCGACCGCGTCATACCGGTCGATGTGTATGTGCCGGGGTGTCCGCCCAGGCCGGAAGCACTGATAGGAGGATTTCTGAAGCTCCAGGAGAAAATAAGAAAAGACCGGCCTCTTGCGCCGAAGCTTGCGCTCGAGGTAGGTAGTTAGGTTTTAGGTATTAGGTTTTAGGTAAGTAGGTTAAGCTGACACCTGACAGCTAAAACCTCAAACCTCTTTATAAACATGAAACATGCGCTTTAGCGAGATCGTATCATCCCTGGCGGAGGAGTTCGGCGAAGAGACCCTGGTCGCCGCCGACGAAGCGGCTATTCAGCCTTATATAGAGGTACCGGCGGGCGAAATAGCTCCGGTGTGCCGTTTCCTTTTTGAAGCCCCGGAGCTTTTTTTTGATTTCCTGGCCTGTATCACCGGCGTCGACAACGGGCCTGAGAAAGGTACGATGGAAGTGATCTACCATCTGAATTCCATCCCGTTCGGGCATAACCTGGTCATAAAAGTGACGGTAGAGCGGTCGCCCGGTAATGACGAGCTGCCGAAAGTCCCGACCGTGAGCGATATCTGGCGGACAGCCGACTGGCATGAAAGGGAGATATACGACCTGTTCGGGATCAGCTTCGAAAGGCATCCCGACATGAGGCGGATCCTGATGCCTGCCGACTGGGAAGGATTCCCGCTGAGAAAAGACTACCGGGAACAGCTTTACTATCATGGTATAAAGGTAGCGTACGAAGACCGGGAAGATCCGGGGAAATTTCCCGGCAATATGCAGACCGGTTTCGATATTTCTCTTTAACTTGGTTGCAAATCAGCATCTATGAACCGTCTTATTTTCTCATTACTGCTGACCGTTTCTGCCCTGCGGCCGGTCTGCGCACAGCAGGACTCAGTGATCATTAAAGGGAAGGTGCTGAACCTGAACGGCCGGCTTTACCGGGAGGCGCCGGGCATCACATTTTCCAGGAATAACATACTGGCCCCTTCTACCGAGCTGTCGGTAAATGCGGCTTTGCAGCCTGATGGAAGCTTCCGTACTTCCCTGCCGCTGGCTGCTGCGTCAGAGGAGATCTACCTGGATTACGGCGGAAAAGTATTTACCACATTCCTGGCGAAAAGCGGCGAGGTGGAGATCACGTTCGATGCCGATTCGATGTTTAAAACATCGAGATTGTTCAGCTTCAAAGGCGTAAATGCCGGCGCAAACAATTTGTATCCCTACTTCCTGGAGCAGGAAAGCAGGCTTCTGGAATCCAACAAGGCATTGGGAAGCAATTTTCAGCAGACATTCAAAAACCAGGGGCTGGCTTCTGCCAGGCAGAGCCTTTTGCAGCGGGCAAACCTTCGCCAGCGGGCGCTGGCCTATCTCCTTAACGACGGCAGGCAATCGGGCGAGCTGACGGAATGGGTCAATTCGCTGATAGAAGATGAGAGCGCCACGCTTTTAATGGAATATTCGCTTGACAACTTCAACGAGCTGGGTGCAGCAGACGATATGGATCTCAGGCGTTTCGCGACGTCGCCGCTCACCTACCAGAAAGTGCTCAGGGCCACCCGCTTCAGGGAATATGCCGTGAGGAACAGCGCTGTGAAGGCCCCGGCGTCAAGAAGGAATGCCGGGTCTCTCCCGGTAGACCAGATTGCGAACCTCGTCAGAACGTATGTATCGCCTCTTTCTCAAAGCGAGGAGGACAAGCTGAAGCTGATCATTGAAAAGAAAAACGTGGATAAGCAGGAGCTGGATTTTCTGAGCGGCGTTTACAAAAGAGGAGGGGAGAAGCTGGCCACCATTGCCAATTTCGAAAGGTCGGCGGCATTGCTGAAGAACGCCTACGAAGGACCGGCGCTGGAGTTCCTGGTAGCCGCCTCTTTTGCCGATGAATTTTACCAATATACGCTGGCCGAGAAAAAAGACCTTTACGCGCATATCCGGAAAGGGATGTATAACCAAAGCCTGAAATTATCGCTCGACGAGCTGTACAGGATGGAAGTGAAAGACAGCAGCGCCGTTAAAGACGCTCTTGCCGTGCCTTTAGGCAAGGTACCGGCCGAGGTGGCGCCGGGTATCTGGATGGCCGAGAGCACACAGAACGGGCGCAGCTGGCTGGAGGAGATCCAGAAGCTGTACCTGGGGCGCACGATTTATGTGATCAACTGGGATATCTACAATGATCTGAGCCGCGACGACATGGAGAGCGCCGGTTTCCTGCGCCGGCAGGTCCCGGATGACGTGCTGTTTCTCTACCTGCACGTTGCAGATCCCGAAAGGCCCCAATCTACCGACAGGGAGCTCAACGAGGAGGAGCGGAGGCTCTGGAAGCAATACGTGGTACGGCACAAGCTGACGGGCACGCACCTGTTCCTGGACGCCGGGCAGGTAATGCAGCTCGGGATGCGCACCCCGGCAATTCCCGGTACCTACGCTATCATCAGGGCCGACGGCAGGTATCACAGCAGAAATGCGCCCTCTCCCCAGAAGATGGCAGAAGCTGCCGAGGCTATTTCCGCTGCCGGCAAAAAATAATATTGGCTCGTTCAGACAGTATATTGCGGGTAATTCCGGCTTGTGGAAGAAAAATTACCCTGCGACGGATATTTCAAATCAAATCATTATGAGCAAAAAGAAGTCTACCTCCACGGAATCTCAGGCAGCGGGTAAAACAGAACCTGGCGCCGCACCGGCCGACGGCCACATAAGCCGGTTGACCGATATGGACATACACCTCTTTAAAGAGGGTAAACACTACAGGCTGTATGAGAAGCTGGGGGCGCACGTAATGGAGCATAATGGTAAGATCGGAACTTATTTCGCCGTCTGGGCGCCCAACGCCGGATATGTGTCGGTGATCGGCAACTTCAATGGCTGGAATAACGGCGCATGTCCGATGAAAGCCCGGTGGGACGGGTCGGGGATCTGGGAAACCTGGATCCCGGACGTCGGCAATAATGAAGTTTATAAATACTTCCTGGTGTCCCGTTCAGGCGAGCATCTCGAAAAGGCCGACCCGTTTGCTTTCTGGACGGAGGTAGCGCCCCGCACCGCGTCTATCGTGCGCGACACTTTCTATGAATGGCACGACAATGAGTGGATGCAGACAAGGGCAGAAAAGAATGCCCTGAATGCCCCGATATCTGTTTACGAGGTGCACCTGGATTCATGGAACCGGGACCCGTCGGACCCGGACCGCCATCTTACCTGGAAAGAGATAGCCGCGCACCTGGTGCCGTATGTAAAGGAAATGGGCTATACCCATGTGGAGTTCATGCCGGTGATGGAGCATCCGTACCCGCCTTCCTGGGGATACCAGATTACAGGGTACTTCTCGTGCTCTTCCCGGAATGGTACGCCGCAGGAGCTCATGTACCTCGTCGATGAGCTGCACAGGGCCGGCATAGGGGTTTTCCTCGACTGGGTACCCAGCCATTTCCCCGGCGACGCCCACGGGCTGTACCGGTTTGACGGGACAGCGCTTTATGAGCATGAAGATCCGAGGCTTGGATATCACCCGGACTGGAAGAGCTATATTTTTAATTACGGGCGGTACGAGATCTGCTCTTTCCTGATCAGCAATGCGTTGTTCTGGCTCGACCGCTACCATGCAGACGGCCTGCGCGTGGACGCGGTCGCCTCGATGCTTTACCTGGATTATTCCCGCAATGAAGGAGAATGGATCCCCAACCGCTTCGGAGGCCGCGAAAACCTGGAGGCGATCGCTTTCCTGCGGGAAATGAACACGGCGGTCTATTCGGCTTTTCCCGACGTGCAGACCATCGCCGAGGAGTCGACGGCATTTCCGGGCGTATCCAGGCCGACCTACGTGGGAGGACTGGGTTTCGGGATGAAGTGGATGATGGGCTGGATGAACGATACGCTCAAATATTTTGAGAAAAACCCGGCTTTCCGGAAATGGCACCAGGACCAGCTGACTTTCAGCCTGGTATATGCTTTTTCCGAGAATTTCATGCTGCCGCTGTCGCACGATGAGGTGGTGTACGGGAAGCAATCGCTGATAGAGAAAATGCCGGGCGATAACTGGCAGAAATTTGCCAACCTGCGGCTGCTTTTTACCTATATGTTTACCCATCCGGGCACCAAGCTGATGTTTATGGGCGGGGAGTTCGGACAATACGGCGAGTGGGACTTCGAAAAAAGCCTGGACTGGCACCTGCTGGAGCACGAAGGCAACAAGGGTTTACAGGCGTGTGTGAAAGCGCTTAACAGCCTTTACAGATCGGAGCCGGCGTTATATGAAAAGAGCTTCTCACACGACGGCTTTGAATGGATAGATACGCAGGACCGGGAAAATTCGGTGCTGGTTTATGCCAGGAAAGGCGGGGACCCGGCCGACGACCTGGTCATCGTGCTTAACCTGACGCCGGTTCCCCGGGAAAAGTACCGCGTAGGCGTACCGGCAGCGGGTGAATGGAACGAGATTTTTAACAGCAACCGGGAGGAATACTTCGGGAGCGGCCTGACCGGGAAGTCATTTTTAGGCACCGAGAATGTGGCATGGCACGGGAAGGAAGCTTCCGTACAGGTCGATCTGCCGCCCCTGGGAGCGGTAGTATTAAAAAAATAACAGGCTTCCGCAGAGGGGCAAACGTCTATGAAGCTAAGGTGAAATACACTGATCCGTCGTAGGTTTATGCGTGTATTTGGGTAACTTTGGCGCTTCGGAAAGATTAAACACGAGAATGAGATCACTTTTTTTGTTTGTTGTTCTTTTGGTTTTTGCGGCAGTAACAGGCAGTCATGCGCAAAGGATATCCAGGGTTAATTACGGCATAGATGTCGGAACCGGGTTTGGGCCCGATATCTATACCCCGTCGATCAACTACTACCAAAACCTGAGCTGCGGCAATTTCAGGTACGTAAGCATAGGCTGGACGGGCAGGTTTTCCGGCAGCATGATCAGCGGCAACCCGGTGCTGAAAACGATAGGAAATCCCGGGGATCAGGATGAGATAAGCCTGAAGCGGATAGCCGCTTACAATGCCGCTTTCGGAGTGACGCTGAATTTTAATTTTGAGCATATCGAATTCGGTGCGAATGTCGATCTTCTCAACCTGTCGGCGGGTAAGACTTCGAAAGTGCTCTATAAGATAGCAGATCTTGAGCATGCTACCGATTCGAGCACAAAATTCCACAACAAGCTCGTAACGGCCTTCCCGCAGATGGCCAGCCTGCTGCCGGTATCGACGAAAAAGAGCGCCGGCAACAGCGAGGTGTACATGAGGATCTGGATTAACCAGGAAATCGGTATCAAGGTAGGTTATCAGCTTCAGAACGTAGTTTATAACACAAAAGACCCGCTTAATAACGGCCAGAAGCGGTTTGTACATCAATATGGCCTGCCTTTTGCTGCATTGTCATTTCGTATACAGAATTGATCGCCGATGTCGCGTAACTTTCTTGACGCCTATAAAATTAACCTCTGGAAGGGCCGGCTGGAGCAAAACGGCAATGTCGTAAGAGGTATAGAGGAGCTCTTTGCCAAATATCGTCCTGACGGAACCCTGCTTTTCGGCCTTGTCAATGTAGATGCGGTAAGCCCTGAAGGCGAGAATCTTCTTCCGCTCTGCTTCATAAAAGGAGAGGTAGTCTGCGTACTGATATGCCTGGTAGACAGTGAAACGGGAAAGAAATACCTCGTGCTGGTAAGGCAGCGCCGGGTTTGCGACGGCTCGCTCACCTTCGAGCATCCTGCCGGGATGCTGGATGACGAACCGGATCCTTATGTGGTGGCTGTCAGGGAAGTGCGCGAGGAGACGGGAATAGAGATCGACCGCAGCCGGCTGGTGCATCTCAATCCGGGCAGGGCGTTTTTCCCGACTACCGCCACGAGCGACGAGGCGATGTACCTGTTTTACACCGAGCTGGTGCTGTCTCCGCCGGAGATACGGTCGCTTCACCTGCAGCACCGGGGAGAAGCATCTGAAAATGAGAAGATCCTTACTTATGTGATCCCGTTTGAAGAAGGGTACAAACTGATCACCAACACCAACGGCCTTTTGCATTGTTTCATGTACCTGGCCGATACGGAGGACTGGGAATTGTTGAAAAAACTGAAGTACCCGGGCGTATAGCAACATTTTATTTTCGTTTCAGGTTTTTTTGAAACGATTAACATCCTATATTTGCACCCCGTAACGCGCCCGTAGTTCAATGGATAGAATTATGGTTTCCGGTACCATCGATAGGGGTTCGAATCCCTTCGGGCGCACAGAATAGGGTTTTCGTGAGAGAATCCTATTTTTTTATTTATATCAATTCGATGGCTATTTTTCAAAATTGAGTGAATAGTCAATTCTAGAAAGAATACATCTATTATTTGAGGTCAAAACAAGAGTCTACCGGCCGGAGTGTCACAAAGAAGATCCTGGAAAAATTGGTTGCTGTTCATGTTGAAAACTGTAGAGGTTACCGCTAACCTTACCTACTTTAAGATTAATGACATTATCGGTGCCAAAGAGGCTATACTGGAGGCTATAGAGCAGCACGGTGGTCTCAACCGTCCTGAAGTTCTTGTAAGTGCTTTGTTTACCCAACCGTTCACCCGTGTCAAGCACCTGACCGACCGTTAGTATTATTCGGAAAACACTGCCAGGAAATACCTTGATGAACTGGTTAATATGGGAATACTGGAAAAAAGAATGATTTCGGGAAGCGCCTACTATCTTAACCTGGAACTTTATCGTATTCTATCAGAGTAGGAATACTTCCTGGTTTATTACAGCGGATTTTGATATGGGATATCAACAATTGATACTGGAGTTTCCAACTCCTGACTTTTCCCACATAACAATTGACGTTCCGATTTTGTTGAACTAAACCGGGAAATAAGCTGTCTACCAGGCATACGCCTCCGGAGCTTCTCCTCCCGGCCCGGCCCATATTTCGTCAAGGCTGGATAGGACTTCGGCCGAGAGTTTAACATTTAGCACTCCAATGTTCGATGTTAATTGCGCTACGGTTCTGGGGCCTATCACGGGTGCAGTTACAACCGGATTGTGTAAAAGCCATGCAAGCGCTACTTGTGAAGGTTCCTGACCGATCTCACTGCACAATTTCTCATAGGCTTCCAGTTGAGGCCTGAACCTGTCGATCTGCTCTTTTGTGGCAGCGGTCCGCTCGCTTTGAGTTTCTTTTTTCAGTATTTCCCCCAGCAGTCCGCCTGCAAGCGGGCTCCAGGGTAAAATACCCAACCCCAAATGACGAGCAGCCGGAATTACTTCGAGTTCGATGTTGCGTTTGGTAAGGTTGTAAAGGCTCTGTTCTGATACCAACCCCATAAAATGCCGTGCCTTAGCTTCTCCCTGCGCTACGGCTATCTGCCACCCGGCAAAATTGCTGCTCCCCAGATAGGAAACCTTGCCCTGTTGCACCAGCACCTCCATAGCCTGCCAGATTTCTTCCCAGGGGGTGTTCCGGTCAATATGGTGCATTTGATAGAGGTCGATGTGGTCGGTCTGCATTCTTCGCAGACTTTCCTCACAAGCCCTGCGAATGTGGTAAGCCGAAAGGTATTTGTCGTTACGGCCTTTCCCCATCGGCTGGTAGAGTTTGGTAGCCAGCACGATTTTATCCCTGCGGTTACCCTGCTTTAACCAACGGCCAATAATCTCTTCGGATAACCCGTAACCCATTTCCATATCGGGTGTTTGCGGGCCTCCGTAAACATCGGCTGTATCAAAGAAGTTAATCCCTTGCTCTACTGCATTGTCCATTATTTTAAAACTATCTGCTTCATTGGTAACGAAGCCGAAATTCATCGTACCAAGACACAGTCGGCTTACCCTCAAACCAGTACGTCCTAAAAATGTGTATTCCATCTTTATTTGCTTTTAATCTGCCGATACAAAATTCTGCATTTGGCCATGAGCCGGCTTTATACAGAATACAGGTTTATTTACCACTTTTACAGATTGGAATTGAGATAATTGCAAAGCGCTTTGCGATGGCCTTCATTTGCAGGAATAATCCAACAGGCAACTGCTAATGAAGTTACTATGAAAGCAAAGTTAATCGGTATAATATGCATCCTTGCCGGAGTGTGTGTATCCCGGGAGGTGGCGGCGCAAGAAAAGGTCAACCCGGAAGGTTTAACCTATGATAGGCATACTCAAGGCACGGTTCCGGTCCCGCCGTCCGAGCGTATGTTACAAAGCGTGGTAGCAACGCGCTATCACAAAGTTACCGACAACGGCCATTCGCTGGAAGGAGCAGTTTTCGACAGAGAGGGTAATTTACTGTTTTGTGATGTAACAGGCCGCAGGGTATTACGGCTTACCCCGGACAAAGAGCTTTCCACGATTGTCACATTTGACAAATTGCATCCAGGTGGCCTGGCTTTTCATAAGGACGGACGTTTGTTCGTTGCAGCTATCGACTTGGCTGATCATTCGGGAACTATTGTTGCTGTAAATCCTGATGGTTCGGGAATGCAGAATATCATTGCGCCGGAGGCGGGTTATTTGCCCAACGACCTGGTGTTCGACAGGCAGGGCGGCTTTTATTTCACTGATTTCAAAGGCACAGCTACCGAACCCAGGGGTGGTGTCTACTATGTTTCCCCTGATTTTGCTACCGTAACCCCCGTATTGCCAAATCTTGCTTTGGCAAATGGTGTTGCATTAAGCCCGGACGGGAAAGATCTGTGGGTAACCGAATTTGGCCGTAACCTGCTGCACAGGGTCCGCCTTGCCGATGCGACCA
>MEDT01000111.1 GCA_001724175.1 Cytophagaceae bacterium SCN 52-12 | reverse complement strand
CAGCCGGAATATATACATATCCGACTGGCCGCCCAGGGGTTGAGTATGGTTAGGCGTAGGAATAAACGTCTTGTAGATCGGCCAGGGATACCAGCGCCCGACCGTATCCGCCAGGTTGCTGAAATAGTCTTTGCTCAGGGACAGCCCGATCTGGGGCGAACCTGACCGGCAAGTAAGGATCTCCGTCATTTCGACCCAGTTGATATCTGCCCTTCGAAGATCGGGAGTGGTTTTCCAGTTGTAGCCGTTTTCGTTCCAGATGGTGTAGTGCCAGTAATTGTTGGTCCTGACGTCTGCGTTGCCTATCCCCAGCGTATCGCCGGTGCGGGTATCCCAGTTGCACGCCCTGTTCCCGGTGGCGTCGAGAATCGCCCACCAGGAAGGCGTGTAAAGCCTCATCGTATGAGCGCCTGCCGTCCAGGCTTCCGGGGGGCCGTCAGCACGGTCGACCGTGGTGTAGATGGTCTCTGTATTCTGGGGATTATTTTTGTTCTCGCTGCGATGCAGATCCCAGAGCACATTCCGCACCGGGTCATCGGCATACGATCCGAACCGGCTTTGCATAAGCCTGTAAGGGCCGTCTATTACCGCCGTGGCAGAGGCTATGGCCTTGTCGAACTCGGTGTTAGCCAGGTAGACTTTGGTAAGCAAATGATTGGCGGCGCCTTTGGTCACATCGCCGAGCGCTCCGGGTTTTACAGGCAGCCACTGAACGGCATATTCCAGGTCTGCCTGGATTTTTTTCAGGATAGCGTCCCGGCTCGTGCTCTGAAAATCGAGTTTTGTCCCCTTCAGCTCGATCCCTATCCAGGGAACATCGCCATAGGTATTGACCAGCCTGTAATACCAATAGGCCCGGTGCCAGTAGGCCTCAGCCAGGATCATATTCCTGGTTTCCTCGCGGGGCCATTCTATGTCATCAATCCTGGAAATGAGCACATTCGCATTTTTGATGTACTCATAAACGGCGGTAAAAAAAGACAGGATCGGCAAAAACTGGCTGTTGCTGGGCGTGTTTTGACGGAAATCCGACTGGAAGCCGGATACGGCAATATCGGAATAGGAATATTCTGCGGAGATCGGGTTGCGATTGCCTGCAAAATCATAGTTCAGGTTTTTCCTCAACGTTACCAGCCCTGCCTGGAAACCTGCTTCGTTTACATAGACATTTTTAGGCGCAAAGAAGGACTTGGGATCCGGCTCGAGCCAGCTGTCCGAGCAGGACGAAAGAACGAGCCCCGTAAAAAGGAGAACAGTTCGTATTGCTGGAAAAAAGTATTTCATGATGATGTGATTTCGTTGCTGGTTAAAGAGACAGGTTCAATCCCAATGTGTAGATCCTGGGCATAGGCACATTGTCGGATTCCGGATCCCAGTTAGGCCATTTGGTGAACGTAAGAAGGTTTCTTGCAGAAGCAAAAACACGCACATTGCTCATGCGTGCTCTCTGGCTTATATCAGACGGAATAGCGTAAGAGAGTGAAACATCCTGGACTCTTACAAACGACCGCGGCCTGAATATCCGAAGCCCTCCGCCATATCCGCTGGTGCTGACGTTTAGCCTTGCGTAATCGTTGATAGGATTCTGCGGCGTCCAGTATGGAACCGGCCCGACGTTACGGTTAAACCGATCGTCCGATTCCCAGCCGACATTGAGCGCATTAGGGTATGAGCCGATATGGCCGAGATCCGCCCTTATAAAAACAGACGCCGAAAAGTGCTTCAGGAATTCGAAGTCGTTTCTCAGTCCCAGGCGGTACCGCGGCCGGGTATGCCCGATGAATTTCTTGTCAGCAAAATCGCGGTACACCCCGTCCCCGTCTACATCTTCGGCTTTAAAATCTCCCGGTACCATTTTATACTTCGCGGCCTGGTCGGCTTCATTGGTCTGCCAGACACCAAGCACGTTATAGTCCCATACCACATCTATGGCCTGCCCCGGGAACCAGTGGTTTGAGTAATCGGGTACTTCGCCGGTCCGGGTTTCGCCCAGCAAGGTATAAGTCCCGACGTCCCCGAAAAGCCTTTTGATTTTATTCCTGTTCAGGGAAAATACCAGGCTGGAATTCCAGGAAAGTCCGGGTTTGGCAATATTGACGGAGTTCAGGGTCATCTCGAATCCCTGGTTGGCCAGTATCCCCAAGTTGGATGTTACGCTGCTGAAGCCCGTCACCCGCGGAAGGATGCGGTTCATCAGCAGGTCGGATGTTTCCATATTGTAGTAGTCCGCCGTCAGCTCGATACGCCTTCCGAACAAGCCGAGGTCCAGGCCGAAATTGAGGGATTCGGTTTGCTCCCATTTGAGCCCCGCGTTTGACAGGGTGGAGTTGTAGACGCCGACTCTCTGGGAAGTCCCGTCGTACCAGATATTAGACCCGACCTGCGCCAGCGCCGCGTACATCCCGATATCACGGTTGCCGTTGACGCCCCACGAAACCCGCAGTTTCATCCTGTCAATGCCCGGGACATTGAAAAATTTCTCTTCAGACAGCTGCCAGGCAAAGGCCAGGGCCGGGAAGGTTGCCCGCGGGTTCAGCAGTCCGAACGCCGAATACCCGTCTCTTCTTACGGAAGCGGTAAGCAGGTATCTTCCCATGAAGGAATAGTTCAGGCGGGCCATCAGCGCGTCGGCTGTGCTCCGGTAATCATTATTTAAAATGGACGGCCCCGAGCCGAACTGGAGCCCGTGAAACCCAAGCCCTTCATTCGGTGAAAAGTTGACGTTGCTCTGCCTGGAAAGCCACCTTTTATTTTCCTCTATATTCGCCAGCATTGTAACGTCAAAATGATGGTTCCCTACCTGCTTTCTCCATGAAAGGATATTATCGACCATCCACGCAAAATCCGAGTATTCCTCCCTGAACCCGCTGTTCGGATCGGAGCTGACGCCGCCTACCCTGGGGTCTTTCGATACAAACTGGAAATCTTTCATGAACTCGAACCTGGGCTGGTAGGAGATCCGGTACTGGATTCCGAAAGGAAGTTTGATATCCGCAAACAGGTTGCTGAAAAGGCTGTTTACCTTTTTCATCCGGTCTGTACGAAAATAATCGAGCAGCGGATTGTCGGTATGCCCGTGCGGGAGCCGCTCCAGGTTGCCGTTCTCATCGAAAACCCTGCCGTAAGGGCTGTTTGAGTAAAATCCCATGCTTCCCAGCACAGCGCCTTCATCACGGTTGGAAAATTGCGTATTGGTCCCCACATCCAGCCAGTCAGAAACTTTAAAATTAATGTTCAGCCTCGATCTGACGCTCCTGTATTTATCTCCGATCACTACCCCTTCGTTGTCGTTGTAGCCTACCGACCAGTAGTAGTTGATATTATCTTTTTCACCCCCGATGCTCAGATCATATTCCTGTCTTACGCCATTCCTGATAATCTCTTTGTACCAGTCTGTCGTTTTTCCCGCAAGATAGTTTTCCTGCTCGATCGGGAACAGCGCAAGGCGTGCCATCCACTCCCTGACGTTGTCTGAAGAAGAATTGGGGTTGAGGCTTCTCCACTCGTCGAGCGACATCGTTGAGGGGAGCTTGTCGGGGTGGGTATAAAAATCGTAAGGCTTGCTCGGGTTGACTGTCCTTAAAAAATCTTCGCGAAACTGTATATATTGCTCGGGGCCGAACGGCTTCCTGGCCAGCGTGGGATTGGTTATCCCGAGCTTCGTTGAAAAAGTGATCGTCGGCTTAGTAGAAGTGCCTTTCATCGTAGTGATGATGATCACCCCGGATGCCGATTTGGAACCGAATATGGCGGCTGAGCTGGCGTCTTTGAGAATGTCGACAGACTGGATATCGTTGGGATTGATGTCTCTCAGGCTTCCGTGGAATATAGCGCCGTCCACGACAATAAGAGGAGTTGTTCCGGCAGATAAGGAAGTAGGGCCTCTGACTTCCAGCGAACCTCCGCCCGCTGCCGACGTCCCCTGGTTTGAATTAAACCCGGCTACCGTCCCGGCCAGCATATCCGTAACCTGGTTCATCGATTGCGTTTTGTAGAGATCTGCGTTTACCCGGGCCACCGAACCGGTCAAATCGCTCTTCCTGGCAGTTCCGTACCCGATCACCACCACCTCTTCGAGGGCCAGCCGGTCAGGCTCCAGCGACACGGAAATCGTCGTCTGGCTGCCGACCACGATTTCCTTGCTCTGGAAACCTACATAGCTGAATACCAGGACGGCATCGGCATTGGGCACGCTCAGGCTGTAGTCGCCCGAGACGTTGGTGGAAGTCCCTATGTGCGTGCCCTTTACGGTTACGTTGACGCCAGGCAAGCCCTCTCCCTTTTCATCGGTCACCTGTCCTTTGACAACCTGTTCCGAAACCCCGGCTTCGTTAACTATATAGGATAGACGTGCAAATGCCGGCACGTCGCGGCTATGGAGAGGATGAGCGGTAGAAAGCGTTGCAAGCGTCCCCACCCAAAACAGGGGCAACACTGAATTTTTTATAAAATTAATCCCCTTCCCGACGAATCGTCGATAGCTTTTTATAAAATAGTTCATACTTTTAATTTGGTTAAAGACCACAAGTAAATGATGTCCGGCGCTCCTCTCCCGGAGCGCAATGGGCGGCAACCCGTACGGACATTGAAGCCAGGGGGCTTCGACACCCCTGGCTTTCATTTTTTTGATGCGTTACCTTTTTTGCATATTGTTTCTTTTTAAAGTTAGTTTCAAGGTTTAAGCTATTAGGTATTAGGTGTTAGGTATTAGGTGTTAGGTATTAGGTGTATTCATCGACCGGTTTGTGTGGCGCTAAAACCTAACACCTAAAGCCTCATGCCTATTTCCGTTAATAGCCCGGATTCTGCTCGGCCTGCTTTTCGGCGGCCGTCAGCGCCCGCCCGTCCTTCTGGATCACATCGAGGTGACTTTGCGGTATCGGCCGGAGGCTATGCTTTTCCTGTATATTAGGCGCTGCCAGCACATTAAATGCCCTGGCGCGGACTACCAGCGTGCCGGTGCGCGACAGGTCTTCCCAACGGTAAAATTCACCCATCAATTCTCTTGAGCGCTCATTCAGCAGGAAGCAAAGGGCCCGGTCGTATTCGCCGGTATAGCCCAGTTTCTTGATGATCGCCTCGTCTTCCGGCGGCAGGCTTGAAAACGAAGCTACCGTAAGGCTGGTGGCTGCCGTCGTCTCCGGGATATCGTTGGATTCGTAGTAGGAATTACCCTTATAAAACGAATTGGCCGTGGTGGAAGTAGCAGCCTGGAATGCCGCGCCTCCATCGGTATAGGCGGCGCGGTCTTCCCCGCTCTTATAAGCGGCACGGTCGCGGACTGCATTGATAAAAGCAAGCGCCCGGGCATAATGATGCTGGCGGATACAGATCTCCGCCGCAGTCAGGTAGGTATCGGCCAGGCGCGCCAGGATACCGTCGCGATTCCCGATCACATCCGGAATTGCCTCCCGCGAGCCGTCCAGGTATTTGCTCAGCGGGGCAAACCGGTTCTCGAATGCATCGGCGTCGAGGTAGGGCCGTCCTCCTACATAGGTGGCGAATACAGTGGGTATCGCTTTCCCGGTTTTGCGGTCGGTTACGCCGGTAAGGCCTGCGGCCGAAGCAAACCGGGTATCGTCTGCATGGTTGATGATGTACATCACGCCCAGATCGCCATGCCGGTAGATCCCGCTTGGGTTGTTTACCGCATACTTGGTCTTGAAGCTTTTCCAGAACCTGGAATCATTCACCCGGTCAAATACCTCATAGGCGTAGTAATTGGTACGCAGCCTCTGGTATTCACGTCCCCCGGCAATATCCCGTGTCATCTGGGGCAGGTTGAGGTATTGCGACAGGAAGAAAAGGTGCTGCTGGTTGCCGAACGAGCCGCGCGTAGACTTATCGGAAGTAAACTGGGCGGCCAGTATCACCTCATCCAGCTGCTCGTTGGCACCGTCAACCCGGGTATAGTTCCACAGATCGGCGAAGTCAGCGGCGAGCTGCCTCCTGCCTATCACTTCTTCCGCCAGCAATAATGCCTTCTGCAGATCGTCGGCTTTGGTAGATGAATTCCAGGAATCATTGATTTCGCTGGCGCGGAACAGGTAGGCTTTCGACAGAAAATGCGCCGCCGCATCTTTGGTGATCTTTCCCGTAGCCGAAGCGGCGGCCGGCAGGAGGTTATAAGCTTCGCTAAAATCGGCAATGACCTGCTCCATTACCTGCTGTACGCTGTTCCTGGCGAATTCACGCTCAATGGCTGTACCCGAAACCAGCTTTAAAGGGACGCCACCGTACTGGCGCACCAGCTTCTGGTAATTGAAGGCGCGCAGGAAATGCGCTTCGCCGAGCAAGGTATTCTTTTCGGCCCCTGCCGGGAAAAATTCAGCTGCATTCCGGATCAGCAGGTTGGCCGAGTTGATGCCCATATACATATTATCCCACAGCGTGTTGGCCATTACGGTGTTTACGTTTACAGCCGTGATCAGGGAGCTGAAGCTGCCGTCGTAGCTGTTCCACATGTGGTTGGAAGCGTCTCCCCCGGTACGGAATTCGTCAGTACCGTAATTGGTAGTGGCAAATCCCCACTCCGATGCAAAATGGAAACGCAGATTATAATAGATCCCTACGGCCAGATCTCGGATGCCGGCTTCAGTCTCAAAATAGTCGGAGCTTCTTTGCGTGGTAAGCTCCTCTTCCAGGAAATCCCCGCACGCCGTCACCGACCACAGTATGACGGCCATTGCTCCGGTTTTGATAAGGGAAAATCTGTCTTTCATTTTTTATCTATCGTGACTTTTTCAGAACATCATCTCAGAATCGTATATCCATGCCCACTGACAGACCGCGGTTCCAGGCCGAGCTGCCCAGGTCCGGATCAAGCCAGTCGATCCCGGAGAAAAGCATGCCGGGGTTTTTACCCTGTATATAGACTTTCAGGTGGCTCAGCTTCAGCTTTTCGGTCATGGAAACCGGGAAAGTATACCCCAGGTGTATCGCACGGATTTTCAGGAATGCCCCGCTGCGGTAGCCGAGTATGCTGAAATACGGATCCCCGCCGGCTACATTATAGATGGGTTTCTGGTACTCGGCATCTTTGTTGTTTTCATTGTAATAGCTGATGCTCCTCTGGGTGTACCTTCCTCCCTGCCATTCGCCGCCGGTATCGTAGGTATAGCCCAGGCGCCCGTACAGGAATATCGAGAAGTCGAAATTTTTATAATAGAAGCTGTTGGTCATGCCGAGTGTCCAGCGCGGATTGGTGTGGCCTATTATCACGCGGTCGTCATTCGGATTGATTTTGTAATCCCCGTTCTGATCGACGGGGCGCGCCATTCCTGCCTGGAAGCGATGACCGTTGGCGTTGAATTTCGCCATTTCCTCGGCATCGCTTTCATGCCAGAGGCCGTTCGGCTCATAGCCGTACAGGGTACCGATGGATTGCCCGATAAACCATGTGTTGGCAATGTCGTCCTCTTTCCCGTTGGCCAGCGAGATGATGGCATCCTTTTGCCAGGCCATATTCAGACCGGTCTCCCAGGTAAAGCCTCCGGCTTTTATATTTTCGGTATTCAGGGTCAGGTCAATTCCTTTATTCCTGGTCTCGCCGATATTGGCAAAGGTCCTGGTAAACCCGGTCAGCGGCGGGATCGACATTTCCATCAGCAGGTCTGTGGTATGGGAAGTATAAAGATCGACTACCCCCGATACCCGGCCCTCCAGGATTGAAAAATCGATGCCCAGGTTGTATTGCGTGGTTTTTTCCCAGGTAAGCGCCTGGTTGGCCATGGCCAGATCGCCGCCGCTGACCAGATATTCCGAAGGAGTATATCCCTGGGTGATAGTTGTCCCGTAGGGATAAAACAACGACACCACACCGCCTTTGGTCTGGTACGGCGAGATCGCCGAGTTGCCGGTGGTACCCAGCCCTAATCTCACTTTCAGCTGGTCAACCCAGCCGACATCCTTCAGGAACGCCTCCTCGCTTACGCGCCAGGCCAGCGCGGCTGAGGGGAAATACGCCCATTTATGTCCGCGTGCAAGCTGGGAAGCGCCATCCAGGCGGCCCGATACCGTCAGGAGATATTTTTTGTTCAGGCTGTAATTGAGCCTGGCCATATAAGACATCAGCTGTCGTTCGGTCAGGCTGGAATCCCAGCTATCCAAAGCCGCGATATTGGCAAGATTGAGCGCATTCCACTTCTGGCTCGGGAGCGGTATGCCCAGGGCACGCATGTAGGAGCTGTTCTGGGTCCAGGAGGATACGGTCTGGAGCAGCGTCAGCCCGAACTGATGCCTGCCTGCCGTCCTGTCATAATAAACCAGGTTGTCCAATGTCCAGGAAAAATCGTTCTGGTTTTCCAGCGACGCCATATTGGGCGCGCCCATACGATTGAAGGACTGCGCATCTATATACACCCCGTTCCTGAAATACCTGAAATCCGGGCCGAAGTTCAAACGGTATTTAAGACCGGGTAAAATGTTTACCTGCGCATAAAAATTACCCAGCGCACGAAGCTGGTAGCGGGTATCTACGGAATACAACCACTCATCCGCCACATTTTTCACTATATCATCCCCACCCGGAAACTGGATCCGCCTGCCCTCAGCATCATACGGGACTGCATAGGGGAACAACCAGCGCGCCGCATGATAGATACTGTTCGGGCCGGAGGTGGCGCCGCCCGTGGTCGACTGCCCGAAATCCTGGATGCTGTAGGAAGTGTTCACGCCGGCGCCCATCTCAAACCATCTGAACGGCGCCAGGTCGACGCTCACTTTCGAGGAATAGCGGGTAAACTCCTGCCCTTTCATGGTACCCTCATTGCTCAGGTAGCCGAACGACCCGAATGCCCTGATCTTATCGCTTCCGCCGCTGAGGCTGATGGTATGCGTCTGGGTAAGCGCAGCCCGGGTCACCATCCCGGACCAGTCGGTGGTGGCCACCTTCGAGCCGTCCCAGATTCCTCCCTCCCAGCCTTTCATAATATTGGCCCAGGCATAAGGATCGTTGGCACCCAGGAAGATAATATAGTCGTTGGCCTCGGTGGGCTGGTCGCCGCGCGGATATTTGTTCGGGTCTGCGTAGTAATACGCCCATCGACGCCACGTAAGATACTCGCCGGCATCCATCATCCTGGTATAATCCCGGATGGTTTCAATGGTTGCCGTCCCGGAATAGCTCATGGTCATCCTTCCGGCCTCGCCTCTTTTGGTCGTTACCAATACCACCCCGTTGGCGCCCCGCGAACCGTAGACGGCCGTTGCCGACGCATCTTTAAGCACATCCACCGATTCGATGTCCTGCGGGTTCAGCGTCTCTATGCCGGCGGAGGACATCAGCGGTATCCCGTCGACAACATACAGCGGGGCATTGCTGGCCGTCAGCGAACGTACGCCACGGATCCTGATCTGGCCGATCTCCCCGGGGCGCTCATTGGAAGTGATATCTACCCCCGCAGCCTTGCCCTGCATGGCTTCCAGGGCGTTGTTTACCGGGCGCGACTTCAGCTCTTTTTCGCTCACGCTGATAATGGCGCCGGTCACGTCACTCTTTCGCTGCGCGCCGTACCCAACCACGACCACCTCTTCGAGCGTCTTATTGTCGGTCAGCAACCGGATGTCCACGATGGAGCGACGGCCTATGGCGGCTTCCTGGCTGATACATCCCACCAGTGAAAAAATAAGAATATTATTGCCCGGCGGCACATTGAGCCGGTAGCTGCCGTCGGCATCTGCCGTTGTTCCCCGGGTCGTTCCTTTGATCACAATATTGACGCCCGGCAGTGCCTGTCCCTTTTCATCGGTAATGTTTCCCGAAATGATCCGGTCAGCAGGTACACTGACATCGGCCAACGCCAGCTCCGATAACGAGGATGTATGGGCATCGGAGGATTGACCTGATCCGGAGGGGTCCGGATCAGGATTCAGGATAATGTAGTCTCCGGATACTGTATAATGAATATGGTGCGGTCTGAAAAGAAGGATGAGCACCTCTTCCAGGGGCTGATTGTACAGCGCCAGGCTCACTTTCCGGCCGCGGACCAGTGAAGGAGCATACGCGAAACGGACCCTGGCAGACTTCTCTATCTGGTTCAGGACTGCTTTCAGCTCGCGCTGCCTGGCTTCGACCGTTACGGGCTGCCTGAGCAGGTCCTGCGCAAAACCGCTCCGGCTGCAGGTTATACCCGCCACCACCCCGGCAAGCACCAGGAATAAATTCGTTTTCCTAAGAAGCGCAATCATTTGCGTCCGGTATAATTATTTCTATAATTTATCATATATTTTTCCCGGGAAAACAAACCCTCTCCGTCCCCCTGCGAACAGGCAGATGTTTAGCAGGATGGAGAGGAAAGCGACAATAGTCGCTGCTTAATTAGTTTAGGTTCAATAATTCTTCCTGCGCAGCTATTCGTCACAACCAGTGCTTGTAATCACTACCTGGGTATTGTCGACTTTATAGCCGGCGCCTATAGCACGGCAAATGATATCCAGTTTAGTAAAAAAGGGCTCATCGCCCATAGGAACCGTCAACCGACAGTTTTTCATGATCGCCTTGTCGTAAACAATGGGAACCCCGTATGCATTTTCCAGCCTGGAGAATACATCGTCAATCGATGTGTTGTCGAATTGAAAACGGCCTGCTTCGTGCGCTTCCAATTCCTGCGGCGCTTCGGCCAGAGACCTGGTGATCTGCAGGTTATCAGTCATGAACGTAGCCTGCTGATTGGGGGTCAGTATCGATTTTTCATCTGAAAGCGGGGGAGTATCGGCGGTTTGCATCGGGTAAACCATCACCCGGCCGGTCCTGACGACGACCGATACTTTCTTATTTCCTGTTTGCACGCTGAAGCTCGTACCGACCACGCGGGTCGCGAGCCCGTCGGCATAGACCAGAAAAGGCTGCTGCGGATTCCTGGTAACTTCAAAAAAAGCATCGCCCGTCAGGAATACTTCCCGGTTTGCCTGTTTGTCGAGGTCACGGGCGAAGCTGATCCGGCTGTCTGCGGACAGGGTCACCCGGCTTCCGTCGGGCAGCAGGACCAGCTGCGGTCCGCTCTGCACATTGGCCACCTCCTTAAGCGGTAAGGATGAAGTTTTCACCAGCTGATCGTAAGCATACGCCGGCGGCGTTGACCGGCCCCGCCAAACCGTCAGGGCTATACCCGTAAGAACGACAACAGCGGCAGCGGCCTGCCACCACGAAAACCGCAGGGATGTCCCGGAGGGCGACATACCCCTCCTCAAGGCGGCAGTAGCCAGGATCCGGTCGATTTCCTCGGATTGTTCGGCATCGGACAGCGAGCCTGACGCCAGCGTTTGGAGAATAAACGCCCTCGCTTTTTCCAGATCGGCCTTCTTTTCGGGGTAGGTAGCCTGAAAATCCTGCCAGACGGAACCGGCGGATGGCGACCCGGCCCGGACCCAGCGGATAAAATTATCGTCGCTCAGGAAATCGTCTACTTCGTAATCCTTATATTGCTTCATGGTTGAATACCATTCTTTGGCACACTATAAGGAGGATGGAAAAAGTATCAGATTATAATGAAGAAAAATAATTATTTTTTTTAATAAAGCTATATAACACTGGTTACCAGCAATTTATCACCCGTCAGAAATAATAATAAAAAAAGATATACAGTCCGAAAAAGAGGAGATGCCATTGCTCCCGGAGCGATTTTAACGCCTGGGATAGCAGATTTGTCGCTGCGGGTTTCGAAATATCCATCACCTGCGCTATCTGATCATTCGTCAGGCTCTCAAAAAATTTCAGGTGGATGACCTCCTGCTGGCGCCTGGATAGCCGGCTTACCGCTTTCTGAAGCTGAACACGTTTTTCGATATCCGTTTCTTCGGCGATGATGCAATTTTCGGCGTGGTTGCTTTCTTCCGGCTGATTTTCGCTCAATCCGTCGGTCAGCTCCTCCCACGACGACCTTTTATGGTACCGCTGAAAGATCTGGTTGCGAAGCGCTATGAACAGGTAAACCCGGAGGTTGGTAACCTGTCCTAAAAACATCCGGCGATCCCACAGATGAATAAACAGGTCATGCACGCAGTCTTTTACCTGTTCGCGATCTTTTAAAAATTTGTTCCCGTATTCAAAAAGCGGCCGGTAATAGATGCTCAGCAAATCCCCGAAGGCTTTCCGGTCTCCTTCCCGAAATGACTGCCAAAGCCCTGGATCTCCTTTATACATCTGAAAAATACGGGAGAAAGTTTGCTGACAAAATATCTCTTATCCTACATAAAGTATAAAAATAGAAACAATCTCAAAGATCCCCTACCGTTCAATAAATTAATTTCCGCCAACTCCGCTTATATGCTTAATATTGGGGAAATAATCAGTTAACCCTCTTTTTCATACCCTGCATTGCAGGTCAGGCAAGGCTTGTCGCTTCCCCCGGCGATAGGTCCCGGCTGTCCGGTAACATTAGATATATGACACAAAAAATCTGCCGCATTATTCCGGTACTGCCCTTCGTACCGGTCTTGCTGGGAACTGTTTGGCTAAGCGGCGGCGCACGGGCCTCCGGTTCAGATCACACCCCCCGGCCGGTGCCCGGCGACACCATCGTAGCGGTCCGTGAAGCGATACTGCCCGCAGGCCGGAAAGCATTTCCGCGCGAATTAATGGGCCACGGAAAAAATGCTTCCACTTACAGGATGATAGCATTCGGCGGCAGCCTTACCGCAGGCTTTCAAAACGGCGGCCTGTTCCGCGAAGGCCAGCAGTGGGCCTACCCGCACCTGATCGCCCGGCAGATCGGCGTACCGTTTGCGCAGCCGCTTTTCAGCAAAGCCGGCGGAAACGGGACCGGCTACTTTGTCTCGCCGCCGCCAACGCTACCGGCCGCCCGGAAAAAAGTAACCAACAACCTGGCTGTGTCAGATACGGACGGAAGCCTGGAATCTTATACAGGAACCGGCCTGAATAATTTTGCCGTCCCTTTTTTCAGCAAAAGGATGGATCAATCCAGCCACCTCAGGGCGGATGCGCTGCCTTTTATGAGCAGGATAAAAACCGGCGATCCAAACCGCAACCCCCTGAGCCAACGGGAATGGATATCTTCTCTCGACACGCGTTCTGACCTGTTCATCTTCGAGGCCGGCTTCGACGATCTTGTGCATAGTATTCAAAATGACGGCGGTGGAATTTCCCGGATAGCCTTTGAAGCCCTTGACCTTACCGATGAAATGAAAATGATCGGCGACCTGGTGAGGACAGGGAAAAAGGGGCTGCTTCTGAACGTTCCCGATGTCCTCTCCCTCCCCTACTTTCAGCAGTACCGGGATAAAATCAAAAATTATCCTGTCAGGCTCCTGGTAAAACGTTCCACTTCGATCGAGCCCGTAGATTTCGATCCTGAAGCCGACCTCCTGCTGCCGTGCGAAACAGCGGAAAAAATAATCGCCCGCAAGCTGACCGGCACGATCCTTCTGAAAGATACCGAAGTAATTTCCCGCGATCCTTATGACAATGAGTTTCTTGTCGCTGATCCCGCTACCTTCAACCGCTTCAAAATCGAACGCGCCGCACGTCTCTACAACCTGGCGGTAGCCGATCTGCATAAAATTTACCGGCAGGTCCTCGAAGGTTCCTACACTACCCACGACGGTGTAAAAATTGACCCGTCGTGGCCATCCGGCAACTTCTTCTCGATCGACGGGATCTACCCGACAGCGCTCGGACAGGCTGTGATTGCGAATGAATGCATCAGGGCGCTGAACCTCCATTATGGTCTGTCCGTTCCGCTGATCGCTACAAAAGATATTAAAAAATAAAATCAGGTGTCAGGTGTTTGCTACCAGGTGTCAGCCGCCCGGATGGAGTCGAACGGCTGACACCTAACAGCTAAAACCTCCCATACAAATGAAAAATACCTTCCAGAAATATATTCTGCTGCTTGCAGCATTTGCTTTTCCGGGCTTGCATACGGCTTCCGGCCAGTCGATAGAGATCAGCCTTCCCCTGAACAGGTCGGTATACCAGCGGGACCTGACCTCGAAGGCGACGGTTCCCCTAGCCGTACAGTTCAAAAACGGGGTTACCCGCAAATTCAGCTATAAGGTGGAGAAGCTGAACGTGGTCACCGGAGGATCGCCGATGCCCGAGACGATCGAATTCCTGAACGTACCTGAAAACGGTCTTTTCCAGACTAACCTGCAGGTAAATGCGGGATGGCATATGCTGACGATCCAAACCTATCACGCCGACAACTCCCTCCTGGAAACGAGCGAAATCAGGTTTGGCGTCGGAGAGGTGGTTTTCAGCGCAGGGCAATCGAATATGCAGGGGATCGGGCTTGGCGCAGCGGGCTCACCGCTTTTACCGGGAAATGCCTACGACGGCCTGAGCCTGATCAACCAGAACTGCTTCTGCAAAAAGACCTTTCCTTTCCCGGTATTCGAAAAAATGGAACGGGGCACCTACGACACGCAGAAAAAAATAGCTCCAAACGGCAACCAGAACCTCTGGTGCTACGAAGTGGCAGCCAGGAAGATATCGGACGAAAACGGGGGGATCCCGGTCATTTTTTTCAACACCGCTTCCACCGGCACCTCCGTCATGAACTGGTCGGAAAGCGCAGATAACCGCGACGCCGTTACCAGCAGCCCGTGGACCATCAACTGCAACCCCGATGTGGCGGAATGGGGCAGCGAAGGCGCTGCGGGACACCCTTACCTGACCTTAAAAACAGCGCTGAACTTTTACGGAGGCATGTTCGGCGCACGCGCCGTGGTATGGCACCAGGGTGAATCGGACAAAGTTATCGGCACTTCCAAAGATACTTACCGGGCAGGGCTTGTCAACGTGATCAACCGGTCGCGGCAGCATTTCAATCCCGGCCTGGCCTGGACGATCTCGAGAGCATCCTATTTCCCTCCCGGCACCTCTGCAGCCGTTATACAGGGCCAGGAAGAAGCCAAAAGCAGCCTGTCCAATGTATCATGGGGCGCTTATTACTCCGACGATTTCGGGGGCGCAGGCGTATTCAGGCAGTCGGACGACCTCCATTTTAACCAGGAAGGCCTCGTAGCGCTGGGTAACCAGATCGCGACGGGGTCCTATACACCGTTCGGCCCGCCGCCCGGCTACATACCCCTGACCGCCCTGGCCCCCGTAACGGCTCTTACCGTTCCGAATATACGGGTTACCGAGTCCGGCGGCAGCTACACACTGACGGTCGACGGCAACTACCAGTCCTATTGCTGGGTCAACCAGAACGGGCCGATCAACAACTGCCAGTTCACGACACAGTCCATCGAAGTCGGCTCGGGAAAATGGAGATGCTATGTAACCCACGCTGACAATGCGCCCGTACCGGGCCATGAGCAGCGGAATATCTCCCTGTCCCGGAATGTAGAGCTCCCGTTAACCCACTTTGAGAACAGCCTGGGAACCGGTTCTCCTCCGCAGATCATTGAGTAACAGGAGCGCCCGCCTTCTCTATCCATTCCCTGACGGCACCCAGCTCGGGCGCTTTTTCCTCTATTTTGAATTTCTTCCTGAGCCCGCCCAGGTCGTTGAATATCTTATTGGGATTGGCTGCTTTTATAGAATCGATCGTCAGAAAGCCCATTTTCTGTAAGACGGGAACCCATACCTTGCCGATTCCCAGCGCCAGGTAATCGGCTTCCGAGGCTACTTCCACTCTTTTCTCCGGCCTCATCTGCGGGAAGAAGATCACCTCCTGTATGCTGGCATTGCCGGTAAGCAGCATGGTCAGCCGGTCTATCCCGATCCCGATCCCCGCAGTAGGCGGCATCCCATATTCCAGCGCCCTGATAAAGTCGTCGTCCATCTCCATCGCCTCTTCATCTCCCCGCTCTTTCAGTCGCAGCTGCTCATCGAACCGCTCCTTCTGATCGATCGGATCGGTCAGCTCGGAATAGGCGTTGGCGATCTCTTTCCCGTTTACAAAAAGCTCAAACCGTTCTACCATACCGGGCTTGGAGCGATGCTTCTTAGTCAGCGGAGACATTTCGACGGGGTGGTCCGTGATAAATGTAGGCTGGATGATGTACGATTCTACCTTTTCGCCGAAAATCTCGTCTATCAGCTTCCCTTTCCCCATGCTGTCGTCCACTTCGATCCCCCATTCGCGGCAGCGGTCGCGAATGGTCGCCTCATCCAGCTCGTCTACGTTGAGGCCCGTATATTTTTCAATAGCATCGGTAATGCTCAGGCGCGGATAAGGCCCTGCAAAGTTCAGGACCTGGTCGCCGAACCTGGCTTCCGTAGTTCCGTTTACTGCAACGGCCACCTTTTCCAGCAGGTTTTCCACCATTTCCATCATCCAGTGATAGTCCTTGTAAGCCACATACAGCTCGACCGTCGTGAATTCCGGGTTATGCGTCCTGTCCATCCCTTCGTTCCTGAACAGTTTCCCGAACTCGTAGACCCCGTCGAAGCCGCCGACGATCAGCCGTTTCAGGTGAAGCTCGGTCGCGATGCGGAGATACAGATCGGTATCCAGCGCATTGTGATGCGTTTCAAAAGGTCTTGCGGCAGCTCCGCCATGCACGTTCTGTAACACGGGCGTCTCGACTTCCAGCCAGTTCTGGCTATCGAAATAGCTTCTCATCGTGGTGATGATCCGCGCCCTTTTGATGAAGATCTCCCTTACATCCGGGTTGACGATCAGGTCGACATAACGCTGCCTGTAGCGAAGCTCGGGATCGGTAAATCCGTCGTACACATTGCCCTGCTCGTCCCGCTTGACCACCGGCAAAGGCCTGAGCGCTTTGCTGAGAACGGTGAAGCGCTGCACATGAACGGATATTTCGTTGGTCTGGGTGGTAAATACAAACCCTGTGATACCGATGATATCGCCGATATCGAGCAGCTTCTTAAAGACGGTATTGTAAAGCGTCTTATCTTCTCCCGGACAAAGATCATCGCGGCGGAAATAGAGCTGGATACGGCCTGTGGCATCCTGCAGCTCGGCAAATGCAGCGCTGCCCATGATACGGAAGCTCATCAGCCGCCCGGCCATCGAAACATTTTTATAGTCGATCTTGTTGTTCCCGTAGTTTTCAAGAATATCTTTTGCGGTCGTATTTACCTCGAAAGTTTCAGGAGGATAGGGATTAATATCGAGCCTGATCAGCTCCTCTCTCTTTTGTCGGCGCAACAGCTCCTGCTCGCTAAGCAACATTTTTTAATTAATTATGAGTTATGAATTATGAATTAATGGCCTTTCGAAGTCGTTAGCCACGAATTCACGAACGTAGATAATTCGTGAATTCGTGGCTTAAATTTATGCTCTCCCTGACGAGAGGGCGATTCCCGATCCCCTGCTCTTTCCCGTCCGGAGACGAGGGAGAGCTCAGCTATCGAACGCCCTTTTGATAAAAGCTCCTATAAAGCTGCCGGCAAAGGTCAGCCCTACCGCCCCGATCAGGCTGTGATATTCTATTTCCGGCACCGGCGTGTTCCTGCCGGGCAGGAGCACGCCGGCCGCCAATACGACCGACTGGATCAGCGCCGGGATCCAGCCTTTCCGCGGATCGATCAGCCCGATGACGATCCCCGCCACCGCAGCAGCCAGGAGGGGAATGTGAACACCGGTGGTACCGTGTATCAGCCAGGCGGTCGCAGCTCCGAATACGATGGCAGCCAGCGCTCCGGTCAGGTAGGCGGACGGCTTCTTTACATCGTCCATTTGCTATACCAGTTTCCTGTACCTGATCCGGGTAGGCCTGGCTTCATTTCCCAGGCGCTTCTTCCGGTTTTCCTCGTATTCGGAAAAGTTGCCCTCAAACCAGCACACCTCCGAATTCCCCTCGAATGCCAGGATATGGGTAGCGACCCGGTCGAGGAACCACCTGTCGTGAGAGATCACCACCGCGCAGCCGGCAAAATTCTCAAGCCCCTCTTCCAAAGCTCTCAATGTATTGACGTCCAGGTCGTTGGTAGGCTCATCGAGCAGCAGCAGGTTACCGCCCTCCTTCAATGTCAGGGCCAGGTGCACACGGTTCCGCTCTCCGCCCGACAGGTTCCCGATTTTCTTTTCCTGGTCGGCCCCGGCAAAATTGAACCTGCTTACATATGCCCTTGCATTGGTCTGCTTGCCGCCGAGCATCACCCATTCATTCCCTTCGGATATGGTCTGGTAAACGGACTTGTCCGGATTGAGGTTATCGTGCTCCTGGTCGACATAAGACCATTGAACGGTCTCGCCCACCTCGAAATGTCCGTTGAGCGGCTGAAGCTGGCCGGTGATCAGCTTGAATAAAGTTGTTTTTCCGGCGCCGTTCGGGCCGATGATACCGACTATTCCAGCCGGCGGCAGCGAAAAGCTCAGGTTTTCATACAGCAGCTTGTCGCCAAACCCCATCGTGATCCCGCTGGCCTCGATCACCTTGTTCCCTAAACGGGGGCCCGACGGGATAAATATTTCCAGCTTTTCCTCTTTCTCGCGGCCTTCTTCGCTCAGCAGCTTTTCGTATGCTCCCAGCCTGGCCTTTGATTTTGCCTGCCTGGCTTTCGGCGCCATCCTGACCCATTCGAGCTCACGCTGCAAGGTCTTCTGCCGCTTCGATTCGGTTTTCTCTTCTTTCTTCAGCCGTTCCTGCTTCTGGTCAAGCCATGACGAATAGTTGCCTTTCCAGGGGATCCCCTCACCGCGATCGAGCTCCAGTATCCATCCTGCCACGTTATCCAGGAAGTAGCGGTCGTGGGTAACGGCTATTACAGTCCCTTTGTACTGGCGCAGATGCTCTTCGAGCCACAAAACCGACTCGGCGTCCAGGTGGTTGGTAGGCTCATCCAGAAGCAGCACGTCGGGCTGGCGCAGCA
>MEDT01000110.1 GCA_001724175.1 Cytophagaceae bacterium SCN 52-12 | reverse complement strand
GTCCGGGGTTCCGTTTGGTCCGCTCAGGTCCACAAATTTGATCCCGCCGGGAGAGGCCAGGAAAGTGAAGGGCTGCGACGCATAGTTGTCCACCTCGCTCTGGTTGGCAAATAAGCCGTCGCTGACAAACCCGTAGGCAGAGCCGATCGGATGTCCTACAAAGAGTCTGCTATTGATATCCTGCTCCAGATTGGCCAGACGTGTCACTTTGTTATGTACAATTGAGAATACACCGGAAACTCCATAGGTAAATGCCCCTGCGTTGCCTCTGTATTTAAGGTTAAAGTCCCAGCCTTTGTTCTCCACAGCTCCGGCATTGGTTGCCGAAGGCGACGCACCCAGCATATTGGAAACCGAAACATTATAGAGGATATCGGAAGTTTCTTTGATAAAATAGTCAGCCGTGAAGTTGAGCCGGTTCGCGAAAAGCGCGAGGTCGATCCCTACGTCCGTTACTTTCGTGGTTTCCCAGGTGATCGCCTTGTTCGCGATCGTCGTCACGGCGCCGCCGGCCTGCAGCGTATTGCCGAAAGGATAATTCTGGCCAAGGGCGATCAGGTCCTGGTAAGGATAGTTGCCTATAGACTGGTTGCCCAGCTTGCCCCACGAAGCTCTCAGCTTCAAATCCGAGACCCAGCTTACTGCGTCAGCGAAGAATGACTCCTGCGAAATTCTCCAGCCTGCCGAAAAGGAAGGGAAAAGTCCCCAGCGGTTGTCTGCCGGGAAACGGGAAGACCCGTCATACCTGAAGTTGGCCTCCAGCAGGTATTTTTCTTTAAAATTGTAATTCACCCTTCCAAAGTAGGACGCCAGCGTGTTGCGCGAAGCGGTCCCGCTCTGCGTGCCTCTTACGGTAGCCCCGGCGTCGATCTCATAGATGCTGTTATTGGGAAAATCATCCCGGTAGGCCCCTATACGTTTTGTTTCATACGCTTGTCCGAGTACACCTGCCAGGACCGTCAGATGGTGATCTTTAAACTGCTTGTCATACTCGGCCATCGATTGTAAGGTAAGCGCGGTGCTTTGTTCCCACCAAGTGTTCAGACTGTTGCGCGTGATGGCATACGACGGTGTGATGGGGTAGGTTGCAATAAATCCCTTATAATCGGAATTCGCTTGTGTATAGCCCACCTGCCCGGTAATTTTCAGGTCTTTCAGGATGTTCCATATCAGGCTGGCGTTTCCGTAAATGTTGGTGGCGCCGTTCTGCACAAACGACTTGCTGTTCAGATCGGCTTCAGGGTGCATGGTTTCATTCCTGCTGTAGAACCCGTCGGGAGTAGGCCCGGGCAGAATATTGGCGTTTCTCATAGCGCCCGCTACGATTCCGCCCAAACCGGCGGCATACGCCCCTGAAGGCTCTTTGCTGCCGGTTTTGATCCCGGCAAGCCTCACGCTCAGCTTGAGCTTTTCATGCAGCTTGCTGTCCAGGTTCAACCTTACGTTGTACCGGTCTGCATTGTTTTTCATAATGAGACCGTTCTGCCTGTAATAACCCGTCGAGAACATATATTGCGTCTGGTCATTGCCGCCTCTCATCGACACGTCATGCTTGGTTTCCACCCCGCTTCCCGATCCGAAAAGGTAGTCGATGTGGTCGAAGTTCGGGTAGTTAACAGGATCGGAGCCGTCGCGGAATTTCTGGATATCCGCCTCAGTATAACGCGCCGGCTGCCCGGTATTCTGGTAGGCTTCATTTACCATTTCGGCATACTCCCAGGAATTGACCATTTCAGGCATCGCTGTCGGGCGCGACCGGCCGACATACATGTTATAATTGAACACCGGCTTACCGGCGACTCCCTTCTTGGTCTCGATCAGGATGACGCCGTTGGCCGCTTTCGATCCGAAAATTGCTGCCGACGCAGCATCCTTCAGAACCGATACGCTTTCGATATCGGCCGGGTCGACCGCATCCATCGACGATTCGATCCCGTCTACCAATACGAGCGGGTTTGTTCCTGCAGCGCTGAAGGTGCCCTGGCCACGAATCACAACGGAAGCAGAATTCCCTCCGGGATTACCCGATGTCTGGCGGACTGAAATTCCGCTCATCTGTCCCTGCAAAGCCTGCGAAGCTTTGGTCACGGTGCGCCGTTCCAGATCCTCGCTGCTCACACTTGCCACCGCCCCGGTAAGATTGACTTTTTTCTGGGCGCCGAAGCCGACGACAACTACCTCTTCCAGGCCTTTTTCATCTATTTCCAGCGAAATACTGATCTCTGTCTGGTTACCAACCCGCACTTCTCTTGAGCGGTACCCGACAAAGGAAAACACAAGCGTGGCATCTCCGTTGGGCACGTTGATGGAATAGCTGCCGCTCTCGTCGGTCGAGGTCCCCTGCTGGGTACCCTTGATCAGAACGTTGACACCGGGCAGGAGTTCCCCTTTTTCATCGGTTATCTTTCCCCTGACGGTCTGAAGCTGAGGCCCGGCGCTTTCTATCTGGCGAAGCAGCTGCCCGGTATTGATCTTCGGCCCCGAATATGCCTCTCCCGGGAGCACCGGCTTTCTAGCCTCGTTCATGATCTCCTTTTCCGCGCTGTTCCTGCGCCAGGCGCTCTTCTTCCGGATAACGATCGTCTTCTCAATAATGGAATAGGTGACAGGCTGGTTCTTGAAAACTTCGTCCAGGATCTCCGTCAGCGACGCTCCTGCGGCGCTCGTGCTGAACGTTACCGGCACGGTTCCCTTCAAAAGACGGCTGTTGTAAAGAAAATCGTAGCCGGTCTGGGAACGAATTTCTATGAAAATTTTCTCCAGACCGCTGTTCCGGACATTTATCCTAACGGTTTGAGAGTATACGGCCCCGTTTACCTGAATCATTGTTACCAGAATGATCAATGCTGTCAGTTTCATGACTAATAATGATTTCAGGATTTTACCGAAGACATCACAGGACAAATACCTGTTGCTACGCTTCCGTAATGGAGGCACAAATTGGTTAAGTGAAAAGTAATGCATACTTTTACCAGGTTTAAGTGAAGGTTTGTTTTACATGACACAGCGTGATAAAATTGACCTGTCCACAGACAACAGATTTACTGCTGCTTCGGTCTAGGCCCCGAAGCGGCTTTTTTTATGTACAGGACAATACGTTACCCTAAATCAATACATTTTTTAACTGACTGTTTCAGCCCGTCCGATTGCGCTCCGTTTTTACCATGTTAGAATAAAGCTTGTTAAGAGTTTGAAATGGGAAAATCCTTAATGGGAAACTTCAATACCGGAAGATAACTCGCCGCCGGAGAATATCTTTACTTTCGCGCCGTCGGTCAGCTCAAACCTGACATCGCTGCCATGCTGCAATATCGCGAGCACGTTCGAGAGCGATACCTTGCGTGATACATACCCGTTAAACCGCTCGGAAGATACATTACCGATATATTCTACTTCGATGTCATACCAGCGGATGAGCTGCTGCATCACTTCCTTAAGTTCAGTATCCCTAAAATGAAAATACCCATTTGTCCAGGCCAGGTCTCCTTCAACATCTGCTTTCCGCACCGAAATAATATCCTTCCTGGCAGGACTGCCTCCGCGCGCCGGACTGTTCATACGTACCAGCGACTGCTCTCCGGGCTTTAGCTGCACAGAACTGCCTGTGGCCTGCTCCCTCACCTTGACCCCGCCTTCAAGCAAGGTGGTTTTGATATAAGAGTCATCCGAAAAGGTATTCACATTGAACTTGGTACCCGTTACCTCGATGACCTGCCCGTTGCTGACCACCCTGAAGGGGATACGCCGGCCGGCGGACATAGCGGTCGCCACTTCGAAATAAGCCTCCCCTGATAGCTCCACCTTCCGCTCTACCGGGTCGAAAGTAACCGGGAAACGGAGGGAGGACATTGAATTCAGCCTGACTCTTGTCCCGTCCGGCAGCAGCACCTGGTACTGGCCCGACCGGGGTGTAGCCACCATGTTATACTCTTTTTTCAGGTTTTCAGGAGAGAATTTATAATTTTCCGTCGGTGCATAAACCAGCTGTCCGTCCTCATCCTTTTCGACCCTGACCAGGGCCTGCTTCGCTATTTCGCCCATCCCTGCATCCGATAAGATGATCGAGGATCCGTCTGAAAGCGTGAGCATGGCTTTGTAATCGCCGGGCGCTACATCCGCCTGTACCAGTTCCGGCTTCTCCGCTGAGCTCCCGGGCTTTTGGTAGACGCCGTAATAAACAAAATATAACCCCAGCACCAGCACGACCGCAGCCGCCACACCCGGCCATACCCGCACGAGCCACGATCTTTTCACTTTTTCCTGCTGCAGGCCCTCCCACTCATCCAGGCGCCCCTCTATTTTAGAGATCAGCAAAAGGTCCGCCGGCGACGTCCCGTCATGTACCAGCTCCGACGCCATTTCCTCATACTCCCTCATAACCTCCCCGGCCTGCTCAGCATCCAATGAAACGAACCATGACACAAATGCCCGGTGCTCCTCTTCAGTGTACTGCTGCCTGATATAGTTTCCGAAAAAGCTATGGTAATCTTCTCTTCTCATACTCCTAAAAGACGTACCGTTCTCTCAAAAGAACCCCTGGCATCTCAAAAAAATTTTACCGGGACTAAAAATGACGAAAGTTTTACCTTCAAAAACACATTTATTTAAAATCTTCAGGCCTTTTTCCCTTCTGATACATCTCGAAGCCAAACATGGTGGGCTCATATTTGCCCACGATCGCGACATCGGTCAGCTCCGGGATACTGCCTTCCAGGTCTACAGCCCAATAGCAGGCATTGACGAAGAGACGCCGCAGATCTTCGTTAAGGAAATCCATCGACGCTCCCATCGTAGTGACAAACACCTTGCCTTTCTTACCGGAATCGGCGGTATATTCCCTGGTCCAGGCCAGCGGCATGACAGACTTTCCCCAGACTCCCCCGCTCTCCTTTCCGAGTCCGTCGACAGGAAGCCCCCACAGCAGGACTTCCGCGTCAGAAGGAAGGTTCCTGATGCCATATACATCCGTAATCCCCCAGATCTCCCTGACGCCCTTCAATACCGGGTGGCCGGCCGCCTGCCTGACCCCGTCTACGAGCGCGCGGGTGCCTTCCTTGCCATTGGCGCCGTGGTGGCTCACCCAGGTTTCGCCCAGGATCCTCTTTCCGAATCCGCCTTCCCAGCCTTTATGCTTGCTGGTAAAGCCATACCTGGCAAACCTGCTCTCCGGGTTCCTGGTATACCGGAAGGCATGGGTCGCGGTCCGGATGCCGATGATGGGCTTTCCTGAATTCAGGTACCGGTCGAAGTAAGCCATCTGTGCGTCGGGGTACTCCCTGAACCGGGTAGCGATCACTACCAGGTCCGCATCCGCAAGCTTCTCCAGCCCCTTTATATGCTGGTGCTCGTCAGGGTCTACAAAATGAGTTTCAGGGTTGGTGGAAAAAAGGACCGTCGTCCTGAAGCCATGGCGGGTTGCCAGCAGCTTCGCCAGCATGGGGAGCGACTCCTCCGACCGGTAGGCTTCATCGCCGGCGATCAGGACGATGTGCTTATTCCGGTTAAGTCCGGCGCCAGGCTGTGAGCCCTGCCTCGGCCCGGGTTCAAAATCCAGCCAGGCGGGGCCCTGAGACCAGGCCCGTGTCAGCAAAAAAAAGCAGAGGAATAACAACCCTGCCGGTTTCAGGTTTTTCATCGGAATTGGTGGTAATAGGTATTAAATCGTTGTTTTTGAAATATTTGTAAAGAAAATCGTTCGCGGTGCCCGGATTAAAATGTATCGAACCTACGGTTCTCCGTTCCTGATCGGTATCCCGGATTAAAATCCGGGGCTACAGTATCAGGCGAGGCTACGCCTCTTTAGCCATTCGGGCGACCTCGTCTTGGCGACCCCGTCTTGGCGGCCCCGTTTAACAGCGCAGATCCGTCAGGATCGGTTCATCCTTTAGCCCCGGATTAAAATCCGGGGCTAAAGGTTTGTTCGGATTATTCCGGAGTGCCATAGGTACGACCTGTTTTGTTATCGTCTGCCCAATTTAAACGCCACGAGCGCGTCGCCCTTCGGGGTGCCGAGCGTGGACCCGCCGCAGGCCACAACGACGTATTGCTCGCCGTTTACCTCGTAGGTGCTCGGCGTCGAAAACGCTGAGAATGGCAGCCCGGTCTCCCAGAGCAAAGCTCCGTTGTCTTTATCGAAGGCCCGGAACCTGGCATCTTCGGTAGCTGCAATAAACAGGACTCCCGTTGCGGTCAGGATAGGGCCTCCGTAATTTTCGGTACCGCTGTTGGGTATTCCCCTTTCTTTATACTGCGCTATCTCTCCCAGGGGTACCTGCCACTTATGCTGTCCCGTGTTCATGTCAATAGCGGTAAGCCTTCCCCATGGCGGCATGATCCCCGGCCTTCCTTCGCTATCCAGGAACTTGGTATATCCCTTAAAGGCCCAGGACTCTTTCGGGCTGCTGCTTCCATCTGCTGCCTGTTTCTTTTCTTCCACCTGTTTCTTCTCTTCCGGCACCTCCTTCTCTCCCAGTAAAAAACCGACCAGGGCTTTCCTGTCGGCAGGCGATATCTGCGGGAAGCCGGGCATCATGCCTCTGCCCCTCGGCACCAGGTCCATCAGCTCGTCGCGGGTCAATTTCTCTTTCACCGATACCAGAGACGGGAAGCCGCTGGCAGGATTTCCTAAACGGTCGAGGCCATGGCACGAGCCGCAAAAAGTCCTGTATATTTTTTCGCCTCCGGTAAACCTGGACTCGCCTTCAGAGGTCGGCTTCAAAGACAGTATCCAGGGCACTTCGTTCGAGTTCACATACAGCATTCCGTCAGGGTCGACAGCGGCTCCGCCCCATTCGGCGCCTCCCATTAAGCCCGGCACTACCATCGTGGGGATCTCTCCTACCGGCATGTATACTCCTTTCCGGTAAGTGTGGTACATCCTTTTCAAAGAATCATAATCCGGCGAATGAATGTTCAGGTCGGCTTCCGAAATTTCCTGCCTGGAAATAGGCAAGGGAAGCTTCGGAATGGGCTGGGTAGGCCAGGCCGACTCATCGGGAATGGGAGAAGCGGGCACTTTCATTTCTTCGACCGGGAATACGGGCTCCCCGGTATCCCTGTCAAAAACAAAAATATACCCCTTTTTTGTTTGCTGCACCACGACATCGATCTTTTTGCCGTCCTTCCGGATAGTCATCAGGTTGGGAGGCGCCGGCAGGTCCATATCCCAGATATCATGCCTTACGATCTGGTAGTGCCAGATTCTCTTTCCCGTCCTTGCATCGAGCGCCAGCAGGGTGTTGGCAAACAGGTTCCGCCCCTTCCTGCTGCCTCCGAAAAAGTCGGGAGCCGCCGACCCCGTAGGAGCGTAAACAATGCCCCGCTTATGATCTACGGTCATGCCTGTCCAGTTGTTGGCCGCCCCGACAATTCCCCTGGTATGGACATCTTCGGGCCATGTGTCGGCGCCGAATTCCCCTTCCCTTGGAATGGTATGGAAAATCCAGGCCAGCTCCCCTGTCCTGACGCTGAACGCCTGGATAAAACCGGGTGCTGCCCCCGGGTCTTCCATCATAACCGTAGGCATGAGGATCAGGTCTTCAAAAATTGTCCCCGGTGTCCTGGACATCAGGTACTTGCCTCTTGCGCCTTCTCCCAGCCCCGAACGCAGGCTAACACGCCCTTCGCTACCGAATCCGGGGAGAGGCTGGCCCGTATCGGCATTTAAGGCGTAGAGCCATTCGTCGTACGAGAAGAGAATCCGCCTGTCCCCGTTTTCCTCCCAGTAGGCGACGCCCCTGTTTTTCAGGTAATTTTTCTTTTCGGAAGGAGCAAACCGCCACTTTTCCTTCCCTGTAGCAGCGTCGAGCGCAAATGCCTCGCTTGCGGCGGTCAGCCCGTAAAGCACCCCGCCGATGATGACCGGGTTGCACTGCCACACCCCCGAATCGCCGGAATTGTATACCCAGGCCCTTTCCAGCTCTCCGACATTTTCGCGGGTAATCTGCTTCAGCTCCGAATAGTGGCTCTTTTCCGGCCCGCCCATATATTCAGGCCAATCTTTGCTGTTTTTTTTGTTTGTACAGGAAAATATTCCCAGCGTAATCCATAACAAGCCGCATACCGGCGCCAATAAAAATCGCATATTCTAATATTTATACATGTCACCCCCTCGGGATTTGCTATTCCGGTTATATCCTGCCAACCCTACGGGCTTTTACTGTCGATAATTCATAAAGAAATTCCCCCCGTTTTCATTGCCTTGCTCCACCAACTGCAACGGGATTCCCGTTAGAAGGTCCTCCCCCTCTCCAGCTAAGGAGAGGGGGGGTGAGGTCACCAGCCCGGATTCTGTACGAATTTGTCGTTTAAAGTAAGCTCGACGCTGGGAATCGGGTTAAGGTAGTCGCGTTCGGGCTTAAAGCCGTACCCGTTGGGAAGGGCTTTCTGATATGCGTCGATATACCCTTTCTGATCGAGGAAAACATTGGTCCCCACCACCATTTCAGGATAGTCCGACTGAACAAACTTAGCGCCCAGCGGCCTCTTTCCCGTAAAAGTAGAATGAGCCCGCCACCTGAGCAAATCGTACAGACGGTTCCCTTCAAATGCCAGTTCCACTCTCCGCTCCCTTCTAATTTCGTTGATTACCGGCGACAGCGCGGGATAATCCCAACCCGGGTCCGCGGTGATGCTGTTGATCGCCAGGTGAGGCATTCCTACCCGGTCGCGCAGCTTATTGACGGTGATATCTATATCTGCCTGGGTAACCTCGCCAAGCTCTGCCCTGGCTTCGGCATAATTCAGCAACGCCTCCGCATACCTGAAAATGATGGACCCGGTCTCGCACTGGTAATAGTTGGCTTTCAGGTTATCGCCCCAGGCATTGGAGTATTTTTTTAGCTGGTAGCCCGTAACGCACCGGTAGGAGCCGGTCTGATGGATATCGGCCCTTTCAAAAAACGTGGTGTCGCCGCTTCCGAGGATGTTGACCGCATTGCCGGGCACCCAGATACTCTGCTCCAGCCTCGGATCGCGATTTTTAACGACTTGCCGCAGGTTGTCATCTCCCTGGTAAAGCGCGCTTTTGGAAATCGGCTGCCCGTCTATACTCAAATAGCTGTCTATCAGTTCCTTTGTTATACCGAGGTCATTCCCCCAGATACTGGGCGACCAGCGAACCAGCCCGAGGCTTTCATCCCATTTCTTCCATAGCAACACTTCAGGGTTGGAGCCGTAATCCTGCTGCCCGAATAAGTAATAATAGTCGGTCCGGGGATCTCCGTTCCTGTAAATCCCGTACAAACCACCGTCGATAAGCTCCTTTGCGGCATCTCTCGCCAGCGCCAGGTATTTGGCCCCGTCCGAGCCCTGCACGCCGAAAGGCGTATTGGCATGGTACTTCTGCCACGTGCCTTCAAAGAGACAGACACGCGATTTGAAAAGCAACGCAACCTGCTTGTTCAGCCGTGAGGCGGCCGCCTTGTCCTTACTTTTCATGTACAATATGGCCTTGTCCAGATCTGCCACGATAGAATCCATCACCACATTCCTCGGGTCTCTTGCCTTGTATAGCTCCTCCGAGTCGTCTTTCAGCGGTTTGCTGACCCATGGCACCGCCCCGAAATCGCGCAGCAATGAAAAATAAAAGTAGGAGCGAAAAAAATAGGCCTCACCCAGGTACTGCTCCCACAGGCTGGGAGCGCCGGTCACGGTATGATAGTTTTCCAGGAAATAGTTAACGCTCCTGATCTGCGTCCAGAAGGTATTCCAGCTCCCGCCCGAAGCGGGGACTACCCTTGTCCCTGCCAGGGTAGCATTGAAGCCCGACAAAATCAGGTTATCGCTGTTTCCTTCCAGCAGGTTGAAGTCGTTGCGGGTCTCGTTGGGAAACACCGTGTAAAACTGGTTAACATACATTTCGAGGTCGGTAGGGGTTTTCCAGTAATCGGAGCTGGAAATAGCGTCTAACGGCTTTTTTTCCAGGAAATCACTACAGGAATAAAGGGCCAGGAGAAACGCAGGCAGAATGAATATCTTTAAAATTTTCATGTCAGTTCCTTATTAAAATGAAACATTTAAGCCCAGAGAAAAAGATCTTGATAGCGGATATACGAGGGGAGACGAAGTCCCGCTGACATTCGCTTCGGGGTCAAAAGATTTCATGATCTTCGAGAGGGTCAGCATATTTTCTCCGCTTACATACAAACGTGTCCTTTCTATGCCCACCTTTTTTGTCAGCTGCTGAGGAACGTTAAATCCCAGCTGCATATTCTTGAGCCTGAGGTAGGAGGCATCCTGCAAAAACCTGGACTGGACCTGCTGGTTCTTGGTATTTTCTACCGTCAGATAGGGCCTCGCGAAATAGCCGTCGGGGTTTTCCGGGCTCCAGAAATTAACGCTGTGCTCCTGCAATACCACCGCCGTCCAGGCCGAGCCGAAGCCGAAGAACACCTGGCTTCCCATCCAGAGGTCCCTTTTTCCGACTCCCTGCCAGAACATGCTGAAATCGAACAGCTTGTAGTTCATCGCCAGGTTCAGCCCGTAAAGAAATCTTGGAGAGGTATTACCGATTACTTTCAGGTCGCCCGGATCGCCGACCGTCTGGTTGCCGCGGGTTATTTTCCCGTCCCCGTTCAGGTCTTTGTATTTTACGTCTCCTGCTCCCCATACGCTGTACAGCTGCGACTGATCGGCCCATTCGACCGCTTCCTGGTTTGTCCGGAACAGTCCTTCGGTCTCGAAACCCCAGATTTCGCCGTAAGTCTGCCCTTCATAAAAATTGGAGATCAGCCTGGTCGGGTTGTTATACTTCCTGATGGTCGTCTTATTGTCGGCAAAGATCAGGTTGACATTATAGCCGAAATCGTTGTTGACAGTCTGGCGCCATCCCACAGAAAGCTCTATCCCTTTGGTAGAAAGCGTGGCATTGTTCTTCAGGGGAACGCTCGCCCCGTATGAAGCCGGAAGTGTCTCTCCGGGCCCGAACATATTGCGGGTCGTCCTGTTATACCATTCCGCCGTAAAGGTCAGCCTGTTGTCCAGGGCTTCCGCATCCACTCCGAAATTTACCGTCTCGGCGCTCTCCCAGGTCAGGCCGATGCTCCGGTTTGACGGGACCGTTGAATACACCGGCCTGGTGCTTCCCATGATCCAGGCCAGGTTGGTGACGATCGGGATCGTCTCTTCGTGCAGGTAGTTGGCCACGTTCTGGTTGCCCAGCACGCCATAGGAGGCCCTCAGCTTAAAAGTATTGATCACATCTCCGATCGGTCTCCAGAAATCTTCCTTCCAGATGTTGTATCCTATTGCGGCCGAGGGGAAAAAGCCCCACCTTCTGCCTTTCTGAAACCTCGACGAGCCGTCATACCTGCCATTCAGCTCCAGGAGATACTTTTCATTAAAATTATAGGAAACACGCATGAAGGTTCCCAGCGTCGACCAGTGCGACATGTTGTCCTGTACATCCATCGCGCCGATCGCGGTACGTATAGCAGGTACCGACTCTGTTACCAGATCCCTGCGCCAGCCGTTGAGAAGCATGTTGTTGGAGAGCTCGGCCTGCCCTCCGAGCAGGACGCTGAAAAAATGACTCCCGAGCTGCTTTGAATAGTCGGTGTAGATATTGGATGTGATATATTCGTTGTGGACGAGCTCCTGGCTCATCCTGTTCCAGTTCTGGCTATAGTGCCTGATGGGCGTGATCCCGTCGGTAGCCAAACCCCACACGACCGCGCGATGATGTCCTCTCTTGTAGCCGTAAAAGTTGTAGCTGACATCTGCATTCACTTTCCAGTCTTTATTGAACTGCAGCTGAACGGAAGGGTTAAACCACAAATCAGCCGTGTACTGCTTGTCGCTTCCGCCATTCTGAAGAACCCCCGGCAGATTTTTGTCCAGTGCAAAATCGCCGTTGGGAGTGTAGACAGGATCGGTCGGCCAGGAGATCGCCATCATTCCGAATACCTGGTGACGGTTGTTGACATCCTGCGCGATGAGGTAATTCTGGTAGCTCCGGTTAAATTTTGCCTTCAGAAAAAAGGTAAGCCGGTCCGATACCTTCAGCGAAAGATTGGAAGCCAGGTTAAACCGGTCGAATTTTTCATTGGCAAAATTGAACTTGCCCGCATCGCTGAGCCAGCCCAGTCCTACATAAAAATTCGTGCTTTTTGAAGACCCGCTTATTCCTACATTATGCCTCTGCGAAAATGCGAAATCCTTATAGAGCACATCCCACCAATCGGTATTGGCATGCCCCTGGTTCCAGTAGCCCCACCCGTTGGGGTCTCTCGGATCGGCCACCATAGAAGGCGTATTTTCCGGGTCTTTCTGGTATTGGATGATCCGCTCTATCGTTTCGTCTGAAAAGATTGCATTCTGACCGGAATTCGTCGCAGCTTCATTGATGGCGTTTGCAAACCGGAGCGAGTTCACGAATCCCGGCATATTCGTCGGCTGGGCCCAGGAGAAATTGTTGCTGTAGTCGGTCTTTATTTTTTCAGATCCTTTTCCCGATTTTGTCGTGATGAGAATAACCCCGTAGGCTGCCCTGGAACCGTAGATGGCCGTCGATGCCGCGTCCTTAAGAATCGAAACTGATTCGACATCCGCAGGATTTATCGAATTGATATCCATCGGAGTGCCGTCTACCAGTATCCACGGTGCACCGCCTGAAAGCGACCCTATGCCGCGGATGTTGATTCCCATCCTTGCATTCGGTTCTCCCCCGGTTACGGTATTGGTAGAAATGTTCAATCCGGGCGATACACCCTGTAATGCCTGGTCCAGGTTGTTGACAGGCCTGTTTTCGAGCCGTTCGGAGCTTACCTGGCTTACAGCGCCCGTAAGATTTACCTTCTTCTGGGTCCCATAGCCCACCACCACTACTTCATCAAGCGCTTTTTCGTCTGCCTTAAGCGATATTTCAATGGATGTCCTGCCCGCTACCGCCACTTCCCGGCTCACATACCCTACAAAAGAAAACACCAGCACGGCGTCACCGTCGGGCACGTCCAGTGTAAAATTCCCTTTCCCGTCGGTGACGGTTCCCAGCTGTGTTCCTTTCACCAATATGCTTACGCCCGGCAGGCCGTCGCCCTTTTCATCGGTAACCGTTCCGCTGATCCCGATAATATGCTTTTCCTGGTCCTGCATACCGGCGGAATACCCCGACGCAGGCCGGTCTCCGCCATACCGCTGTTCTGAGGCCGGCGGACCGGAGTCCGGGGAGTCGCCGTGATTTTTACGTTTTGAAGCCAGTATCACGTAGGTTTTTTCCTTTGTTTTCCTGTAGCGCAGCCCGGCCGCCTGTACCAGCCTGTCGAGGTTTTGCTCCAGGGTAGCGGCAGGAACTACCAGGTTCCCGGGTACGCTACGGTTCTCCATGAGCTGCTCCTCGAAGAGCAGGTCGACCTTATACGTCTCCTTGAGGCGCAGCAGCACGTCCCGCAGACTTACAGAGCTTGCCTGGAAGCTTTCCTGCCTCGACGTGCTCTGCTGAGTAAAAGCAAGCGCCTGGGCCGCGGCCAGAGATGGGGAGGCCCATATCCAGGCCATACAGCACAGGATTCTGAAAAAAGTTGGTTTTTTTTTCATGTGATAAAAGGTTCAGGGTTAGGAACATTTTGTTGAATCAATCGCCGCCACTTTATTTTGAGAATAAAAGGACCTCGTTATTCTTCCGGGCAATCCGGATATCGAGCATATCGGACAGGACTTCCAGGAATTCATCCAGCGTCTGGGCTTTATAAGACCCGGTCAGCTCCTTACCGGAAAGCAGGCTATCCGCTATCGTGATTTGTACGCCGAATATTTCGTTGAGCCGTATGCCTACTTCCGGAAGAGGGGTCCGGTCGAACACAAACCGGTGCTCCTTCCAGGTACTCTGGGCATCCAGCTGCTCCGCGGTCAGCTTTTCCAGCTTTATTTTCCCGGCAGAGATACTTGCCCGGTCTCCCGGCGACAGCGTCACTGACGACTGGCTGACATCCGGTGACGTCAGCTTTACCTTCCCCTTGTTCAGCACGATTCTTGTTCCTCTTGCTCTCGTGTAGACGACAAACTCTGTTCCGAGCACGGTGATCCTGCTACGGTCGGGCGTGTGCACGGTAAATTTTTTACTGTCTGCCGTCTTGCTGACAACGAATTCGGCTTCCCCCTTAAGGAAAACTTCGCGATGCCTTAAGCCAAAGCCCAGGCGTGGCACGCGGAGCTCCGAATTTGCATTCAGCACGACCAGGCTGTTGTCTTCGAGGGTTACGGTACGAAGCTCTCCGTACGCGGTGCTGTACTGGCGGTATAGAATGAAATCGCGAAATCCGTAAAATATAATGCCTGTTACAATAAGGCACAATGCTGTCTTCCAGACGGCATGATGATAAAGCCAGGCACGGAAAGTCCCGGCAGGCGTTTTGACAATCTTTGCCGGGATCTCTTCTGTTGCACTTCCGTTGATCCTCTCTTTGTTTTTCTTCCACGCCCGGTCCGTATCCGGTAAAAAATGAGGCTGGGATCTTTCCCATTCCTCGAGCCATTCATAGTATAATTCGGAACTTCCCGCTTCCCCGAGCCACTCTTCTATAAGCGTTTTTTGCAATGAAGTAGCGCGCCCCGAAAAATAGGAGAACAGCATGTCTTTTGATAAGGTAGGTTTCATATTGAAATCAGGAATATTTTCCGGAATATGGTGAGCGCCTTGCTGATATGGGCCTCCACCGCCTTCAGGGACACGTTCAGGCTTCCCGCGATCTCCGGGTAGCTTTTACCTTCGAAGCGGTGCATGAGGAATACTTTCTTGCATTGAGGAGGAAGCGAGTCCATCGTTTTCTCAATGCGCATGCAGAGCTCGTCGAATTCCATTATATCGTGCGGTTGAAGCGCAGGCGATTCGAGATCGTGGCCCGGCAGCTCCTCGTTGTTTTCCCTGCTGAATTCCCACTTGAGGTAGTTGTAGCATTTGTGCCTTACGGCTTCAAACAGGTAGGCGCGGAAGGAGACGGTCACTTTTTTATAGCTGGCATTCTCCCAGAACGAATGAAAAATATCGGAAACGAGATCTTCCGCTACCTCCTTTGTATAAACATATCTCACCGCGTGGCTGCATAAAACCCCGTAGTAGCGCCGGAAAAGCAGCTCGTAGCCGCTGACCGGGTCACGTTCAAAAGCCTGACGGATAAAAAACTCCCTGTCAGCGGCTGAGACCCCCGTACTACGGGCAGGCGTTTGGCTCATCGCTGCATTTTTCGGCCGGTCATCATTTCTGCCCGGTCGTCTGTCATTTGGCGGGTGACTCATTCTGCAGAATATTTTATATTCCTTTACTATGGATGTAAAGTTTTTCTTTCAACCCCCTACCTCCGGGCCGCATTTTTTTTCAGAAAAAAAAACCGTCAGGGTCGAACCGATTACCAGCCCCGGGTTGAAACCCGGGGGCGGAATTTAGACGTACAGATCCTTCGCCGGCACCCTTTGCGCCGGAAAAAAATTCCTGTAAAAAGCAGATTGTCAGTACAGTATCATACAAACAACGATACTGATCGTCATTTCCCCCTTGTTCCGGAGGTATTCCATGATTGAAGAAGAAGCAGCATAGTATTGTTTCTTGACAACGGATTTCGAAATTTTCAGCTTATCTGCGATTTCATCCAGCGACAGCCCTTCTTTTGTACGAAGCTCAAAAATATAACGTCTCTTTTCTGTAAGCCGGTCAAGCGCGAGCCCGGCTACCGACTGGTATTCCTTGTAACACAGCTCGTCGTCGAGCCGCACACCGCTGTCTTCCGTATCGGGGGCCATCATGGACAGAACTCTCTTTTCTATTTTATTCCTCCGAAGCCTGTCCAGCAGCAGGTTCTTCGAGACCTTCAACGCGTACGCCTTGAAAGAATCCAGCTCTGCCAGCACCTCTTTCCGCTCCCATATCTTAAGAAAAACATCCTGAATAATCTCCTCGTTATCTTCCCGCACCGGGTTGAACAAGTAGAGATACCTGACAAGCTGGGACAAATGATTGGTATACAATACCGAAAAGGCATGTCTGTCGCCAAAGGCGCTTTTCCTGAGTAACTCTTTTTCTGTTACTTCCATACCAACCGGCAGTTACGTCCCTGAAACCGGATTCCGGGACAAGGGCAAATACAGCAATAGATTGACGAAAGTCAAATTTAACAAATAAAAGAAGAAAAATCCAATGCGGCTTTTGAACATCTGCGAATCGCGCCGGCCCCGCCGTTTGTTCGGCCCTATCATTACCCTTACTCATACCCCGGGTTCTGCGGAAGCAGGTTGGGGTTTCTCAATATTTCGACCGCAGGCACGGGCCAGAGCTTGTATTTCGGATCTGTCAGGCCGAGCTCGGAGCCGATGCGGTCGGTCCGCACCAGGTCAAACCAGGAATGGCCCTCATAGCTTAGCTCCAGCCTTCTTTCCTTATACAAACGTTCCCTGAACGACGCCAGATCCGGCACATCGGCCGCAGTCAATACCGCAAGCCCGGCGCGGGTCCTGATCTGGTTCAGCAAAGACAATGCTGCCGGATTCGGATACGAAGTCTCGGCAAGGGCTTCCGCTTTAGAGAGCAGCACTTCAGCCAGGCGGAAAATAATGAAATTATCATCCCTCGAAACCCTCCTCGTATACTTTTTCACATATTGCTCCGTGCCCGCAAGCCCGATTGTAGCGGCTTTACGCAAATCCCCTGCTTCATAGGCTGCCACTATATCCGGGTTCACTTCGATCATCCGCGTACCTCCCAGAGAAGGCGGCAGATAAGTACTTGCAATCGTATTCGGGTTCAGGTTATCGTATTGCAGCTCCCAGATCGATTCGTCGGCATTCTTGTCTTCAAAGAGCGCCGCATACGTATTGTTCAGCGTGCTCTTCTTCTGGAGAATGTCATCGGCAGCGGCAATCGCCTTATCATATTCCTTCCTGAAAAGAAAAATCCTGACGGCCAGGGCATGAGCGGCCGCCTTTGTAACTCTCCCCTTGGTCTGCAAGGCGCTGCTGTAGGACTCCGGCAGATCTCTCCTTGCAATCTCGAGATCTTCAAACACCTGGTCGTAGATGAGGCTTGCGTTGTCGCGCGACACCTGCAGAGAGGGCAGGTCGGGCGATGCGGTTGGCTCGGTAATCAGCGGTACATCGGAAAAGTAGCGGATCAGGTTAAAATAGGCATGTGCCCTGAGCATCCGCGCCTCGGCCAGGATCTGCGCTTTCTGAGTTGCGGAAAAAGAAGGATCCTCAATACCGGGAACACGCTGAAGGATGACATTCACCCTGTTGATGATCAGGTAATTCTGAGTCCAGAGCTGGTTGTAGTACCCGTTGTCATCCAGGAACTGCAGGTTATTGATCTGCTCAAACTGCCTGTTCAGCGCATTCCCCTTTACGTTTTTGGTGGGCAGTTCAGCCATCACCATGTAGTTGAACCCATTGTCCAGCACGCCTTTATAGGCCCCGATAATGGCAGCCTGGGCATCGGCTCCCTTGGTAAACAGCTGCTCGTTCGAGACCGCATCGACGGGCTCCTGGTCGATGACGTCACATGCCCCCAGCGACAGCAGGACTCCTGCCAGATATATATATTTGAATTTTTTCATGTTATTAAAAAATTTGAGCTATTGACTGTTAGGTGTTAGCCATATTCGCTGGCCGGTTTATGTGCTGCCAAAAACCTAAAACCTAACAGCTAATGGCTATTTCATCCGAACTAATTTTTGATTGAAGATCAGAAACCTATATTCAGACCAAGTGTATACGACTTGATCTGCGGATAGGCGTTCATGTCGAAGCCGAACTGGGCGTCGTTGCCATAAGAATTTACTTCCGGATCAAAGCCCGTGTATTTCGTAAATGTGAACAGGTTCTGCCCGACCACGTATATTCTGAGGTTCTGCACGCCTATCTGCTTCAGCTTGTCTGCCTTCACGGTATACCCCAGGTTGATGGACTTGATCTTCAGGAATGACCCATCCTCATGCACCCGGTCCGAAACAGACCCGTTCCGGGTAGGATCTCCCCATGCCGCGCGGTGCAGCCAGGTTTCGTCGCCCGGTTTTCTCCACCTGTCTTTCGCATCCGTAAACGAGTTGAACCAGGTATGCATCCGTCCGTAAGAATACTTCGGGTGGTTGAAAATCGTATTGCCGTATACGAAGTGCATAAAAATGCCCGCATCAAAATTTTTGTAGGTCAGGGTATTGGTCATCCCTCCCGTAAACTTGGGCTGTGCGCTCGCCAGCACGGTATTGTCGGTGCTGGTAGAAGGGTAGGGGTTGTTACCGTTGCCGTCTACATCTTCAAAATCGTAGTTGCCGGTCTCGGGATTCACGCGCAGTATTTTCCAGCCGAATAAGGTGCCCAGCGGGTATCCTACCTTCAATACGGAAGCATAGCCGTTGAATCCCAGCGGCCGGTCATCTCCGTCAGGCAGGCTTGTCACCTTGTTGCGGTTGAAAGCGATGTTGAAGTCCGTCCGCCAGCTGAAGTCTTTCCCGGCTATATTTGTCGATCCAAGCTGAAGCTCCACTCCTTTATTCTGAACGTTTCCTACGTTCTGAACCGAGCTTGCATAACCGGATGAAGTCGGCAGCAACACTTCGAGCAGCAGCCCGTGCGTCTTTTTGATATAGTAGTCAAATGTAAAGTTCAGCCTGTTGCCGAAGAACCTCAGATCCACCCCAGCATTGGTCTGCTCGGTGGTTTCCCAGGTCAGGTTCGGGTTTTCGAGCTGCACAGGAGCGAGGCCGCTCAGGCCGAGGTAGTTGAACCCGCCCCTTGACAATCCTCTCGATGTGAAGTTCCCGATCTCCTGGTTCCCGGTCCTTCCCCAGCTGGCCCTGATTTTGGCATCATCCAGCCAGGAAACAGCCTCCATGAATTCCATTTTGTCGACCCGGTAGGAAGCCGACAACGAAGGGAAAGTACCGTATTTGTTGTTTCTGCTGAACCTGGATGAGCCGTCTACGCGAAAGCTGGCGGCGATATTCAGCCTGTTGTCGAAAGTATAGTTGAGACGGCTGAAATAAGAAGCCAGCCCCCAGCTGCTTCCGCCTGAGCTCGAATTGCGGACCGAGGCAGATTCGAGGGTAGAGATCGACTCGAGCGCGAAGTTAGTCCCCGAGGCCGTTGTACGGCTCATATGCGACTCCTGCTGCGAATATCCCAGAAGCACGTTAAACCGGTGCTTGTTTGCAAGGCTGGCCGAATAATTTAGCGTATTTTCATTGATCCAGCCCCTGTCCTGCGTCAGGGAGTTGGTACCCGATCCGTTGGTGCTGCGGCCCTCATAGGTAAGATTATTGGGCGGTATGAACAATACCTCATCCAGTCCCATGTAATCGATCCCTATCGAAGACCTTAGCGTAAGGCCATGTATTATTTCGAGGCTAAGAAAGGTATTCCCGATCACGCGGTTGTTGAACGCGTAGTTGGTAATTTCCCTGGCCATAATGGCCGGGTTATTGCTGGTTGCGATATAGGGGTCTTCGGGGTTAAGCGTACCGTCTTTGCGGTACAGCGGGATGGCCGGCGACTTGATAATCGCAGCCGAAACGATACCGGTGTTCGTCCCGGCATCTATCCTGTCGGTCTTCGAACGGCTTAAGGTAAGGTTAAGCCCGGCGCTGAGACGGCTGTTAATGGTCTGGTCAAGGTTGATCCGTACGTTCCCCCGCTTGTATCCGCTGCCAATCACCACTCCTTCCTGGCCATAATAATTCCCTGATACCATAAACTGCGTTTTTTCACTGCCTCCGGAAACTGAAAGGTCATAGCTCTGGATAGCCGCGCTCCTGAAAATAACGTCCTGCCAGTCGGTGGTTGCCAGTGTGTCAGGGCGTTCAAAATAAATCGGCATGTTGACATTCGTCCTTGCTTCATTGACCAGCTCCCCCCAGCCCGGCCCGTCGAGGAGCGAAAGGCGCTTCGTTTCCTTCTGAACACCATAATAAGTATTGAAGTTGATCCGCGGCGTGCCTGCTTTTCCTCTCTTGGTCGTAACCAGGATCACGCCGTTAGAAGCCCTCGACCCGTAAATAGCCGCTGCGGCAGCATCTTTCAACACCTCCATCGACTCTATATCCCCCGGGCTGAGCGATGAAAGCGGGTTTTCGGCTACTGCGCCTCCCGAGGCGGATGAGTAGCTGCCTGTATTGATCGGCACCCCGTCTATCACGTACAACGGATCGTTCCCTCCCGTAATAGAGCTCGCACCCCTGATCCGGACGGTCGACCGCCCGCCGGGAGTTCCTGCATTCTGCGTGACGTTCACCCCGCTCAGCCTTCCCTGCAGTACCTGCTCAGGGCCGGTGATGGGCAGCTCTGCAATTTTTTTATCGGAGACAGACAGCGAAGCGATGGCAGAGGAAATATCACCCCGCGACTGCGACCCGTAACCGATGACCACCACCTCTTCCAGCGATTTCTGGTCTACTTTTAACGAGATCTCGATATTGGTCCGGTTTCCTACGCTCACTTCCTGGGTGAGATAGCCCACGAAGGAAAAAATCAGCTCCGCATTTTCATCGGGCACTACAACTGAGTAGGTACCGTCTGAACCGCTGATCGTACCCTGCATGGTCCCCTTCACCAGGATATTGACCCCGGGCAAAGCCTCCCCCTTTTCGTCCGAAACCTTTCCCCTTACTGTCCGGTCGGGGGCAGGCACGACTGACTGTAATTCCGTTTCGGGCAAATCGGTAGCGCTTTCCTCCCTGGATACCGTTTTGAGCAGGATCCTGTTATCAATAACAGAATAGTCGACCGATATCGGCTGAAAAAGATTTTTCAGTATCTGGTCAAGACGCTGCTCCTTTGCCCTGATCGTTACTTTTTGCTTAGGGTCAATCGAGCTGGGGCTGTAGATAAAACGTACATTGGCCTGTTGCTCGATCAATCCGAGCACCTTTTTAAACCGCTGCCCCTCCTCGTTCAGCGTGATTTTTGTATCCAGGACACTCTGACCGCTTAATGTGCTGGCTTCCGACATCCCGGAGCATACGACAAAAACAATGGCCTGACAGAAGGCGAGCATCGCCATTTTTCTGAGGCCGGGGCGAATCCGTAACATTGACATCATGCTTACGTTGCTTTAAATTATGGTTTGTTTGATTAATAAAGATTTGTGAGAATCAAGTCATGGGATTGCCCCGCTCATCGCTGCGCCGCCTGGCAGCCGGGGCCGGAAATAAAGATCGCAGTGCCGCGTATCTCGTATCTAGCGCGTGTTACCTCGCACAGGAAATCCAGCTGGCGATACATATCGAGCCCGGTAAGATCGCCGGTAAATATACACTGCCGCATATCCGGGTTCCCGGCTATCAGCTGCACCCCGTATATCTCGCTGATCCTGTCCAGCACCTGGCCGACCGGGACCTCGTCGAACAGGAAGCGGGCATGAGATTCCGCCTTCTGAACAGGCTGCGGCGCATCGACAAGATCCTGCCGCAGCGTCTTTAATATCAGGTCGTAGGAAACTTTCTGGTTAGGCATGGCGATGACGCCGTCCTTTTTGTTTTTGCCCGTAGACTCGGCGGTATATACCGAAACTTTACCCGAAACCACCGACACCTCGATCTTCTTCTGGCTCTGCTGCGGCTTGATGCGGAAGCTGGTTCCAAGCACTTCCGTTACCAGGTCACCGGTCTGCACGATAAAAGGCTTCTGCGGATCGGGCATGACTTCAAAAAAAGCCTCGCCATCCAGCCATACCTTCCTGTTTTCCGCTCCGAAAGACTCATCTGCTACGATGTCGGCGCCTTCGCCAAGTATAACTGAGCTCCCGTCCGGCAGGGTGATCCTGCTCGGGTGACCGCTTGTCGTATCGGAAACGACTTCCGTTACCTGCTTTTCGGAGTGGCGGTCCATTTGCCGCAGGTACTGTAGACCGGCTCCTAAAAGCAGAAGCGATGCAGCTATCCCGGCGATCCATTTTACCGGTATTATCCTTTTCCCGGAAAGGCTGCCGGTTTTCAGCAGCTGCCAGATTTTTTCCCGGGTTTCCTGCTCGGCTTTGTCAGAATCAAATAGCCTGCCGGTCGACTGCTCGTCGTAATGGAGCGTCGCCCATTTCTCCAGCAGGGCAATTTCCTCATCGCTGCACTGCCCGGCCAGGTACTTCTCGGTAAGCCTGTCAAACTCATGTTGTGTCATTTCCAATCCCTGTTAGTTCTCGTGGTAAAAATGTCTGAGATGTTGACGCAACATTTTTATTGACTTGGTAATATGGTATTCCACCGCTTTATCGGTCAGCCCGAGCTCCAAAGCAATCTTCTTCACGGGTAATTCATCCAGTTTGCTCATCCTGAAAACTGTCGCCGTTTTCTCCGGCATCTGTTTCATCGCCTGGTCCACCGCTTTGCTGAGTTCTTCGTTCGTAAGTATTTCGTTTACCCTGGCATTTTCGAATACTTCCTGCAGCAGCTGGAATTCCAGGTACTTTCTCAGGTTCATCTGGGCTTTGATACTTTTATTGACCAGGTTCCTTGCGGCGATGAACACGTATATTTTCAAATTCTGTATGTTCGAATACACCCGGTTTTGCCACAGGCTTTCCATCACGTCATGCACGACCTCCTCCGCATCCTCCCTCACGCCCAATTGCTGATACGCAAATCCGTAGAGCTGCCGCCAGTACCGGCGGTAGATGACGGCGAAAGCCTCCGGTTCACCTTTTTTCATCAGCAAAACCAACGATTCATCGGTAAGATCAGTGTATCGCATCCGATTCATTTTGTTAAAGGTTCGCTTTGCCGGCCAAACCCCTAAATCCAAACCTGAAATTTTTTTGATTTTCTCCTGCCGGTACGGCCTGAAGATGAAAGCTATAAATTCCGGGGCAATGACAGCAAAGTCCCGGAGGCTGTGTCTTCACAGCCCGCCGCCCGTAGTACTTTTCAGAAAAATGTGCTCTTCCTATTTCGTTCCCTCGTAAACCTTCAGCCTGCTCCTCAGATCCGCCGCTTCCTGCTTGAGCAGATCTATTTTATACAGCAGGTATTGGATCGTCTCAATGCCTTCCGGGTTGATGTCCAGCTCGTAGTGCCACCGTATGTACCGCTCCAGCTGCGGCAGCACCGAATAAGGAATAAACCGCTCGTTATTTACCCAGACGATCTCGATCAGCCCGCCGTCTTCCAGCGAGTCTATAAAAGAGCCTTCAATATCATATTTCAGACAATAGCTCGTTATGCTTATCATTTCAGTACTCATAGTTGTGCCGGTTTAGGATTTTGCGATTTCCCTGAAAAGCTCCTTTTGCTTCTCCGACAAATTTGTCGGGATCTTCACCTGGTAGGTCACGATAAGGTTTCCGAAAGACCCTTCTTTCTTGTATACCGGAAAACCTTTTCCTTTCAGCTGCACCTTCGTATTGTTCTGCGTACCGGGGCTGACCTGCAGCTTTACCTGGCCGTTCAGCGTATCCAGCACGATCTCCCCGCCCAAAACCGCCGTGTAAAGATCTATTTCCTTCGTCATATGAAGATGATCTCCCACCCTGCTGAAAACCGGGTCGGGATGAATGGTGAAGGTAATGTACAGATCGCCGTCCGGCCCTCCGTTCGCCCCGGGAGCGCCGTAGCCGGCGAGCTTGATCACCTGACCGTCGGCCACACCGGCAGGAATGGTGATCCTGATATTCTTCCCGTTTACAGTTAAAACACGCGGATGCGTCCGGGCAGCTTCCCTCAGCGACAATGAAAGCTCCGCCTGGTAATCGCCGCCCCTGAACCTCGGCTCGGCTCTTCCCGACCTGCCGGCGCGCTGACCAAAAAGGGATTCGAAGAAGTCCGAAAAATCGCCGCTGTCAAAATCACCGGTATATTCCTGCCGGCTGCTCTGGCCGGTCTGATACGAACTGCGCTGCTGTCGCTTTGCCTGCTCAAACTGTTCCGCATGCTGCCAATTTTCTCCGTACTCGTCGTACTTTTTCCTTTTTTCCGGATCGCTCAGCACTTCATTCGCCTCGTTGAGCTGCTGAAACTTTATCTTCGCCTCCTTGTCATCGGGATTGAGATCGGGATGCAGCTTCCGGGCCAGCTTCCTGTAAGCTTTTTTTATATCTTCCTGGCCCGCCTCTTTGCTTAGCCCGAGAATCTTGTAATAATCAATAAATGCCATCTATATCAGAGTTAAACGCCGCATCTAATTTACATGTGAAACCTCGAAATCATTTTGCACTCTTCAAATTATTTACATAAATAAACGCATGTTTTTTAACTTTTTCATTTCTAATATGTTTACGTAACATGGGGTCTCTCTTTTCCAAAAGATTACGCTATATATGTTAACTAAACCTGTAAGAAACCGCTTTCTCCTTCTGCTATTCATTTTTTATTCCACAGGACTTCCCGCTCAGATAACGATCTCCCTGAAAGAGGCTGTAAAAACAGCGCTGGATAACTACGGCACTATCAAATCGAAAACCAGCTACGCTGCTGCGTCCAGGTCGGCCGCGTCGTTTACCAGGAGCGAATACCTGCCCAATATGAATGTCGCGGGCCAATGGACGTATGGGACCGTAAACGGACAGATCGGGCCCGGATACGGGTTCGGGGGGCTCGGCGTTGCCTCTTCCGGCCTTCCTTCCCCGGTCCAGAACTGGGATGCCGCCTTCGGGGCCATTTACCTGGCCAATGTAAACTGGGATTTTTTCGCTTTCGGAAGAGCGAAAGAGAAGATCAATACCGCCGAAGCCATTACGCTCCGGGACCAGAAAGATCTTGAGCAGGAGATCTTTGAGCATAGCATCAGGGTAACTGCGGCTTATCTCAACCTCCTCACTGCCCAGCGCCTCAGGCTGTCGTATGAAAAGAACCTGACCAGGGCCCGCGCCGTAGAAACAGTAGTGACCACACGCGCCAGGAACGGCCTGATCGCAGGCGTCGATTCGCTCCTTGCCGATGCGGAAGTTTCGAATGCGCGCATCGCCATCACACGCGCCCGCGACCTCGAACAGGAGCAAAGCAATCAGCTGGCCGTGCTGATGGGAGTCCCTCCGGGGGAATTTGCGGCCGATACACTGTTTATAGCCAGGCTGCCGGCATTGCTTGAAGAGCTTTCGGCGGGGACGGTCGAATCGCATCCCACCCTTCAGTTTTTCAGAAGCCGTATCCTCGAAGGGGAGTCCCGGCAGCGCTACTATAAAACCTTTTACTTCCCGGCTTTCTCACTGGTAGGGGTTTTCCAAACCAGGGCATCGGGCTTCGGAAGCTCCTACGCAACCGACAGGACCGATTTTACGCACAGTGCCTGGGATGGCTTCAGGCCCTCGCGGAGCAATTTCCTGCTGGGTTTGGGCGTCACCTGGAACCTGGCCCAGCCGGTCAGGTATTCCCACCAGGTAAGAAGCCAGGAGCTCGCCAACCGGGCCCTTCTCGAAGAATACAACCTTGCCAGCCAGCGTCTTAACGCCCAGCTGGAGCTGGCAGGCAGCAAGATCGCCAACGCGCTCGAGAACTACAGGGAAGCCCCCGTACAGGTAAAAGCCGCGGCCGATGCCTATCTACAGAAATCGGTCATGTATAAAAACGGCCTCACCAACCTCGTGGAGCTCAACCAGACGCTTTACGCGCTTATAAGAGCGGAAACGGATCGCGATATTGCCGGCAATCACGTCTGGCAAAGCCTCCTGATGAAAGCTGCCGCGCTGGGCGACTATTCTGTTTTCGAAAATCAACTATAACCAGTCTACACTCCTACCCTGTCCGCTCCCGGCGGACTGCACCCCGTAACCGCATGAATCTGATTCGCTTTGCATTAAGAAAGCCGATAACCATCATGGTTGTTGTGGCCGGCCTGCTCTTCTTCGGAATCAGCGCGGTCAGAAAGATCAAGATCGACATTTTCCCCAGTCTCGACCTTCCGGTGATGTATATCGCCCACCCTTTCGGAGGTTATACGCCAGACCAGATGGAGACATTCTTCGGGAAGCAATACGTCAATATCCTGTTGTTTGTGAACGGTATCAAAACGATAGAGACCAAAAACATACAGGGGCTGACCCTGATGAAAGTTACGTTCTATCCCGGCACGAACATGGCCCAGGCATCTGCCGAGATGAGCGCCGCTTCAAACCGCATCCAGGCGATCTTCCCGCCCGGCTCCAACCCGCCTTTCATTATCCGGTTTGACGCCTCCACGTTACCGGTAGGACAGCTCGTACTATCGAGTGAGGTCAGGACCAACAACCAGCTGATGGATCTTGCCAATTTATATGTCAGGTCGTCTTTTACCTCGATTCCCGGTATCGTGTCGTCTCCGCCGTTCGGAGGAAACATCAGGACGGTCGTTGTAAAGGTCGACCCTGAATTGCTGAGATCGCATAACCTTACGCCCGATCAGCTGGTAGAAGCTTTACGCCTCTATAACCAGACCGCCCCGTCAGGAAATGTAAGAATCGGCGACAAAAATTATATCACACCCACCAATACAACCATCCGTACGGTCGCCGAATTTGGCGATATTCCCTTGTATAAAGGCAACGGGGTGCAGAACCTGTTCCTCCGCGACGTCGCAGTCGTAGAAGACGGCGCCGACGTCACTACCGGCTACGGTTTAGTCAACGGGAAGCGGTCGGTCTACCTGAGCATCGCCAAAAGCGCCGATGCCTCCACTTGGGAAGTAGTGCAGAACCTGAAAAAGAGCATCCCCAGAATGCAGAGCACGCTCCCCGACGACGTGAAGCTGAGCTATGAGTTTGACCAGTCCCAATATGTCATGAACGCCGTCAAAAGCCTCGTGGAGGAAGGTGTGATAGGAGCCGTGCTTACCGGGCTCATGGTCCTGCTGTTCCTGGGCGATGCGCGGGGAGCGCTTATCGTCATCCTGACCATCCCTACGTCGGTCATCATCAGCATACTATTTCTCAACCTTCTCGGCCAGACGATCAATATCATGACCCTCAGCGGGCTCGCGCTCGCTATAGGGATACTCGTCGACGAAAGTACGGTCACGATCGAAAACATACACCAGCACCTGGACATGGGGAAACCCAAGGCCCTGGCCATATGGGATGCCTGCAGGGAAATTGCCTTTCCGAAGCTGCTGATCCTGTTCTGTATCCTCGCTGTCTTCGCGCCGGCTTTTACGATGGAAGGAATACCCGGCTCCATGTTTATGCCGCTTGCGCTGGCGATCGGGTTCAGTATGATCGCCTCCTATTTCCTGTCGCAGACCTTTGTCCCGGTATTGGCTAACTGGCTCATGAAAGGACATGCAAAAGCCGCTGCGCACACTGATACCCAGGAGTTGAAAAGAGCGCTCAGCGAGCGGGAAGACAGCAACCAGGATGGTAAAATAAGCCTCTTTGAACGACTGCGGACAAGATTCCTGAGATTTATCAACCGCATGATGCCTTTCAGGCGCCCCATCGTCATTGTTTACCTGCTGGTGTCAACCGTCCTGGCGGGCCTGCTCCTGAATCATATCGGGAAAGACGTGCTTCCCAAAGTGAACGGCCGCCAGTTCCAGGTCAGGCTGAGAGCGCCGGAAGGGACCCGGATCGAACGTACCGAAGAAAAAACGCTTGGTCTTGTCGGCATTATAAAAGACATTACGGGAAATGAAAACGTGGCGGTTACCTCTGCCTATGTCGGCCAGCACCCGGGGCCGTTCTCTGTCAGCCCGATCTATCTCTGGATGTCCGGACCGCAGGAAGCTGTGCTCCAGGTGGCTTTAAAAGAAGGATTTCATGCCGACCTGGATGAATTGAAGGAAAAGATCAGGAAGCGGACCAAAGCCGCCATCCCCGATATCAGTCTTTCGTTTGAGCCGATAGAACTCACCGACAAAATTCTGAGCCAGGGCTCGCCCACGCCCGTAGAAATAAGACTCATGGGACGCGATAAAAAAACGAATGAGCTGTATGCGGGCAAAGTGATCGAAAAGCTGAAAGAAATCCCGTACCTGAGGGATGTCCAGCTCGGACAGTCAAACAAGTACCCTGCCGTCAACATCGAGATCGACCGTACACGTGCTTCCCAATTGGGTGTAGATGTGGTCGACATTTCGAGGTCGCTGATCGCCTCCACCTCCTCATCCCGCTATACCGATAAAAACATCTGGGTAGACCCGAAAAGCGGGAACAGCTACCTGGTACAGGTGCTTGTTCCCGAAAGCAGGATGAGCTCTATTCATGACATTTCGGAAATCCCTGTGCTGAAAGGACAGAGCCGCCCGGTACTGGGCGACCTGGCGACCATCACTCCCGATACCACGTACGGTGAAAATAACAACCTGGGGGCGCTGCCGGTGCTGTCGGTAACCGCCAATCTCAATGAAAAGGACCTGGGCACAGCACAAAAAGCGGTCCAGGAGGCGATTGATTCCCTGGGAGAGCTCCCCCGCGGCCTTACCGTGCAGCTTATCGGATTGAGCGAAACGCTGACTAGTACGCTGGATAGCCTGGAAGGGGGTCTTTTAGTAGCTATCGTGGTTATCTTCTTAATGCTGGCCGCCAATTTCCAGTCTTTCAAGGTATCGGCGATCGTGCTGGCCACTGTGCCGGCTGTTATCGTCGGCTCGCTCATTTTGCTCCTGCTCACCGGATCGACGCTGAACCTGCAGTCTTATATGGGGATCATTATGTCTGTAGGGGTTTCGATTTCAAATGCCGTCCTCCTTATTACAAATGCCGAGGAGCTGCGGCTGCGAAGCGGGAATGCCCTTTCCGCTGCCTATGAATCCGCTTCCCTGCGTTTGCGGCCTATCCTGATGACGGCCCTCGCCATGATCGTAGGGATGATCCCGATGGCGGCAGGATTTGGTGACGGAGGAGATCAGGCCTCTCCGCTCGGCCGGGCGGTGATCGGCGGGCTATTTACCTCGACCTTTGCCGCGCTCTTCATTCTTCCGCTGGTATTTGCCTGGGGACAAGGGAAAACCTCTATCCAAAGCGTATCGCTGGATCCTGAAGACGAGCAAAGCAAGTTTTATATCCCCGGGAAAACAAATTGACGAAATCTCCATAAGCCATTAGGTACCAGGTATTAAAATTTATACGCATGAAATCGATTAAAACCGCATTTTCCATTCTTTCCGCGGCTGTTTTTGCTACCCTGTTCTACTGCTGCCGAAAAGCGCCGGCAGCAGAGACGGAAGAACCGGAGGCCGTACCCGTGGAAGTATTCAGCCTGAAAAAAGGGAGCGTGTCCTCCGAATTGAAGCTACCCGGCGAGCTGATCGCCTTTCAGAATGTAGACCTGTATGCCAAAGTAAACAGCTTCGTCAGGAAATTATATGCAGACGTCGGGTCGGAGGTAAGGGAGGGCGCGCTCCTGGCGACGCTCGAGGCCCCGGAGCTGGCCTCCCAGCTGGCCGGCGCCGAATCGAGGCTCCAGGCGCAGGAAGCGATGTACCTTTCCAGCAAATCTACCTACGAACGCCTGCTCGAAACCAGTAAAACGCCCGGCACAGTCTCTCCCAACGACCTTGAGCTCGCGTTTGCCAGGCAGCAGTCTGACGCCGCCCTGCTCCAGTCTGCAAGGGCTACTTTTAACGAAATCAGCGATAACCGCAATTACCTCGAGATCAGGGCACCGTTCTCGGGCGTGATCACCTCCCGTTATGTAAGCACGGGCGCCTACGTAGGCCCTTCGGGGAAAGGATCCGAATTCCCGCTGTTTTCGCTTGCCGAGCAGAACAGGCTCCGGCTTGTCGTCAGCGTCCCCGAATCCTACACGCGGTACGTCAGCTACCGGACCCAGGCAAAATTTACCGTCAGATCGTCGCCTGGCCAGCCCTTTTACGCAAAGGTTAACCGGCTGTCGGGCGCTCTCGATCCGAAGCTCAGGGCCCAGCGTACCGAGCTGGACGTCGACAACAGGAACAAAAGCCTGCTCCCGGGCATGGTAGCCGAGGTTACGCTTCCGATGGCGACTTCCGATTCTTCCTTCAGCGTCCCGGTGCAATCGGTGCTGAACACGGCCCTGGGGCTGTTCGTGATCAAATCGGAAAACGGCAGAGCCCGTTGGAAACCGGTGACCGCTGGCCGGAACGACGCGGTCAATATGGAGATTATCGGGGACCTCAGCGAAGGCGACACCCTGGTCCTTCATGTCAGCGAAGAGATCCGCGACCGGTCGGAAATAGCAAAAACAAAGCTGGGTCAGTGAATAGGGATGGGCTTAAGCCCGTCCCTGTTTTATTTCGCGGTAGCCATTACCATCTTGATGTCTTCCTTCGCCCCTATTTCGAGGACATCTACCAAATCCTGGACGGCCAGGCTCTTATCGAGCCTGAGCACGATGGTACGCTCCTGTACATTCAGAAAGGTATTATGCAGGGTGGTTTCGAGCTGGTCGACCGGGATCGGCTGCTTATCCAGGAAATAGTTCCTGTCCGCATCTACCGACAGCGTCATCTGCTTGGTATAGCTCCTTTGCGCGGCCGCCGCCTGGGGCAGCATCAGTTTAATAACATTCGGGTTGGCCATCGTAGAGATGATCAGGAAGAACAGCATCAGGAAGAACATGATGTCATTCAGCGAATGTGTAAAAACCTCCGGGGCAAACCGGCTCTTTCTGCGTATCTTCATTACTTATTCAGTTCTTTTGGAAATCTTGAAAAGACTGGGCTGCATTATTTCCCTACAGGCTTTTGCAGCACGTCCAGGAAATCGGACGCGGCCATCTGGAGGCGCAGCGCAAAGCGGTCTATTTTCATATTGAGCATATGATACCCGGCATAGGCGATCAGACCGATGATAAGACCTGATCCCGAGGTGATCATCTTCTCGTACATCCCGCCCGAGATCGTGCTGATGTTAAAATCATTGGAAAGCGAGATATCGTAGAAAATCCTGATGATACCGGCGATCGTACCCACGAAACCAATCATGGGAGCGATACCGGCAATGACCCCGAGGTAAGACAAATTTCCTTCCAGGCGCTGAAGCTCGATCTGGCTGGCGTTTTCGATGGTCGTCTCTATATCTTTGATCGGGTACCCGATACGGCTGATCGCGCGTTCAAAAATCCGGCCTATCGCATTCCGCTGGTTGCGGCAGAGAGACTCGGCAGATTTAAGGTTGCCTTCCTGCACAAAGTCCCGGATGTTATCTACAAAATTCTGCTCTACTTTCCCGCTTGCATTGATCCCGAGGTATCTTTCAATGATCAGGAAAAGAGTTGCCAGCAGAAGCAGGCCGAGGGGCAGCATCACCCAGCCACCTTTGCTTAATAAACCGAATAATGTAAGTCCCTGATCAGATGTTGCGGTAAGGGTGGTATCGGAAAGTGCCTGAAGAATTACCATTCTGTAAAAAAGAAAATTAAGTTTTAAGTCTTAAGCGTTATCGTCGCCCGGATGTTACTGAAAAAAACGGGAACTGTATCTGTGTTATTGTTCAACACCAAAATTAGGAAAATAAATATTGTGCAACGTTATACTCGCTTTATACTCGCAAATTATTTAAAATTGTTAACAGGCTCCGGCTTCAACCGGGCACCTCCGGCAGCTGTCGGAGCTAATCGTTCCATTGCCTCATTATCTCATTATCACATCATCACATTATCACATCGTCTCTCTGCAAATGAAAATACACATAATAGATACCGGATTCTTTAAGCTCGACGGCGGGGCCATGTTCGGGGTAGTGCCTAAAACCCTCTGGAGCAGGCATATCTCCTCCGACGAAAACAACCTCTGCAACTGGGCCGCACGTTGCCTGCTTATCGAAAACGGCTCCCGTCTTATCCTGATAGATACCGGACTGGGCGATAAGCAGAGCGAAAAATTCTTCAGCCACTACTACCGGAACGGCGATGCCACGCTGCTCTCGTCTATTTATAAAGCAGGATTTGCGCCCGAAGAAATTACCGATGTCGTGCTTACACACCTCCATTTCGACCACGCAGGGGGAGCAGTCCGGTACCAGGACGGCAAGCCTGTCCTTACGTTCCCCAATGCGCAGTACTGGTCGGCGAAAGGACAGTGGGAATGGGCCATAAGGCCCAATGCACGGGAAAAAGCTTCCTTTTTGCCGGAAAACCTGCTCCCGATCGAAGCATCGGGGCACCTGATGTTTATTGAAAAAGGGAATTCGCCCTTCCCGGGGATTTCTTTCATTCACGTCGATGGACATACGGAGCAGATGATCCTTCCCCTGATCGACTGCAACGGGAAGAAATATCTCTTTGCCGCTGACCTCCTGCCTTCCTCCGCCCATCTCCCGATCGCCTGGGTCATGGGCTACGATGTAAGGCCGCTGGTGACCATGGACGAAAAGAAACAAATCCTTCAGAAGGTATCGGATGAGCAGATCACGCTCATTTTCGAGCACGACGCCGGCTACGAAGCCGCCACGGTAAAACAAGGGGAAAAAGGGATCGAAATAGGCACGCGCGGCAGGTTGGCCGACTACCTGTAAAGGTATGAAAACCGGACTGGTATTATCGGGAGGAGGCGCCAGGGCGTTTATGCACCTGGGCGTTATGCAGGCGCTGGACGAACATGGTATTACAATAGATTTTGTCTGCGGCACCAGCGGGGGAGCATTGGTCGGGGCGTTCTATGCAGGCGGCTATACGCCGAAAGAAAGCCTGGATATCCTTTCTAAATCCGACCTGCTTCGTTCCGTACGTTTTGCATTCGGCCGGCCGGGACTGCTGCGTATTTCGGCGACAGAAAAAATCCTTTCCGGGTACTTTCCCGACAATGATTTTTCGGCGCTTAAGATCCCCCTGATCATTACCGCCACCGACATAGTAGCTGCAGAAACCGTCGTGTTCGACGCCGGGGAGGTGGTTCAGCCCATGATCGCCTCCTGCGGAATTCCGGGCCTTTTCGAGCCTTACCGGTACCGGGGACGGGAGCTGGTCGACGGCGGGGTCCTGAACAACATGCCGGTCGAATTTCTCGAAGGGAAAGCTGATCAGCTCGTCGGCGCACACTGCAATCCTTTTTTGCAGGACCGTCCATTCAAAAACTCTTTTGAAGTCGCCTACCGGTCGCTGTTGCTCGCGGTACACAACCAGAACATCGAACGCCTGCAAAAATGCGACTTGCTGATAGAGCCTCCGGGGATGCGGGCTTTTAGTATCTTTGACTTTCACAAATCGAAGTCTATTTTCCGGACCGGCTACGACTTCGCCTGTCGTCTCCTTTCGGAAGACCTTCATTCGCTGCAGAGGACCGGCTACTGATTTTTTGTGAAGAGTTAACCATTAAGGAATTAAGGCTGGTTGAGATAGCACTTAATGCCCCGCAGCGGCGGCCGCTTAATTCCTTAATGTTTTATAAAAAATAATGTTTTTGTCCGAAACAAAATCTACCTTTAAGGTGAGGCTGTTTTACTGTTAAATTCTTTTGCAAAAAGAGTATTCTGCCATACTGTATGCATCTTCAATCTGATATCTGACTACCAAAATTACCGCCAGTTTCTATGTTAAACAGAAGAGAGCTATTAAAAAAAATCTCGGCTATCCCTTTGGCCGGCGGAATAACCGTCGCCGAAATTTCAGCGCCATCCGCCGCTCCGGACTGGGCAAAAGAGCTGGGGATCAGGACTTTTATCAATGCTGCGGGTACCTATACCTCGATGACAGGCTCGCTGATGCCTGACGAAGTCGTACAGGCTATACAGGCAGCGTCAAAAGAATTCATGATACTTGACGACGTCCAGACCAAAGTAGGCGAACGTATAGCAGCCATTACCCATGCCGAAGCAGCCGTCGTTACGGCAGGCTGCTTTTCTGCGCTTACGCTCGGGCTCGCCGGCGTGCTTACCGGTACCGACCAGGCGAAGGTAGAGGCCCTGCCCCACCTTGCAGGAACGGGAATGAAATCGGAAGTGATCATGCAGAAAGGTCATTCCATCGGCTATTCCCACGCGCTTACCAATACCGGCTGTAAGATTGTTTATATAGAAACCGCGGAAGAGCTGGAAAAGGCCATTAGCCCGAATACCGCCCTTATGTGGTTCCTGCATATCCAATCTGACAAAGGCAAAATCAACCACCAGGACTGGGTTTCGGTCGCCCGGAAGCACGGGATCCCTACCATGATCGATATTGCCGCCGATGTGCCTCCCGTAGAAAACCTGTGGAGATTCAATGACATGGGCTTTGACCTGGTATGCGTATCGGGAGGGAAGGCCATGAGAGGCCCCCAGAGCGCCGGGATCCTGATGGGGAAAAAGCACTTTATCGAGGCCGCCAGGCTCAGCATGCCGCCAAGGGGCTCCACGATAGGAAGGGGCATGAAGGTAAACAAGGAGGAAATTATCGGCATGTATGTGGCGCTCGACCGGTTTGTCAGGCTGGATCAGAAAAAAGAGTGGGATATCTGGGAGCAGCGCACCGCGCTGATCGAAAACGCCGCCAAAAGCGTCAGCGGGGTGAGCACGACAGTAACCAGGCCCGAGCTCGGTAATCATACGCCCACGCTGAAAATTACCTGGGACACGGAAAAAATAGATATAAGCTCGAAAAGTTTCCTGGAAAACCTCAGGAACGGATCTCCCTCCATCGAAGTCATGTCGGCCGGCCCTAACGGGATCAGCGTCACCACCTGGATGCTTAAAACAGGACAGGAAAAAATAGTGGCAGGCAGAATAAAGGATGTACTAAAGGGCGCACTCAAATAAAACATTTTCAATACCTAGTCTCCATTCCGATCTTATGAGAATTCTACTATTAACCTTGTTGCTTTCCGTTATTCAGCTCACGGTCATACAGGCCCAGGAATATACCGTTCTGATAAAAGGAGGACACCTGATAGACCCCAAAAACAACATCAGCCGTCCCATGGATGTGGGCATATATGAAGGTAAGATAAAAAAAATCGCCGCGAATATCGACCCTTCAACCGCCCGCCAGGTGGTCGATGCGAAAGGAATGTACGTTACGCCGGGACTGATTGATATACACGGGCATGTGTTCGCCGGTACGCAGCCCAACCACTACCTGAGCGACGGGTTCACGGCCCTTCCTCCCGACGGCTTTACGTTCAGGGTGGGGGTCACCACGATCGTCGATTGCGGCGGCGCAGGCTGGAGCAACTTCGACGTTT
>MEDT01000109.1 GCA_001724175.1 Cytophagaceae bacterium SCN 52-12 | reverse complement strand
AAAAAACCGCTGAGGGTGAAAAAAGAAAACGGGAAATGGGCATACCATCCGGAAGACGGCTCCGGCTATTACAATCTTCGCTATACCGATCCCAAGGTGCTGGTCAAACCGCCTAAGATCCTCTCGCTCGAAGAAATGGACTCGGTAGCAAAAGCCAACAGGCCCGAGGATATAGATCCGCGCCTGCTGCTCGATTCAGACGGTGACGGCGTGTCCGACTTTTTCGACAAGGAGCCCGATTCTCCCGCCGGAAGCATAGTCGACGGGAGCGGAAGGGTGATCGACTTCGATTCCTACGTCAAAAATGCGCTCAGCTCGCAGCTGGGCTGCTCGGAAGTTTTTGCCAACATCCAGTTCGAAACCGACAAAAGCCTGCTGAACACCGAAGCAAAAGAAATTCTTAAGAACGTAGCCCAGGTGATGAATAAAAACGGATGCAGGCTTCAGCTGGCCGGCCACGCCGACAGAAGAGCCTCCGACCGATACAACCTGGCGCTCTCCAAACGCCGCGTCGAGGCTGTGAAAGAATTCCTGCTTAAGGAAGGTGGTGTGAGCGCAGGCAAAGTTATGGTCGATTACTTCGGTTCGTTCAAGCCGATTGCCGACGGCGCCAGCAGGGAAGGGCTTCAGAAAAACCGCAGGGTGGAGCTCAGATTGCTTCCCTGACAAAAAAGGCGTAGCTTTGCCGCCGCAGGGCCTGTCCATTAATTTCCACACAATCATTACAGGGTTTTCAAGTGAGTATTCCGACCGATCCGTCTTCAAAAGCTTTCGATTATTTAATTGTAGGCGCCGGCCTCTGGGGGTGCGTCTTTGCGCACCAGGCTGCCAAACACGGAAAAAAATGCCTGGTCATCGACCGGAGGCCGCATATCGGCGGCAATACCTATTGTGAAAATGTGGAAGGTATCAACGTTCATAAATACGGGGCGCACATCTTTCACACCAACGACAAGCCTATCTGGGACTTTGTCAATTCATTTGTAGAATTTAACCGTTATACCAATTCTCCCCTGGCCAACTACAAAGGAGACCTGTATAACCTGCCGTTCAATATGAACACCTTCTACGCTTTATGGAAGGTGGAGACGCCGGCAGAGGCGAAAGCCAAAATAGAGGAGCAGGTACGGGAAGCCAATATCACAGATCCGCAGAACCTCGAGGAGCAGGCGATCTCGCTTGTGGGCACCGATATCTACTATAAGCTCATCAAGGGCTATACGGAGAAGCAGTGGGGAAGAAAAGCCACAGATTTGCCGGCTTTTATTATCAAGCGGCTGCCGGTAAGGTTCACCTACGACAACAACTACTTCAACGATAAGTACCAGGGCATCCCGATAGGAGGCTACAACAAGCTTTCGGAAGGATTGCTGGAAGGCAGCGAGGTCAGGCTGGGCGTGGATTACTTCGCCGACCGGAATGCGCTGGATGCGCTCGCGCATGCGGTGGTATACACCGGCCAGATCGACGAGTATTTCGATTTCCGGTTCGGCAGCCTTGACTACCGCAGCCTTCGCTTCGATCATAAGATACTGGATACAGACAACTTCCAGGGCAATGCCGTCGTCAATTACACCGAAGCGGAGATCCCCTATACCCGGATCATCGAACACAAGCATTTCGAATTCGGCACGCAGCCCAAAACCGTCGTCACCTACGAATACCCGCAGGAATGGGTAAAAGGAGCAGAACCTTATTATCCTGTCAACGATGCTAAAAACGACGGGATCTTCCGGCAGTACCGGGCGCTGGCAGAGCAGGAAAAAAATGTAATCTTCGGCGGCCGCCTCGCCGAATACCGCTATTACGACATGCACCAGGTAATAGGATCGGCGCTCAAAAGGACAAAAGAGCTTTTCCTGGAATAGCGGGCTCCCTGAAAATCATCCCTTAGCGCTTGCTTTTTCTTAAAAAAGTGTATGTTTGGTCTTTAAACGGCCTCCTCCTTTAATAACCTCCTCCATTTAATGTAAGCGCCAGCTTCTGTAGAAGGGGCAAACGGCGTACACAAAGCTTTTTTGGGTCGTCTCCGTTACCAATCCGGCGGGAAACTATGAGGGTATTCAAGATTTGGAAATACGTCTTGCCATCGATGTTCGCCTGTGCCTTCGTTGCATTAAGCGAAGTGGGATACTATTATCTCATTTTGCCTGTTTTGCTGGCCGCCAATTACCTGAATACGGCATGGGGAGAGTTCAGCAACAGGGAGATACTGGATGAGCTTCGTATGTTTTACGGCTGCCCTGCAACGGCCATGGCCAAAAGGGTAAGCGGAATATTATTGTGCGCTATGATAGTATGGGGTATATCATTCGTGGATCGCACAAACCCGCCTGCAGGACAGCTGCTTTTTTTCAGCTTCTGTACAGGTTGTCTCACCGGGTGCTTTATCGTAACACTTGCGCACGACCTGCTGCACAGTCATAAAAAGGCCGACATTCTCATATCGGGGATGCTGCTGACCGCGGCAGGAATTCCGCATCTTGCCGCCGATCATGTGGCAGGGCACCACCGGGACGTGGGGTTATCGAAAGATCCCAATATTTCAAGGATCAATCAGAGCTTTTACTCTTATTTTGTACGCCTGGCCTGCAGCAGGCTAAAGGAGAGCTTCCTGACGCAATACGGGCTGCCGAAATACCTGAGCCGGAAGATCCTGTTCCTGAACCTGAAGATGCTGACCATTCTTGCAGGAGTCTGGATCACCATAGCGCTATGCTCCAGGCATCCGCAGAAAACGCTTGGATTCTTCCTTTTCCAGAGTTTCATCGCCTACCTTCTGTATGAGCTGATTAACTACATCCAGCACTACGGCCTGTTCCGGAAAGATGAGAAGGAAGAAATTACCCTGGCTCTTTCCTGGAATTGCTATTATAAATATACCAATTACATCCTCCATCTTTTACCGCTGCATTCGATCCACCACCTGCCGCATCACAAACGCAAGATAGATGTCGGTCAGCTGAAAGATGGCCCCAGGATGCCGTACCTCTATTTTGTGATGGTGCTGATGGCTCTGGTTCCATAAAATGAATAAATACGTTCTCCAGTATAATGAAGAACCGGAAAACCGATAGGCTGCGACCAAACCTGCTTGTCCTGCTCTGCTGCCTGGTCGGGTTGAGGGTTTTCCCTGCTTCCGCACAGGATAACTTCGGCATTAACTGGATCTTCATGACAATACATCCGAAAGGAAACATTAATGCGCACTTTCAGCCCCGGCGGCTCGACCCGGAAGCGCGGATGGTGCTCAACTGGGGAGGCGTCGCGGCATACGAACGCTTTATTTTCCGGCAGCGGTTTTCATTAAAAATAGCCCAGGGCGCCTACAGCGATTGCGCCAGGCTTTTTGCCGGCCATACCCACATCGCTTTCCGGCTGCAAATGCTGAACGGCGGCCGGCACTCGCTCAGGGTAGGCCTGGGACCCACCTGGGTATACCGCAGAAGCTGGTACAGATTTCCGGGCTACGTCCAGGAAAACCGCTATCTCAAAACCAAAGGCGACTGGCAGCGGGCCTTTGTATGGTATGGCGGGGAAGTTGAATACGATCTCAGGATAAATAAGCGGCTCGACATCGATCTGCATGTCATTCCGGGCATACCCGATTTTTATACCGTTGGCGCAGGGGCGAGATACTGGCTTAACCGGCCGCCCACCAACAGGCAGTGGCGCAGCCAGCCCAAAAAGAACAAGTGGTTCTACAGGAAAACGGATATTGCGGACGCCGGCCCCTGACAGCTCGCTTCAGCTCAAAACACGTATCCCGTCATCAGCTCGATATGAGCAGCCCTTGTCCCATGTGCTTTTAACATACTGCCGACGAAGATCCCGGCAGGGATCCTGTTTTCCATTTCCGGGTAAAACGCCATCCCGATTTTTGAATAAAAGCTTTCCTGCCCGGGAGGTTTGTTTCTCAGATATCCGCCAAAACCATAGCGCGTAGCTATTTTTCCAAATTGTATCTCTTCTTCCATGTAGATCGCCGGCTGAACATCCTTCCTGTTTAACCGGCCCGCTTCAACTCCTATCCCCGTACGGAAGGCAGTACTGTGCTGAAGAAAAACCATACCGCTCAGCTGCGGATTTACCTGTATTGAAGGGGAATTTTCTCTTCTGAAATCGTAAAATCCTGCCGCACCGCTCAGCCGGTAGCGCCATTTTTTAAAATCGCGTATGGTTTCAAAGGCGGTTCGCTCCGGTTCTCTTCCGGCAGGATGCCAGGTAAGCCCGAGATAGACAGCCCCTGCATTAATACCGGCGTTAGGCAACCTGAACCCTCCGTTGGAATAATGATAGATCATGGCTCCGGGCTTCAGGTCCCATTCGTCCGACACAAAAAAGCGATATCCCGCATCGATCATGGAGGTAGCATTGAGCATTGTGCTCAGCAGCCTGTTCTGAGGATTCTGCGCAGCGTCGTAAGTCCTGGCAGCAAAGGCCAGCCCGGTACCATGCTTCAGCTGAAAAGCGCCGGTTTTCCGGCGAAATAAGCTAAACTCCAGGTACGGGACCACCGAATAGATCTGCCCGTATACTTCCGGGTTACCTAATGTACGCCAGGTTGCAGACAGCCCCATATCCGGGTAGTTATGCGCATACTGCCAATACTTTTTACCGGTCGTCTTTTTAATAAAATCAAGGGAAACACCGTAGTGAGAAGATTCGGGGGCGGTCCGGTGGTGCCGGTGCGTAATGAACCGTCCCGAAAAAAACTGCATTTGCCAGGCATGTATATTCTGCGCATACCCCCCGCTTCCTTCCAGGCAGCATAGAGCGATCAGGCACAGGCGCCTCCACCGTAAAATTATATCCATAAGTAACCTGAAAAGCCGGGGTATCTTATCACAGGCCGGCTACAGATCCGAAAGTTTCTTTTCAACTTCATTTACGCGTTCATTCATCGTCTTAAACCAGGCAGAAGGTATGAGGGCCATTGTCACCATCTGAGCAAACGGGTAAGGAAATACCGGCCCGGCCCAGGTCAGTTTTTCCAGCTCCGGCTCATTGCGAAGATGATGGATCGCATGGACAGGCATCATAAAATACAGATAGGCAGACAGCCGGTAGTTGCAATTCCAGGAATGATGCAAATCTACATCTTCTATTTTTCCCGGCGCGGTATAGGCGCGCCGCAGTCCGTAGTGCTGGATATAGGTGATCACCTCGTATATCAGCGTGACCGCTAAATACTGCACCAGAAGCCATGAAAAAACCTGTTTATCCCACCGGAAAGCAAATATCAGGAGCAGTATGCAAAGCAGGAAGCGGGCATAATTGCCCTGTATGATGCGGCGTGCCCTGGGGTCGGGAAAAATGCGTGTCAGGCCGAAAACCATTTTTATCCTGCTGCGGATCGACCTGAACAGGTACCGGTATACATTCTCTCCCGGCAAGGCAGACGCAGGGTCTCTTTCAGTACCCACATAGCGGTGATGAATATACAAATGATCGGATTCCAGGTAGAAAAACCCGTTCAGCAGTAAAATGCATGTTGCCATCCATCGATCGATCTTTTTGCCGGAGTGCATAAGCTCATGCGAAAGAGAAATAGCGAAATTGCTGTTAAGAATTACCACCGAGTAGAGAAAAGCCATCAATTCGGGAATCTCAAGCACATTGGCGCTCAGATAGCAGCATATCCAGGCATTGAATCCTGTAAAGAAAAATGCGCTGAACGTCCTGACCGCCGATGTATGGGGCGAATGATGAAAATATGCATATTCGGTGATCAGCTCCGGTAATGTAAAACGACCGCAATACCTGTTCAACATTCCCAGGACGGGAAGCAAAAACGGTCCTGCCCACACCAGCCCCGCATACACCAGCGCCACGAAAACCGAGGTAACCAAAACCGGGATCAGATAAGGAATAGCGCGCATAACAAGGTAAGATACCACAGATTTCTCCTGATTACAAGCCTGACATATATGAAAGACAGTTTTTCGTTCGCCACATACGCTTTGAATAAAATTAACGTTTTTATTCAAACTATAACCACAATCGAAAAATGAAAAAGACAGTTTTGTTCATCGGTTCCCTGATGGTTATCGGGGGGCTGACTTTCAGTTCATGTTCTAAAAGCACAAAAGAGGAAGCAAAAGAAACGGCTGAGTCTGCCGCGCAGGATGTAAGAGATGCTGCCGACGCTACCGGTAAAAAACTTGATAACGTAGCGAGCGACATCAAAGAAGGCGCTCAGGATGTAGCTTCCGACGTTAAAGATGCAGCCAATAATGCATCTGCGAAAATCGACGAGAAGGTAAGCAAGCTTAACCAGTCAGCGAAAGCTGAATATGAAAGCCTTGAAAAGGAGCTTAAACGTATTAATGAGGATCTGAAAAATGCAACTGCCGAAAAGAAGGCGGAGCTTCAGAAAACAAAGGAAAGACTGGAGAAGAGGAAAAAGGAAATACTCGGATAATATTTCGTTCCGGCCGGACATCCCGGCGCTGAGCATCAGCGCCGGGATGTCCGGTTTAAAGACAGTCCGTTTCCTATTTATTGGGGTCAAGGGCGAGAGCAGCCCTCCTGTTCAGATCTTCCAGGTGAAACCTGCTCAGCCTGTCGGTTGTTCTGGGAATGGCCGCCTGTATCTGCCGTCTGAGCGCTTCCAGATGTCCCCGGGCTACAGAAGGCTGGTCTGTCTCGGCAAGCTCTACCGAACGGGCTGACAAGCCATAGGTAATCCCCGGCGGAACCGACGTGACGACCGCTTTTCCGGGCTTCAGCTTTGACATCAGCTTTTCGAGGTATACCTTTTGAAGGTTACGCCTGAAAATATCGATGGCCCGTCCCGAGCTCAGCTCCGACCATATGCCTTTCTCCAGGTCGGTATACAGCTCATCCAGGGTATAGTAGTCTGCGGAAATTCCCGTTTCCATCAGTCGCACCGCCCTGTCTCCCGCGAAAATAGCGCCGAGTATGGTCGATTGGATCTCCTTGAGCGCCTCAACACCCCTTTCCGGCTTCAGCTTATTGATCACCGCCGGGTCGAGGAGCCATTCCGGCGTTCTGAAAAGCTGCTCGTTAAGAAATGCAACGGCTTCTTTCTGAATCCGCTTCGGAACGGCCGTAAAAGCTGCACCTTCCATGTCATAGGTCATAGGGTTATCGTAAACGCCGCCGATATTTTTCGTCACATGCCCCATATACCTCCTGTATTGCGACACTACGTTTCCATATAGCTCCTCCAGCTCTTTGTAGCTCTGCCCGTCCTCGCGGCTCCATTCGTTCAGGTTAGGCAATATACGCTGAAGGTTGAGGATCCCGTAGGCGGAAGCCTTCATGGCATTGTCACCGAGATCTTCCGACTGATACCTCGGGTCATAAGGGTTCAGCTCCGTGCCGAAACGCAGCCTGGCCTGCTGATAGGCTTCCTTCGTCCAGGCATTCAGGATTGCCCGGTCGTCGTCATTTTTCCCGAAGTAGCTGTACCCCCACTTGATCGCCCATTTGTCGTAATCGCCTACACCCGGGAAAAAATGCGTCACGCCGTCTCCCGGCTGCGCAACGTAGTTAAAACGCGCATAGTCCATAATAGAGGAAGTATGACCGTTTTTTGCCAGCCATTCGTTATCTCTCAGCTTCTCGACGGGAGTAGCCGAGCTTGCCCCGAAATTATGCCTTAGCCCAAGGGTATGCCCTACTTCGTGCGCTGCGACAAATCTCACCAGCTCTCCCATCAGCCCGTCGGCAAAAGTCTTCTTTCTTGCGCGCGGATCCACCGCAGCGGTCTGGACCAGGTACCAGTTTCGCAGCAGGCGCATTACATTATGATACCACCCGACATGGCTTTCTATGATCTCCCCGCTTCTCGGATCGTGGACATTCGGCCCGTATGCATTCTGTATGTCGGCCGCAAAGTAGCGGATCACCGAGAACCTGGCGTCTTCAAGGCTCATCGTACTGTCTGATTCCGGCCAGTCTTCTGCGCGTATCGCATTTTTCCACCCCGCATTTTCAAAGGCCGGCTGCCAGTCGTTTACCCCATCCTTCAGGTATTTTCTCCATTTCAGTGGGGTGGCGGGATCTATATAAAATATGATGGGCTTCGCAGGCTCGATCAGCGTCCCGGCTTTCTGTAATCTCGCGTCGGCCTCGCTTTTAGGCTCCAGCCTCCACCTGACCGCAAAGACCTGTTCCTCGGACTTCTGCGACTCTTCTCCGAATACCGTGTACTTATTGGCAAAATACCCGACCCGGTTATCAAAAAGACGGGTTTCCATCGGTACCTTGGGAAGTACGATCATCGAGGTATTCATCTCCAGCGTAACTACGCCGGCGTCTCTTCCGGCAGGGAAATAAACGCCAGTCTGCGGCGCCGGCGAAGTAGTAACCACTTCAGGGACAACAGCAAAAGTCTTCGTGGTCCTGATCTCTACATTGGTCGGATAAGCGCTTATCCGGTCGACAAAAGAAGCTTCTTTCTTAAAGGCTGCCAGCTTCAGCAGCTGCTTTCGCACGGAACTGAGCGAGAACGCGGCATTATCGGCGTTAAAGAAATCAGTGACCTCTATAACATAGCTTTGCTGCGCTCCCGTTTTTTTCAGAGCCTTCACCTCAAACACTCCGATGATCGGGTCGGCTGCCGAATTCCGGACCGCCTCCGCAATCGGGCTCGCGCTGTCGGGGCTAACCGTCAATACCGTGACCGAACGCAGGAGAAGCTGATGAGCGGGTCCTTTTTCCCAGCGGATCATCTGCCTTTTTACCTCTTCCCCGCCGAAAACCCCGGCCCCGCCCGCCGTACGCGAAAAGCGGGTAACCGACATGATATCTCTTCCGAACAATGAATCAGGCACTTCCAGGTACCATTTATCGGCTGCAAAATGCACCCCCATCAGGCCGTACTGGCTCTTTGCGGTGCTGTCAATCACTTCAGAAAAAGGCTTGGGACCTTTCGCCGGCTGGCTTTTGGGCTTCTCGGTCGCTGTTTCTGTTTTAGACGTTTCCGGCTTGGAAGCTTCTCCGCCTTTCTTCTTTTTCTGGGCAAGACCGGGCTGAACGCCGGCAACGAGGAGGATTGCGACGAGTAAAAAATTTTTCAGCATTATATTTTGATGGAGATTGTTGATTATAGTTTGTTACAATATTAGCGGAAGGCTCTACTCCTCAGGGAAATAGGTCAGGCAGCTGAACTGGCTCTCGTCAAACATCTCCTGCGCCACATCCTGGAGCTCCCGGGAAGTGATGAGCCTTATTTTTTCGAAAATCTCGGAAAGCGTTTCTACTTTTCGGACGTCCAGGAGGCTCTTCGCCATCATCAGCATGAAGCTGTTGTTGCTCTCTTCCGACATCGCCAGCTGTCCCATGATCTGTCCTTTCGTATAGTGCAGCTGGGCGCTGGTAAGGGGGATTTCCCGCAGCTTTCTGAACTCTTTCATAATGAGGGAGATACTTTTATCGAGATGCTTCCGTTCCGTGCCGAAAAAGACCCCGAAAAAACCGCTGTCGAGGTATGGGGTATAGCTGGCGTCGATAGCATACACGAAGCCATGCTTTTCACGTAAGGCCATATTGAAACGCGAATTCATTCCCGGTCCGCCCAGCAGGTTGGTAAGGATAAAGAGATGAAGCCTTCTCTCATCATCGAGGGCATAGGCGGTTTTTCCCAGCGCGCATTGTACCTGCGTCAGATCCCGGCGTACCATTTTCGCCTGAGGACTGTAAAGCGAAGGCCCGACCCTGCTGCGTGTCACGTGGGTAGCGGGGATATCTTCCAGGTACCGGCTCACGATCCTGATGACTTTCTGCATCGGGAACCTGCTTACCGAAGAAAATATGATACGGGAAGTGTCGAGATTGTCTCTGATAAATGCGCCGAGATCTTCTTTGGTGAAGGAGCCGACTGTTTCCGCCGTTCCCAGAATATTGTATCCCAGCGAATGTCCCTCGAAGACCATCGCATCGAAATCATCCTGGATGGCATCCTCGGGCGAATCGCTGTACATCGCCATTTCCTCCAGTATCACGTTCCTTTCGCGATCGAGCTGCTTTTCGGGAAAAACCGAATGGAAGGTAATGTCGGCCAGGAGATCGGCGGCCTTGGAAAAATGCTCATCCAGCACCGACGCATGAAAACAGATTTTCTCCTTGGTGGTATACGCATTAAGCTCGCCCCCCACCCTTTCCAGGCTGTTGATGATGTGATGAGATCTCCTTTTTTCGGTTCCTTTAAAAGCCATATGCTCCCAGAAATGCGCAAGCCCTTCCTGCTCAGGCCTTTCATCCCGGCTGCCGATATCCAGCATAATGCCGCAATGCGCGATCCGGGTGTTGGACACCTGCTTGTGGGCCAGGCGTATGCCGTTGGGAAATGTATAGAGTTCGTATTCCTCCTTAAGGGAATTTATCGGCGCTCCTCCTGCGAGTCTCTGCTTCGTGTTGTAATAGGCCATTGCTGCAAAAATCAGCACAAATTCCTCGTGCGTTACAACAAAATTACTCAATTTTACCCAATTATAACCTATCTCAAAAAACCACGGGGCAATCCCCGCGCTATGGTCCCGAAACAAATATTAGTTATCCAGACTGCTTTTATCGGCGACGTCATCCTGGCTACTTCCCTCCTGGAAACCCTACACCTGGGGCTGCCCGACGCCGGAATAGATATTGTCGTCAGGAAGGGTAACGAAGCGCTTTTCCGGGAGCACCCGTTCCTGCGGAACGTGCTGGTCTGGGATAAGAAGGGGGGTAAATACAAAAGTCTTTTCAGGCTGCTCCGGCACATTCGCAGGCAGCGCTACGATCATGTCGTCAACCTGCAGCGCTACGGGGCCACAGGATTGCTGACAGCATTTTCCGGAGCGGGAAGCACCGCCGGGTTCGATAAAAACCCGCTTTCATTTCTCTTTTCCCGCCGCTATCCGCACCGTTTTGAAGAGGGCGTCCATGAAACAGACAGGAATTACTTGCTGGCAGGAGGTATAACGGATGCTGCGCTTCAGCAACCGAAGCTATACCCCGGGGAAAATGATTACCAGAGCATCTCGCATCTTCAGCAGATACCCTACTATTGTATTGCGCCTACTTCGGTATGGTTTACCAAGCAGTTTCCGCCTGAACAGTGGCGCAGGCTCATCGACCTTCTGCCCCCGCAACATCCCGTCTACCTGCTGGGCGGCCCCGCAGATACGGCTGTTGCAGAAAAGCTGGCGGACAGCCGCAGCCACGTGGTCAATCTCTGCGGGAAACTCTCTCTCCTGCAGTCTGCCGCCCTGATGCAAGGCGCCCTGATGAATTACGTCAACGATTCGGCTCCCATGCACTTGTGTTCTGCGGTAAACGCTCCCGTCTGCGCCGTTTATTGCTCCACTGTCCCTGAGTTTGGCTACGGCCCGCTCTCCGACCGGTCGTTTGTGATCCAGACCCCGGAAGCACTGCCATGCCGCCCCTGCGGCATTCACGGTCACAAAGCATGTCCTGAAGGCCACTTCCGGTGCGCCACCGGGATTGATACCGGCCGGATAGCAGCGCTGACAGCCGTTTCCTGAAAAGGGTGCTTTACAAAATTCCCGGGTAAGACTCTTCAGCGCTACCGCTTAAATTTACTCTCGATTTAAGCAGTAACTGACCTGTCGTTCCATTCTGCCGCTTAAGCCGGGCAGCATGTCCGTATGGATTCAGTTGAATCATACTATACAATTTCAATCATGAGAAACCATTCATTTCCCGGAAGCCTTTCGTGGCTGCCTGCCCTCTTGCTCGCGGGCGTTCCCGCCGCCCGGCATATCTTATTACCCCTGAAGCTGCCTGCCTGGACACCCGAGGCTTATTTATCCTCTGTTTTAATAAAGGGTATTGCCCTGGCGGGGTATTCTACCCCGCCGAAGACACTCTGTCTTTCATGCGCGGTCCTGATGCTCTTCGCCATGGCGATCGGCTTTTACTGCCGGTACCTTACGTCATCCGGACCGGGAATCCGGGTTCTCTATCTTTCTTTCGACGACGGTTCCGACCTCAGGGTCAGCCGCGAAATTACAAGCCTGGCCCGCGCCGGCGCGATGGTAGACTTTGTCGGGCCCCGCTGTCCGCGGTCATATGCCCGGCCATCCTCTTCCGGGGGATTTCTCCGTTACCTGGCCTGCTCGGCTTTGCTCCTGGCCAGACGTCGTTATCATTCCGTTCATGTCGCAGGAGAAAAGCTGCTCCTGGCACTATGGCCGTTCCTCTGGCTGCAGCGGCTGGTTGTAGCCGATCTGTTTGATCCGGTATGCTCTCGTCCGGGCCTTCCTGCGCATGGATGGAAGATGCTCAGGAGATTCCTGTACCTGCCAGCTACGACCGTCATTGTACCCGATGAGAGTTACTTCCGGCTTTCGCCTGATAAGGTCAAAAGAAAAATACTGATACTTCCCGATTTCCCGCCGGGCTATGACGGTCCTGTTACGTTGCAACCGCAGCCCCGGCTTACCATCCTCTACTACGGACAACTCGGGAAAAACCCGGGTATGGAAATCATTTCCGGCCTGCTGGATTCGGGGAAGCCGGTACAGGTATTAATGGCAGGCCGGATTACTGACAAGGCAGCAGAACGCCTGACCCTGCATCCTTCCGTCAAATGGATGGGTTCCGCATCCCACCCGGAAATACTGAAAATTGCCGCTACCCAATCCGATTTCCTGTTTTGCCCGGACGGGAGGGGAAATGGTAAATATGAAAGCCTGTCCGCGCTATACGACGCGATACAGGCGGAAAAGCCGGTGATCACCAACGCGGAATCTCTGGCTTCCCGCTTCGCCGGCTGCTATCCGGCCGGCTATGTGATGCCGTCTTATCAGGCTACGGAGTTCGACCGCCTTTATGACAACCTGCTTTTATTCAGGAAGCAATTCACTCCCCTGAAGAACCTGAAGGAGAGCTGGGTATGGGACAAAGTCGAAAAAACCCTGATCTCCGCACACAAGCTGTCAGCCGATAAGCCGTCCGACAGAGAGATTAGTTGATCTGCCCGATCATTACGGGTTGCTATCCAATTATAAACAAAAACAATTAACTTTATATTTTTCATAATTTAAATCTATATATAATCTAACTCAATCCTGTCTTTTCACTATGAATATCCAACAACTGGAATATATTGTCGCGGTAGATAATCACCGGCATTTTGTTCAGGCTGCCGATCAGTGTTGCGTAACGCAGCCAACCCTGAGCATGATGATCAAAAAACTGGAGGATGAACTGGATATTAAAATATTCGACAGGAACAAGCAGCCGATCGTACCCACCGACATCGGTTCACAGGTGATCAGCCAGGCCAGGATAGTGCTGAAAGAGGCGAACCGTGTACGCGAAATAGCACGGAGCTTTAACGGCGCTATGAACGGCGACCTGCGGATCGGCATCATCCCGACTGTTTCGCCTTATCTTCTCCCTGTTCTTGTGCCCCGGTTTGCACGGAAGTACCCGGATATCAATTTCCAGGTAAACGAGATGGTGACGGAACGCATCGTAACCGAGCTCAGGAACGGCAATATCGATGCAGCTATCGTAGCCACCTCCAGACAGGAAGCCGCTTTTCATGAATCGGCACTTTACAGGGAGAAGTTTTACGTGTACCTGTCTGAAGACAACGGCCTTTATGACAAAGCATACATCGTACCCGAAGACATCAGGGGAGACGAGCTGTGGCTGCTCGAGGAAGGGCACTGTCTGAGCGACCAGATCAGGAAATTCTGTGAGCTCAGGAAAAGCCAGGTCAGCAAGCTGTTCACTTTCAGGTCGGGGAGCATCGAAACGCTGATCAGGATGGTGGAGCGCAACGGGGGAATCACGATCCTGCCGGAGCTCGCAGCGCAGGAGCTGCCGCCTGAGAAAAAACGGTTCCTGAGAAACTTCCGGGATCCCGCGCCCTACAGGGAGGTCAGGATCGTCACCAACCGGGAAGAAGTAAAAGCCCGTTTCGTAGACGCACTTTCAGAAGAGATAAGACTGGTAATCAATCCTCTACTGGAAGGCGGGTAGCCTGCCTTCCGGTTAAAACTGCTATACTTTTTATTCACTATACTTTCAAACATACTATGAGAACATCTGCACTCACCCTGCTTATGGGCATCGTTTCTGTCATTCCCTCATTGTCACAGGCTCCGCTATTGTATTTCCGGCAGGATTTTTGCGAACCGGGTATCCGGTTTGAAAGCGATGCACCCGACACCGGCCAGGTCGACCACGTGATCACCACCTCCTCTGCTGCGGTAAGCCAGGGAGAATGCTTCCTCGACGCAGCGCGTACTTCTCCTACAGGCGGCGGCTCGGTACGGATCGTAAGGACTTCACCGCTGGCGATACCTGCCGCCGATATGCTCCATGTCGGAATTGACCTCGAGGTTCGGGATATCGCGCTGGAAGGCAATATTGCCGGGTACTTCGCAATAGGCGACGAGCTCATCCACACGCACACCCTTCTTCCCAACGCTTCCCTGTTCTCGAAGCTTTCCATTGATTTCAAAGCCGACGGTACCTACGCCCTGAGAGTTCCCGGTTCCTCGGGGGCCATATTAAGCGATCCGCTGAGCGGACGTATCAGGATTACCTGGGTAATGAACAACAAAAGCGACAACCTCACCTATGTATCGCCCCTTGAAACCTCTGAAGACATAGCCCCCGGGAAATACGATGTATGGATAAATGACCTTCGCTGGATAAAGGGCGGCAATGCCATCAGCCGCGTCAGCCTGAACAACTTTGCATTCATTCTTTCAAACGGCGTAGGTACGGTCCGGCTGCATCACATTGAAATCAACAGCGCAAGCCCGCAGCTGCCCCTTATATTGACGCGCTTCAAAGCGGAAAGGCACCTGCATGAAGCCCGGATTTACTGGGAAATGGCGGCCGGCCATACCGCTTCACATTTTACCGTCGAACGCAGCAACGATGGAAAGAGCTTCGAAGCTATCGGTACATTGCCTGTGGAAGACCCGTCGCAGAATCTCTATGGGCTGACAGACCCATCGCCCCTGGCGGGTTTCAATTATTATCGCCTTAAAATGACCGGGAATACAGGCGAAGTCAGGCTATCTCCTGTCGACGCAGTTTATTTCGATGCAGCTGCACCCGCCATAACCATTGCGCCTAACCCGTCGCGGCCCGAAAGAATCACCCTGTTTGCATCCGGGATAAACCCCGAAAATATTTCGCTTTTTACCATGACCGGCCACCGGCTTCCGTTCGGGCATGGGTACGATAATTCCAATATGATGTTGAGCATTTATCCATCTACACCGCTTCCTTCAGGTATTTATTTTTTAAAGATCGCCCAGGACCGGCTCTTAAAAACTGTTAAAGTAGTGATACCCTAGCTGTATTCTGTTTACCTTGCAGCCGCAAAACGGAACGACTGTCGGAAATATGATCCTCAGGACAGAGAAGCTGATCAAGAAATACGGACAAAGGCTGGTGAATAACCTGGTAAGCTACCAGGTGGAGCAGGGAGAGATCGTCGGGCTGCTGGGGCCCAATGGAGCAGGCAAGACCACCTCGTTTTATATGGCAGTCGGTCTTGTCAAGCCCAACAGCGGCAAGGTATACCTCGACCAGATGGATATCACCGACCTGCCTATGTACAAGCGCGCCAGGCTCGGCCTGGGCTATCTTGCGCAGGAGGCGTCCGTATTCAGACAGCTGACCGTAGAGGAAAATATCAAAGCGGTTCTTCAGTTCACCCGGCTTTCCAGAGCAGAGCAAAAAGACAAGATGGAAGAGCTGCTGGAAGAGTTCAGCCTCCTTCATGTCCGTAAGAGCAGGGGTTCGGTACTTTCCGGAGGCGAGCGCCGCCGGACCGAAATAGCCCGGGCGCTTGCCGTCGATCCCAAGTTTATTTTACTCGATGAGCCATTTGCCGGCGTCGATCCCATTGCTGTAGAAGACATCCAGCATATCGTCGCCAGGCTCAAGCACAAAAACATCGGGATCCTTATTACCGACCATAATGTAAACGAGACCCTGTCGATTACCGACAGGGCTTATCTCCTGTTTGAAGGCAAAATTCTGAAGGAAGGAACGGCAGAAGAGCTTGCTGCCGACGAGCAGGTAAGAAAGCTGTACCTTGGCCAGCACTTCGAGCTCAAACGCAAAATCTGAGACTGCTTCCGCCAAACCTCAAGGTAGCCCCGGCAGGCCGTCGGCTACGCTTATTCCGCCAGGTTAAACCGCAACTGAACCCCTCCTGAAGATACGGACCTGTAGAAGCTGTTTGAAACCAACGGATCATTGAACATACGCTCAAAGTAGAACTGGAGGCTCAGGCGGTTGCTCACCACGTAGTTAATGGTAGGCCGGAGCTGGAAGTTGATATTACCTGCTGTCGGCGTATTTTCAGCTACTTCCCGTTTTACGCCTGCTTCTTCTATTTCGACAATTTTACGCTGAATGGAGCGCGTATCCCTGAAAGTAACCGACATCTGCGCTGTCAGGTCATTTTTCAGCCTTTTTGTTGCGCCGTTGATCTTGAACGGAAGCGCCATATTGTTTTTGGTAAAGCCGATGCTGACGGTCAGATCCTGGTTAAACAGCTCCTGCATCTGGGTATTGGCGAGGTTAAGCGCCACGGTACGGTCCCGGTTGTAGTCGATCCGGCCGGTCACCTGGCCGACGGTACGGAAGTTGATCCCGATCAGCGGCGAGAACCGCTCCGCCATGGTGATGGTGCTCATGGCAAATACCGGGATGTAGTGTCCATATTCATTGACGTGGTTATACAACAGGTTGTTGTTGACCAGGTTCGACGCCATCAGGTAACCGGTAACAGCCAGGTTGACATACATCTCCTCGTAATTCAGGGAGGAGGTGAAATTACCTACGCTATAGGTCGAGGTGTAATTATGCTCTATCGAAAACGACTGGAATATGCTTTTAAACAGAGGGATCTGCGACAACCCGTTATAGCGTACAGACCAGTTCGGGAAAGGCAGCTTGAGGAACGGGCTCGTTCTTATTTTTCCCGTGCTGTCAGCGCCTCTTCCGCTGTAGGCCGCGAAGAACGCCGGTATCAGCACATCCTGGGAATTGCGATTATAGGTACCTTCACCGATATTCTCGGGAGCGTTGTTGAGCCTGTCGGCTATGATTTCCCGGTACCTGATGAAATTATCGAACACCGGCGAGCTGTGGTCCCTGTTCATCTTGGTAAGCGCAGTCCTGAACGACATAAAAGACATGCTGTACTGCCCGTTCCGGAGCGGGCTTTCCGACTGGTAGGTCCCCCCGGAGTCTGGCCGGTAGAACTCCTGGTAGGCATCCCGGCGCGTATAATCGGCTTTTACATTGATTTGAAAGTCCTTGAAAGGTTCGAGCGAAGTATTGGCGTTGAAACGTTTGTCAATAGTCTGCTGGAAAGGCTGGTTGAGTATACGGCTGTCTGTCAGCCATCCTTTGGCGGCCGCCTGTTTCTGGAAATCACGCTGCTGCTCACCCAGTACGAAGCCCAGACCAGGCGCTCCTCCTTTATCAAGCCCGAAAAAGCGCGGCGCTCCCAGGAAACCCGGAAGCGCGGTGGTCTCCAGGACCGAATAGCTGAAATTGATACCGCGCACAGTCATCAGCACCCGGGTAAAGCCCTTCAAAATCTGGCTCGACTGGGTCTTGGCTTCTTCCATATCGCCCGGGCTTCGCGTAAAGTTCTTTCTCGCAGCCCCCGGGGTATTGGCAAATTTGAGATACTTGAGCTTATTGTAAAGCGCGACGAAATCAACGCGCCCGCTGATGCCTCTTTCCCTGCTGTTCCTGAGAATATTCCCGAATTCCGACCCGTTTTCATCGACAGCACCCAGGGCATTTGCCATAAAATTATACCCTATGCGATGGTTGTAGTCTGCCGCGATCCAATCTGTAAACGGCAGCTTGTCCAGCGGCAGCCGCCAGGTCAGGTTGATCCTCTGGTCGAAGTCCTTGATCCTTCCAAGATTTTTGAAATTGTGCCAGAGCGAATCTTTTTTCTCCCGGGTATCCAGGTCGCCGTAAGGCTCATCGACCATCGCGCGGGCAATAGCACTATACGTCACCACTGCACTTTTGGTAAGATTCCAGGTGAAATCGTAGAAGCGGTTGAACCAGAAAAACTTTTCAAAATAGGGCAGTTGCCCGTCTGTAGTCAGATCGGAATTACGGAGCTGGGTGCGCATAAAGCTGCGCTCCACATCGGCCGTGACCGCGATAGACGTCGGGAAAAGATTCAGGTTGAAATCCTTGATAAAGGCTGCGTAGGCGTTTGTAACCTTCCAGTTTTTAAACGGCTCAAAAGGCGTGGCGGTTTTTGAGAACCTATATGCAACCTGGCCTTTGTACATTTTCTGCAGGAAAGACTCCGTCAGCACATTCGTCTTTTTGAGATCATTGAATGCGTAGGTAAACGCAAAGTTCTCAAAATCGTAAAAATGGGGAGCACGGGTGCCGGTGCCCGTCCTCATTTTCCTGAAGTTCGATAAATTGATCCCCCGCCTGGTCGTATTGTCTATCACCATCCGGCGGTATCGCTCCCTTTCGTCAAAATCCCTGAGGTTATCAAGAGAGGTTTTAAGGAGCATGTCCGGATCGAGCGGATCGTATGTGGGGGTAATCTGCTTCCGGTCGTAATTGAGGAACAGCGGGATGCTGAAACCCCATTGTTCCGGCAGGAACTTGTCTACCGCAACATTGGTCGCAATCCCGAAATCGCTTGTGAAAGCCCTCGAACGCTCCCCGATCTTGGTCTGAACACCGCCGAAGCCAAAGGTTTCTACCCGACCGGTGGCTTTGATGGTAGCCAGGTCCGCAAGCTTTGCATCGAGCTGTCCGAT
>MEDT01000108.1 GCA_001724175.1 Cytophagaceae bacterium SCN 52-12 | reverse complement strand
CGGTACCGGCAAAACCTACCTGGCCAAGACGCTGGCCCGGATACTGGAAGTGCCTTTTTGCGTGGCCGACGCCACAACGGTTACAGAGGCCGGCTATGTGGGAGAGGATGTAGAGACTATTCTGACCAGGCTTCTCCAGGCCGCCGATTTTGATGTGGAGAAGGCGGAAAGGGGAATTGTTTATATCGATGAGATCGACAAGATAGCCCGCAAGAGCGATAATCCTTCGATCACGCGGGATGTGAGCGGAGAGGGCGTTCAGCAGGCTTTGCTCAAGCTCCTGGAGGGATCGATCGTAAATGTGCCGCCGCAAGGGGGCAGGAAGCATCCCGATCAGAAAATGATAGCGCTCAATACCGAAAATATCCTCTTTATCTGCGGCGGCGCTTTCGTCGGGATCGATCGTCATATTGCGAAGAGGATCAATACGCGCCCTATAGGTTTCAGCAATGATTCAAGGATCATCGAGATCTTCGATAAAGAAAACCTGATGAGGTACATATCTGCCCAGGATCTCAAATCGTTTGGCCTGATCCCTGAGCTGATAGGGCGCCTGCCGGTGCTGACCTACCTGAATCCGCTCGATGCCCAGGCGCTGAGACAGATCCTCACAGAACCCAAAAACGCGCTTATCAAGCAATACAAAAAGCTGTTCGATCTCGAAGGGATTGAAATCCAGTTTGAAGATGCGGTACTGGATTATATAGTTGAGCAGGCGGTAGCTTATAAGCTGGGCGCACGAGGATTGCGCTCGATCTGCGAATCGATTATGACCGACGCCATGTTCGAGCTGCCTTCGCAGCCGGATGTCAAGACTTTTACCGTTACGCTCGACTATGCGCAGGACAAATTTGAGAAATCGTCGCTGGCGCTGTTAAAGTCGGTTGCTTAGGCGGATAACCATAAAGGCGCAAGGGATACAAAGCGTGGAAAAGAGGATCGCCGGGGCTACTTCCGGGGCGGAATTTTTTTAGCGTTAAATGCGTTAAGAAAACATGCAGCAGGCAGATTTTCCCCGGGGTGGAACGGACCTGCGGCATGCGCTATCTCTTATCATGAAAGATTGAACAATTTGAACGACATTGATCTTACGGGCCACGACCAGATCGTGGTCCAGGGTGCACGGGAGCATAATCTGAAAAATATTGACGTCTGCATACCCAGGAACAGGCTGGTCGTGGTGACGGGTATCAGCGGAAGCGGTAAATCGTCGCTGGCTTTCGACACGATCTACGCGGAAGGGCAGCGTAGATACATGGAGAGTTTTTCGGCCTACGCAAGGGGATTTATCGGTGAGATGGAAAGACCCGACGTAGACAAGATAGACGGCTTATCGCCTGTTATCAGCATAGAACAGAAAACCACTTCCCGGAATCCCCGCTCCACGGTGGGGACCGTTACGGAAATATATGACTTCCTGAGGCTGCTTTATGCCCGGGCCGGCGAGGCCTTCTCGTATGTGACCGGGAGAAAAATGGTAAAGCAATCGCAGGATCAGATCGTCGGCCAGCTTCTCTCGCAGCAGAAGGGTCGCAAGATCGTGTTGCTTGCCCCTGTCGTAAAGGGCAGGAAAGGTCATTACAGGGAGCTGTTCGTACAGATAGCCCGGCTGGGCTTTAACAAGGTGAGGGTCGACGGCGAAATCCAGGATATCGTTCCCAAGATGCAGCTCGACCGGTACAAGATACACGATGTAGAGATCGTGATCGACCGCATCGTACCTGCTGAGGATGAACGTTACCGGCTCGGGAAGTCGGTTGATCTCACTTTCAAGCATGGGAAAGGAGCCCTGATGCTGCTCGATGACCAGGGCCAGGTACACTATTTTTCCCAGAACCTGATGGACCCGGAATCGGGGATCAGCTACGATGATCCTGCTCCCAATAATTTTTCATTTAACTCTCCTTATGGCTGGTGCCCGACATGCCAGGGGCTTGGCGTGACCGAAGAAATTACGGAAGAATCTGTTATACCCGATAAGTCCCTGACCATCAGCAGGGGCGGCATAGCGCCGCTGGGAGAGTACCGGGACGCCTGGATTTTCAAGCAGCTGGAAGCGCTGCTGAAGCCTTACAAGCTAAGCCTTACCACCGCGTTGTCGAATTTTCCCCGGGACGTGATCGACCTTATCCTGCACGGCAGCCAGGAGCCCGTACCCGTGCCTTCCAAAAAATACCCCGGAACAGACTGGGATACCAGGTTTGAAGGGATCATCAGCTTTCTCAGGAAGCAGCAGGAAACCGGGTCGGACAAGATCCAGGACTGGCTCAAGGACTTTCTTGTGGTAAGCAAGTGCCCGGAGTGCAATGGCGCCCGGCTGAAAAAGGAGTCGCTGTATTTCAGGATAGACGATAAGAACATTTCAGAGCTGGCCGAGATGGATATCACCGACCTGGCTAAGTGGCTGAATGGTCTTGAAGACCGTATTTCGGAACGCCAGCGCCTGATTGCCCACGAAGTTCTGAAAGAGATCAGGAAACGCACCGGCTTTCTCCTGGATATAGGGCTCGGGTATCTTACCCTGAACCGGGCGTTGAGAACGCTGTCGGGTGGAGAAGCCCAGCGGATCAGGCTGGCCACCCAGATAGGTACCCAGCTGACGGGCGTGCTGTATATCATGGATGAGCCCAGCATAGGACTGCACCAGAGAGACAACGTCAGGCTGATCGAATCGCTGAAAAATCTCAGGGACATCGGGAATACGGTCCTTGTCGTGGAGCACGACAAGGACATGATGCTTGCATCGGATTATATCCTGGATGTCGGTCCCGGAGCGGGCCGGCACGGCGGGCAGATCGTGGGCCAGGGAGCCCCCGGCGAGTTCATGCAGAACGGATCGCTCACCGCAAGATACCTGAACGGCGAAGAGATGATCGGCGTTCCTGCAAGCAGGAGGAAAGGCAACGGCAAATTCCTGGAGCTGAAAGGCTGTACCGGGCATAACCTGAAAAATGTCGACCTGAAGCTGCCCCTGGCGACTGTCATCTGTGTGACAGGCGTAAGCGGGAGCGGAAAATCGTCGCTCATACACGAAACGCTTCACCCGCTTGTCAGCAAGCATTTTTACCGCTCGAGGAGGGAGGCGCTTCCCTATAAATCGATATCGGGGCTGGAAAACATCGACAAGATCATAGAGGTCGACCAGTCGCCTATCGGCAGAACGCCGCGATCCAACCCCGCTACCTACACCAACCTGTTTTCGGAAATACGAACGCTGTTTTCGGAGCTGCCCGAGGCCAAGATCCGGGGATATAAACCCGGCAGGTTTTCCTTTAACGTAAAAGGAGGGCGCTGTGAGGATTGTGAAGGCGCAGGCATGAAGCGCATAGAAATGGATTTCCTGCCCGACGTTCATGTAGCCTGCGAGAGCTGTAAGGGAAAACGCTTCAACAGGGAAACGCTTGAAGTCAGGTATAAGGGTAAATCCATAGCGGATATACTGGATATGACAGTCGAGGCATCCCTGGAGTTTTTCGAGGCTCATCCGCGTATACTCCGGAAAGTAAAGACGCTCTACGATGTCGGCCTGGGGTATATTACCCTGGGGCAACATGCTACGACGCTTTCAGGCGGGGAGGCCCAGCGGGTGAAGCTGGCTGAAGAGCTTTCCAAAAGGGATACCGGCAACACGCTCTATATCCTGGATGAGCCTACGACGGGATTGCATTTCCAGGATATCAGCCAGCTTTTGCGGGTGGTTGAGCAACTCGTGGAGAAAGGGAATACGGTTCTGATCATAGAGCACAACCTCGATGTTATCAAAATTGCCGATTATATAACCGACATGGGCCCCGAAGGCGGCAGCCAGGGCGGGCAGATCATAGCGAAGGGGACGCCTGAAGAGGTAGCGGCGCAGAAAGGCAGCTATACCGGTTATTTTCTAAAGGCCGAGCTGGAGCATGCTAACAACTAGCTGTCGGGGAAGATGGTAACCGGGGAAGGTGTTACAGCTTCTTTTATAAACGAAATGTTCCTCTTCAGCCCTTCCAGCCTGGTTCTCTTGACCGGAGACCTCCTGAATACCTCCCTGAAGACTTCTTCGGTGATTTCTTCCCAATCGCCTTTTTTTAAGCTTTCCAGCTCCGGCTTCAGGTGGAACAGGGGCTCGCGGTGAGGTTTTGAAAACCTGTTCCAGGGACAGACGTCCTGGCAGATATCGCAACCGAAGATCCAGTTTTCAAATTTTCCTTTTACATTGTCGGGAATGGCTTCTTTCAATTCGATGGTGTAATAGCTGATGCATTTGCTGCCGTTGACTTCGTAGGGAGATTCGATAGCATCTGTAGGACAGGCATCTATGCAGCGGGTGCAGGTGCCGCAAAAATCTCTGATAGACTCGTCTGGCCGGAGCTCCAGGTCCACGATGAGCTCGCCGATGAAAAAGAAGCTGCCGGCGCGGGGATTGACCAGGTTGCTATGCTTCCCGACCCAGCCGAGCCCGGCCCGTTTCGCCCAGACTTTATCCATAACGGGAGCCGAATCGACGAATGCCCGCCCGTTTACGTCGCCGAAATTTTCTCTCAGCAGCTCCGCGAGATGTTTCAGCTTGTCCTTGAGGACGAAGTGATAGTCTTCGCCGTAAGCATATTTGGAAATTTTATAATCGGAAGCTTCCTCCGGCAATTTATTTTCCGGGTAATAGTTCAGCACAACAGAGATGACCGACCTGGCGCCCTCCACCAGCTTTGTGGGATCCAGCCGCTTATCGAAATGATTCTCCATCCACTGCATGGCGCCATTTTTCCCTTCATGAAGCCATTTTTCGAGACGCGGAGCTTCCTCTTCCAGGAAGCCGGCCTTTGAAATGCCGCATGCATCGAAGCCTGCAATGGCTGCCAGCTCTTTTACCTTACTGCTTCGTTCCTCCGCTATGATGTCCTGAACCGTCATAGCTCAAAGTTACAATTTTGTGTCAACTTGTCAGTTTATTTCGCCTGGCAAAGATTTTTACCTATATCAGCGAAGTATCAATAAACTGTATTGCGAGACAATCATGGCTGAAAATAAAATAAATGAAGAAGAATTGACAAGTGATTCCTCCGGGCCGGAGGATCTTACTGACAGTAAGTCTGACCAGCAGAGCGAGGAATCTTCAAAAAGCAAAGACGTAGAGGCGGATCCGCTGGATGAGGCCAGGCAGGAAATAGGAGAATTGAAAGATAAGTACTTACGGTTGTATGCTGAATTTGAAAACTTCCGGAGGAGGACGTCAAAAGAAAGAATAGAACTGATCTCTACAGCCAATGCCGGCCTGCTGAAGTCGCTGCTTCCCATACTTGATGATTTTGAAAGGGCCAGGGCTGCTTTTGAGGGGCACGGCCCGGAAGTGGAGCCGCTCAAAGAGGGGGTCGAGCTTATTTATTCAAAGTTCCTGCGTACGCTTGAAAGCGAAGGGCTGAAGCCGATGGAGGCTCAGGGAGAGCCGTTTAACGCCGATTTTCATGAATCAGTAGCGCAGTTCCCGGCTGCCAATGAAGAACAAAAAGGAAAAATAATTGATGTCCTTGAAAAAGGTTACTACCTGAATGACAAGGTGATACGTTACGCTAAAGTGGTGGTAGGCGTATAAGCGCGTTCGAATATCTGTGAAATAATGGCAAAGAAAAGAGATTACTACGAAGTTCTGGGTGTGGGCAGAAGCGCAACTGCCGATGAGATCAAGAAGGCCTACAGAGGCCTGGCGTTTAAATACCATCCGGACAAGAACCCCGGGGATGCTGAGGCAGAGGAGAAATTCAAGGAAGCGGCAGAAGCATACAGCATACTGAGCGACGAAACGAAACGTCAGCGCTATGACCAGTTTGGTCATGCAGGTATGGGCGGGGCGGCAGCCGGCGGATTTGGCGGCGGGTTCACGATGGAAGATATTTTCTCTCAGTTCGGGGATATTTTCGGGGGGGCGGGAAGCCCGTTCGGAGATATTTTCGGGGGAGGCGGTCAGCGCCGTAAAAAGGGTACCGATCTCAGGATTAAGTTAAAGCTGAATCTCCGGGAAGTTGCCAACGGAGTAGAAAAGAAAATCAAGGTAAAGCGTTACGTGAGCTGCAACAACTGCTCGGGGAACGGGTCAAAAGGAGGGAACAGCCTTACCAATTGCACCACCTGCAACGGTACCGGCCAGGTCAGAAAGGTCGTCAATACCATTATGGGGCAGATGGTGTCAACCAGTACCTGTCCCGCCTGCAACGGCGACGGCAAGATCGTGAAAGAGAGATGTGAGTCGTGCGCGGGAGAAGGCCGCCTGATGCAGGATGATATGATTACGCTCAATATCCCGGGCGGGGTAGGAGAAGGCATGCAGCTGTCGATGTCGGGAAAAGGGAATGCCCCGGTCCGCGGCGGCATACCCGGCGACCTCCTGATCGTAATAGACGAGGAGGAAGACGAGCTGCTCAAGCGCGACGGTAACAATGTCGTATTTGACCTGCACCTTAACTTTGCAGATGCATCGCTGGGTACGACCCTCGAAATACCGACTATCGACGGCAAAGCGCGGATCAATATAGAGCCGGGTACGCAGTCGGGAAAAATACTTCGCTTAAAAGGAAAAGGGATCAAAGACCTCAACGGCTATGCCAAGGGCGATCAGCTCGTGCATGTCAGTATCTGGACTCCCCAGCATTTAACGTCGGAAGAGCGCGCCACGCTTGAGAAGCTGAAGGACTCGCCGAATTTTGCGCCTAAGCCCGGGAAGAATGACAAGGGGTTCTTCGAGAAGATGAAAGATTTCTTTCACTGATCGTAGGACAGGATCTCCGGACCGTCTATTTTTACTGACACCGAATCCTGGTTCTATGAAGCCTTATATCCTGGTATTTTTAGCAGCGTTTACACAGCTTGCAGCTCACGGTCAGCAAATTGAGCGCGGCTTTTCAAAAGACGAATTCCGGGAGATATTCCTGGTGACCGCCCGTACCTGCGCGCTGGACTCCGGTTACCTCAGATCCATCCCCGAGCCCCGGCTATACACAAGGCTGTACAGATCGACTGCCACCGGTCTGGACAACCTTTGGGAGCTATGGAAGAGTGACGGCAGGGCGGTGATCAGCATCAGGGGCACGACAGAGAAGGCCGAAAGCTGGTCAGCCAACCTCTATGCCGCTATGGTGCCTGCAAAAGGCAGGCTGCTGATAGCCGAAGGAAAATCTTTCGATTATACACTGGCGACTGATGAGCGCGCAGCCGTACATATGGGATGGCTGCTCAGCCTGGCATACATGGCAGACGACATCGTGCAGCATATCCGGTCGCTGTATGGGACTGGCATGCGGGATTTTATACTGGCCGGGCACAGCCAGGGTGGTGCGGTAACCTACCTGCTCACGGCCTATCTTTATCACCTGAGGCAGGCCGGCGTCCTGCCTGCCGATATCAGGTTCAAAACTTATTGCAGCGCTGCGCCCAAGCCGGGCAATCTGTATTTTGCCTATAGCTACGAGCATATGACCGGCAACGGCCTGGCCTTCAACGTTGTGAATTCGGCTGACTGGGTACCCGAAACACCGGTTTCCATCCAGACGCTCCGGGATTTCAACAAGGTCAACCCTTTCATTCATGCGAAGGGAATGATAAAAAAGATGAAATTCCCGAAAAAAACGGTCATGAAGCACGTTTACAGGAAGCTTAGCAAGCCTACCCTGAAAGCGCAGCGTAATTATGAGAAGTACCTCGGCAAAATGACGTATAGGACCATCAGAGAGTACCTGCCGGATTTCAAGGCTCCGGAATACTATCACAGCAACCACTATGTCAGAACGGGAAACATGATCGTTCTCACTCCCGACGCCGCCTATTATGAAAAATACCCGGACGATCCCGCCCGGATCTTTATGCATCATTTCCATCAGCCCTACCTGCTTCTGCTGAGCTATCCCGAATAGGGGCTGCTACCACTCGTCAATCGGCTTTACAGCTATTTTTCCTTCTTTTTTTTCGCTGAAAATGACATCAAAGTATTCGGTTTTATTAGCGGGAAGCTCTGCCTCGAATCCCACTATCATCGTGTCGCCATTATCGGCATCATAGTCGTTCGGAGAAACGGTAGACCATGTCTTTAAAGCCAGCCCGGCGCTGCTCTGAAACTGCAGGTACATGGTCTTGCCGTTTTGTGTGAGCTCAACCAGGTCGTTGCCGACGATCCTGGCTTTTGCCGGCGTCAGGAAGGACCAGCGGACTTTTGCCCCATTCCGGTCTGTAGTAATTTCATCCCGGATCACTACCCGGCTCTTATCCTGCAGCCCGATAGCCCTTTTCGCTTTTCCGATATGCGGCGTGAACATTTCGGTCAGGTCTGTCGTAAAGAACATGTTATCAGGCTGATCGGACGACCGTTCGATTTTCGAATAACCTTTTACGTTGTGCAGCTGGTCATTGACAGTAATGGTATTATGAACAAAGTTGTTGTACCTGAATACCTTCCAGCGCTCGGAGTCCTGCGCCATGTTCCATAGGTTGACCCCGCGGCTTTCGAGGGAATGATAGTTCTGCATACCGAAATCCATGGCCCAGCGCTCTCCTTTTGCATCGATCACGAAGCTGCCCGCATCCATATGGGCATGGCTCACTGACGCTGACCCAGCTTTAAACCCTACGAAAACAGGCTCAGGGTCAGTCCAGGAGGTCCGCATCAGTCCGACAGGGCTTTTTCCCTGGCCGGTCCATACCTTTTCAGACGGCGGCCCGATACGGTCCACCTCCATCGCGCCGGCCCACAGGAGCAATGCCGGGAGGATCCTGTCCCCCGTAAACCGCTTCTTCCCGTCGGTAATGATCTTATTCTGGAACCAAAGCAGGGTAGGGTCGTTTGTTTTCCGGGCAAACCAGAACAACGCGGGGGAGAGGGTAGCGCCCGGACCTGAATCACCCCAGTTATGTACCAACAGGGAGGGGCCTATCATGTTTTGTTCATACGATGCGGTTTCCAGGAAGCCTTCCTGCCGGCTCAGTCCGAAATCCTCGCCAAATGCTTTTTCAATCGCGTCGATCAGCAATACGTTAAACGTAGTGCCGTAGTCCCAGTACATGTATCCTTCCGGGTAGGCGCCGTCGGGAGCGTAAAACTGCATGGAATTAGGCACAAACTCTATGGCTCTCTGAATAACATCGGCGCTGAGCTCCGGATGGAATTCGGCAATGGCGAGCGCCCCGAACACCATCCCGGCATGGCATACCTGGTTCCAGTTGTTGGTGCCCTTTACAAACCAGTTGTAATCTTTGTTGTAGGAGGGCTTGATTCCTTTTTCAACGATCGCCTCGCGGGCCAGCTGCCGGGTTTCTTCGGAGAGCTTGTCGTAGAGCCAGTCATAGCCAATGGCTACCGACATCGTCATTTCGCCGACATCCAGAAAATGGGACGGGTTCCAATCAGAAAAATGGCAAACGGTGAGTATTTCTTCTTCCGCTCTTTTCAGATAAGCCTGTTTCCCGGTCATCCTGTAACCATATGAAAGGTAGAAGATCCTCCTCAGGCTTTCCCGGGATTTGCCTAGCAGCCGGCGCCCTTCCAGCTCTCTTTCGAGTTGGGGCATCTTCAGGATGGCGTCGCATGCTTCCAGGATATCGTGGTGTATCCTGGATTTAATCGCGCTGCCCGGGATACCATCCCGGAGAGATTCGATATCGCCCTTCCTGATCAGGATGCGGGGATGTTCCCCGCCGAGCTGTTTCAGACGGACGGAAATCTGGCCCGTTCCGGTCACAGCCTGCGCGAAGACTCCACAGGCTGTGACCAAGCCGATAAGAAGGAAAATGAAGCTTTTTTTCATTTTACTGCTGAATGATGGCGGGTGTGAAAGTTTCCATCTTCACAGCCCTGTCGCGTGCAACCAGCTCATCCCTGGCATGGTAGATGTTGACGCCGTCGGTAACCTCGTACGTCAGCGTAATGCCGTTCCGTTTCTTATTTCCCCACTCAAAGGCGTCCTTTTTGAACTCTCCCGTACCGGTTATGACGAAATTGGTATCCGCGGAAGAGACCGTACACTGGTTGCCGTTAAAGTCGAGCAGCATGTTGATTTGTCCCGTCAGGGTATCTGACTGCAGGAAAGTACTCAGCTTTACCTGGTTCCTGGCAGTGGTGGTCAGGAGCCGTACGTCATTCTGCTCAATATACGCTTTTTTATATACACGTTCATCCAGCCGCTTACCCGCTGCATCAGCTACATAAGCTTCGCCCGAATGGAAATAGTTCCCGTGGAACTCGTTGATATATTTTATGGCAAACATGGTAAAATCTTTCGGCGCCGCTATCCAGTTGCCGGCAATACGCCTATCGGGTGAAGGCAGGGTAGAGCTGCCGGTCAGGATCGAATCCACGTCGTTAGATCCGGTGAGCACCAGGGGTACGACATAACCCAGCGTGATCGCCTTCGGATCGCTAAAAAAAGCATCGGTCAGCTGCACTTCAACTCCGCCGTTTACCTTCCCGCCCGGTATGACGATCGTACCGGGAGAGCTCAGGCTGTAATAACCGGCCGGGAGAGGCAGTATTGTATCGCCGGCACCATTGAAAGCGGCATTGTTACAGAGCGTTTCATCAACGCGGAAGCTGAACGAGCGTTCTTTTGTATTCTCGTACACGCCTCCCATTGCTACGGAAATCACGAACTTATGCGCGTTATCGTTAGTGTTGTCGTAGATGTCATCCCCCAGTACCAGTGTTCTTACGGGGTATTGATAAGGGAAATATCCAGTAGTGTAGTCAAAGTCCGGGTGGTCAATTTCAGCGTTTTTGCAGGCATAGAGACCGGTCATCAGGAATGCGGCTACTAGTAATTTTTGCATAAAATCTTTTTTTCCAGGTTGCATAATTAATTCCATCCTTTGTTCTGAACCAATTGAAACTTGGTGATCTCCCGGTCGGGGATCGGACCATAGTGCATGAAGCTGTTGTCGTAGCTCCTGGGCTCTACGTCAAAATACTGATAGGATCCGCCTGATATCCTTACTCCTCTGGCAGGAGTGGTCAGGTCAAGCTTCCACCTGCGGATATCCCAGAAGCGGAATCCTTCGAAGCAAAGCTCGAGCCTTCTTTCGTTACGGATCAGCTCCCTGAATTCTTCTTTTGTGACGAGGCCTGCCAGGTAGGCGTCGGGCTGGCTTATCCCGGCTCTTTTCCGGATAGCGGCGATCACATCCCTCGCAGAGAACGCGTTTGTCCCGGTACCGTCCGGTCCCCATGCCTCGTTGGCGGCTTCGGCGTAGTTGAGAAAGATCTCCGTATACCGGATGTGGGTATTGAAATGTTTCTGATCGGAAGGAGAAGCCGGGTTCACGTTTACGTCTTCCCTGAGCAGCTTCCGGAGGTAGTAGCCCGTACGGGTAGAGGTAGGCAGCGCCTCGATCCCGTTGTCTCCTCCGCCTACTTCCGTTCTGATCTCTGTGTTTCTCAACCTGCTGCCGTTGTAAACAATATATTGAGCCAATCTCGGATCGCGGCCCTGGTAGGGATTTGAAGCGTCATATTTCGACCCGGGATGAGAGATCGGATACCCGTTGGCCATTGGGAAGGCATCGACCAGGTTTTGGGTCGGGTTGATGGAGCCTTGCCCGTATAACGTAGGCGGGAAATTTGCCGTTTCCCTGGTCCGGTCGGTAGTGATGGGCCTCCGCCACATGATCTCGCCCAGGTCATTCCGGTCGCCGGTGGTTATATCCGCCTGGTCTACCTGGGGTTTAAGATAAAAGACATGCCCATTCGGATCCAGGCCGCTGACTCCGTTGATATCGTTCAGCAGCCTTGCCGCCTGGTTGGCAGCCTCGGTCCACAGTGTGGTAGTATTATCGGTATTGAATGCGGGGCTGGCCGCAAGCAGCGCTACTTTTGACTTGATAGTCAATGCGTGGCGCGCCGTCATACGCTGCTGGGAAAAATCCCCGAAAACGTCGTTATAGAATTGTGTAGAAGTGACATCGCTGAGCGGCGTCCCCTGGAGCTGGTCCAGCGAAGCGATATTCCCGAAATCCATCGGCAGGTATTTGAGGGCTTCGTCGATATCGGCGTAGATGCTTTGAACAGATTCGCTAAACGAAGCGCGCGGCGTCGCAAAACCGTCACGGTCTTCCAGGAACTCGTTGTAAATGGGGATTCCGAGGGGAGAGCCGCCCGCATCGAAGCCTCCGTGGTTCCGCAGCAGGTAATATTTGAACATCGCCCTGAGCGCGAAAGATTCACCTCTGAAGCGACGTTTGTACAGCTCTTCAACTTCTGCATTGGTACGTTTCCATGGGACTTCGTCTACTACCGAAAGGAACTGGTTAATGTACATAATGGCGAGATTGGCATTATCCCACATGTTTTGCGGGTTAAACCGTGCCGTCCATTCGCCGGTGGCCATCCTGAGGTAGTTGGCGGTCCTGTTGTTGGTTACCGCGTCGTCGGTGGCCACTTCGTCGAAGGAGTAATTGTTCGTAGGGACGAGGTTATAGGCCCGCAGCAGCAGCCCCTCTGCAAAGGCCGGGTCCCTGTTGACACGGTCGAGCGTATTATGGTTGTCATCTTCGGGCTCCAGCATCGTGCACGACGCGGCTACGCAAAGCAGCAGGCCGGTTACCCATATTTTGATATTGATCTTCATGTGTATAAAAAGGTTTAAGCTATTTGCTGTTAGGCGTTAGGTCCCTGAGCCTGTCGAAGGATTAATCATCACCGGCCTGGGCGGCGTGCCGCTTATGGCTAAAACCTAATACCTGAAACCTAACGGCTTACGGCTATTTTATAGTTTACTATTAGAAATCGGCCGTCAGCCCCAGGGAAAATGAGTGATAATTCGGTTCGGCCCCGATCCTGACCTTCCGGATCTCCTTGTTCGGTGCAAACTGGAACAGGTCGGTCGCATTGGCGAAGATCCTCAGGTTGCTCATGCCCAGCTTGCCTGCGAAATCCTTCTCGAAATCGTAGGTCAGCTGCATTCTCCGCATCTGGAAGAAGTCGTCGCTATACATCCAGTAGGTCGATCTCCTGTGGTTGTTGCTGTTGGTTACCGAGCTGAGCCGCGGATGGGTGGCGGTTTGCGCCGTTTCGGGCGTCCAACTGTTGAGCGCTATTTCCGAGTATTTCTTTTGACCGTCGAGCCAGAAGTAGCTGCTTTCCCTGAAGTTGTCGACGCCGAAGCGCGCCTCTCCGAGCATAAAAAGGTTGAAATTCTTATATCCTATGTTCAGCTGGAGGCCGCCGGAAAGGGGCGCCTGGTAGCGGCGCAGGTACACTTCGTCGTTGGAGTTGATGATGCCGTCGCCGTTCTGATCCTTATACTTTATATCGCCGGGCCTTACTGTCCCGAAGGTTTGTATAGGGCTGTCGTCGATCTCCTGCTGGCTCTGGAAAAGCCCCAGCGCCTCCAGTCCGAAAGTTGCGTCTTTCGGCTGTCCCTTCCGGTTCAGATAATCGAAGTCGTAGGCTTCGTCAACGATCATGCGTCTGGAGGTGACGTAGAGCATATTGACCCCGGTAAAAACGCGCCAGTCGCCGATCTGCCGGTTGTAGCTCAGCCCCAGCTCCGCGCCTGCATAGCGGTCGGCTTCGAAGTTCTGGTAGGAGATAAAGTCGGTATAAAAGCTCGGGAATTGGGTGCCTGGTCGGACGACAAGCTTGTTGTAATAGTCGTAGAACACGTTGGCCTCTACCCCGAATGACTTGTCGAACATCAGCGCTTCGAGGCCGAGGTTGACCTCGTTCCTGCCGGAATAGCCCAGCCCCGTGTTGCCCAGCCAGCTCGAAACGGTCGAGGCACGGCTGCGGCTCCCTTCATACCAGGTATAGTTCCCCGACCCCGAATACCGGTGGTCATAGTAGAAGAAGCCGCCGATCTGCATGTCGGATTTCAGCACACCTCCCGAAAGGCGCAGCTTCAGGTAGTCGATCACCGGGTTGTCGGCCAGGAAATCTTCGGAAGACGCTACCCATGCCACGCCGAGCGTAGGCGAGAAGCCGATCCGGTTGCCGGGTGCGAGCTTGATGGAGTTGACCGCGGCGCTGCTGAAATCGATCACGTATTTGCTGTCGTAGGCATAAGACAGCTGCAGCCCGAGGTGCGCCTGCTTAAAGCCCTGCAAATTGTCAATCCCATCAAACGCATTGTCCCTTTCTTTAAACACACTACCGAAAGCGATCAGCTTCCCGCTGATGCGGTGTTTGTCGTCGAATAGCCGGTCGTAATTAAAGAGACCGGAGAACCCAATGCGCCTTCTGAAATAGGGGTTTGAGACTACCTGGGTCCCGGGGCGCACATCCTGGCCGTGCTGGGTGAGGGCGGTGATGCGGTCTTCGGTAGCATGCCAGGTCGGGGTATAGACCGAGTACTCGTTGAATACGGTCTGCCCATAGCCGGTAAAGTAGTCGAAGCTGATGTTGGTATGGAAAGAAAACCCTTTGATGAACTGGTCCAGGTCGAAATTGATGCGGTTATTGAAGGTGAATTTCCTGAATATCCCATCTACTGCTCCTCCCGAATAGGAGTCAGCTATGGGATTGGTCAGGAAATTGGTGGTCCCTCCAAGGAGGTACTTGCCTTCCACATCGTTTTTCCGTCCGGTCAGCTGGGGGAGTTCTGGATCGATAAGATCGAACGGCAGCAGCGGTGCAAATTCATAAGGGCGTGTATTGGCGGCGGCACTCCAGAAGTTTCCCCTGATACCCCTATCCTGGGCAAAAATCGCCGCGGCGTCGATGGCGGTATTGATCCAGGGATTTACCTTTAAGTCGACGTTGCCCCTCACATTGAAGAGGTTGAACCGGGAATTCGCCGCTTCCCCGAAATCGAGGAGCCCGCCGGCAGAATTCCAGCCCAGGTTAGTATAGAAGCGCGCGTTTTCATCCCCGCCGGAAAACTCGGTGATCACGTCAGTGTAGACCTTATTCGGACGGAGATAGTCGCTGGAGTAATAATCGACGCTGGGGTACCGGTAGGGGTTCCCGTTCCGGTAGTTCGCGATCATCTCATCGCTGAACTGGTGGGTCTGACCGTCGCTCTGGCGCGCCCGGTTATACCATTCCATGTAGTCGGCCGAGTTCAGGTATTTGGGCAAAGCCTGGGGGATCGAGACTCCTCTGTTTACGGACACGGAAGCCATTGGCTTGTTGGCGGCCCCGCGTTTGGTGGTGATCTGGATCACGCCGTTTACCGCAGCGCTTCCGTAAAGCACCGCCGCGTTGACGTCTTTCAGCACCGTAATACTCTCGATTTCCGAAAAGCGCAACCCTTCCAGGTCTCTCGGAAGGCCGTCGACTATATAGAGTGCATTTCCGCTTCCGGGGCCGCTCCCGGTAAGGTCTGCCACCTCGAGCCCGATACCCAGGCCGCGGATATTGTTGCTGCCTATCATCCCGAGCGTACGGGCCGTCAGGAAACTGCCTAAAAAGATATTGTAGTCGGAGCTGACAGCGGCCTTGATATTGGGAACCGCGACCGCCCCGGTTATTTCATCCTTGTTTTTCTTCCCGAAAGCGACGCTTACTTCCTGGTTATCCTGGCTGCCGGCGTCTACTAACACAGTATCGACCTGTGCGGATGCTGTATTGGCGAACCCAAAGCAAGCCAGCAATAGTATATAAGGTACTATTCTCATTGTCATTTACTTCATTTAAAGTGGAGATTTTTACCAGCCCGGGTTTTGGGGGAAATCTTTGAACATCCGTGTGAAATTTACCTGGATGGGCAGCCAGTTATGCTTTTTCTCCGCCGTACGGGTGATGATCACGCGTTCCCTGATGTTGACGGGCTTCCCGTCGGGTCCGCGGTCAAAGTCGATGGCCGTCTTGTCGAGGAACCGGGGGTCCCCGTTGAGGTTCCACCTTCTCAGGTCGCAGAACCGGGCGCCTTCAAACGCGAGCTCCACTGCTCTTTCACGGATCAGCTCCTCGAAGAAAATTTCCTTTGAAGCCGTGTATTTGGTCGATATATCGGGAAGCTGCGCGCGGTTCCTGACCTTATTGAGCGCTTCTTCGGCAGTAAGCGAATAGTTGGAAGATTTGGCTTTCGGCCCTCCGCCGGTCGAGAAGTTTACCGCTTCGGCATACATCAGGTAGATATCGGCAAGCCTCAGGTAGGGAACATAGGCCTGCAACCCGTCGGCCCTGGAATTGCTCCAATCCGGCCCGATGGGGGAGTACCTTTTGGCATAGTATCCTGTGACGCTCGGGGGATTGATCGTCGTGCGGTGATAACCGCCGTTGTACAGCTGGGCGAACTGGTCAGGCCCGGCTGCACTGTGTATCTTGTCGCCGTCTACCGCGATGTCCCTATAAAAACGGGGATCTCTTCCTGCCCAGGGGTCGTTTGGATTGTATCCCGATTCCGGGTCGTCAAGCGGCAGTCCGTTAGCCATACCGTAATTTTTGGTAAAGCTATGCGCGGGTACATCCGCATTGGTGCCGCTGTTCATCGCGAACGACGAAGGAACGGTCGCGCCGACCGTCGACCATCTCACACGGCCCCTGTCGAAGATGACTGGCACCATGATACATTCTGTACCGCCTGGCCTTTCATTGTTCCATCTCCAGAAATTGTCAGTCCAGTTGTCCCAGCTTTGAAGCGAATAGATGCCGGTCTGGTCGGCCAGCGTCAGTAGTTCTCCGAAGGCTTCGGCCGCCTGCTTAGCCAGCTCGGGGTCGAAGGTATTCGAACCTTTCGCCTCCTCGTTGATCATAGGGCTGGCTGCGTACAGGAGGGCTTTCCCCATATAGCCTAGGGCGTGGAATTTGTTGAACCGGTCGCGATTGTGCCCCTGGGTCCTCTGTCCCGGCCCGGAGAGATCCCAGTGATTGGGGAGCAGATCGGCAGCAGCCCGGAAGTCCTGAGCCATTTTGATGGCAGTTTCCTGGAAAGTGAGGCGTTTGAACTCCTCTGTCGTCATCTCTTCGGTGGGGGTTAGCACCTTGTCGATATAGGGCATCCCGCCCCAGTAGCGGCATAATTCAAAATAAAACCATCCTCTGAAGAAGTGCGCCTGTCCCTTGATGTGGTTTTTTTCTTCTTCCGTACCTTCAAACAGGTCGGGCTCGTCGATCTTTTCAAGTGCGAGATTGGCTTTACGGAGGGCATACCACGCATACTCCCATATCCTTTTGGTCCTGGAGTTGTTGTCTCTGGTATTAACTGTCTGCCCGAAGAAATAGCCTGAATTGCCCCAATAGTTGCCCTGGTCGAAAGCATAGGGGTAATTGTTGAGGGTTTCGTCGGCAAACAGGTAGGCGTTCCAGGCGCCGCCCTTATTGGGGTCCATGATGCAGTTGTACATTTCCTCAACAAATCCCTGGAAGCTCAGGAAATTACCGAAGGCATCCTTTTCAGTGATATCCGCCTGGGGCGCTTTGTCAAGGTAGTCCTCGCAGGAGTTCAGCGGGACAGTCAGCGCGAGTAGCGCGCCGATGCAAGCTTTGCTGCGTAAAGATTTATAGAAATTCATAATGTGCAATATCTTAACTAGAATGAAAAATCAATGCCCAGGTTGATCCGCCTCATCGTAGGGTAGGCGCCTGTGGTTGCGCCTCCTCCGTCGTAAGTACCTTCCCTGTCGTCAGGCAGTTTCGACCAGAAAAACAGGTTGGTACCGTTTAAAAAGATGCGCATATTGGAGATGTTCTTCTTTTTCAGATGCTCCGACCTGTCAAAGCTGTAGGCGATCTCAGCATTTCTCAGGCGGAGGAAAGAAGCGTCGTACACAAAGTAATTCCCTGCGTTTTCGCCCGGGGTTTTCCACCGCGGGAGGAAGGAGCTTGCATTGGGATTATCTTTTGACCAGTAGTCTCTGGCGTGCCCGAACAGGATGTCGGTATTGTTGAGGTAGTTGTTAAACGGGATAACGCGGTTTACATTAGCAACTCCATAGAACTGCACAGAAAAGCTTAAGCCTTTGAGATCGGCGCCGAGCGTAAAGGTACCGGTGTTCTGGGGGATACCGGAGTAGCCGACCGGGGCCGAATCGTCGGCCTTGATGACGCCGTCGCCGTTAAAATCTACCAGGTTGTAATATCCCGGCAGCTTCTGCAGGTCGTTGTTTTCGGTCGGGACCGATGCATATACCTCATCCCAGTTGTTATAGAACCCGGCGCTGATCTGGCTACGGGTCTGACCGATCGGGTACCCGGCCTGCTTCTGGTAGTCGTACAGGAGCGGGGCGTCATCACGGAAAATGATCTTGTTGGTGTTGCGCGAGAACGAAGCATTACCCCAGAGCCTCCAGAAGGCGTTCAACTGCTTGTTGAAATTCACTTCAATTTCAAACCCTTTGGATTTCACCCGTCCGAGGTTAGCGCTGGGCGGGGTTGCCCCGAAAAACGGGGGAACGTTCCGCTGGGCTCCCGTCATCAGGATGTCGGTACGTTCTTCGTTATAGATATCGATGTTGACATTCAGCGCGTTTTGCCAGAAGCCCAGCTCGATGCCGTAGTTTGCTTTCAGCGCTGTTTCCCAGTGGATGTCCGGGTTTCCTACGACAGACTCACGGTAAAAACTGTAAGGACTGGTGCCGTTGGTCTGCTCGCCGAGACGGGCCTGCCCGCCGAATGCCAGCTGCGAAGCGTACAGCCACCTGGCACCGCTGATGTTGTCGTCCCCGACTTTTCCTACGCTGTACCGGAGCTTGAAATGGTCAAAAACGCCGGCTTTGAAGAAGCTTTCATTGGAGATGACCCAGCCCAAGCCTACCGAAGGGAAGAAATCGAAGCGATAGCCCGGGCCAAACTGCTCGGAACCATTGTAGGCGCCGTTGACTTCAAAGAGGTATTTGGTCTTATAGTCGTAAGTACCCCTGAATACCCAGTCTTCCCGGAAGTTCTTGAACATGCTGCCTTTTGCATATTCCTCGCGCTTCGCCAGGCCCATCGCTGTTACGTTGTGATCGCCGAACTGGCGGGCGTAGTTGAGCTGGAACTGGTACATCAGCCGGCGCTCGACAACTGGTACATCAGCCGGCGCTCGACCGGGATACTGCTGTCCCAGTTTGCGGCCCTGATCTCTTCCTGCCGGATGGTCCAGGGTCTCAGGATCCAGTCGTACTCGTCGGTACTGACGGGGAGATATTTTGTATATTCGCTCGGATCCTGCTCCGGCCCTTTGTACAGAAGGGGGTAGATCTGCTTATAGGCTACGTTGGTGGCCGCTTCTGCCGGGCGTACGTGGTTGGTAATGTCATAGATTCCTCCTTCCGACCGTATCGTGTTGTCGTAAAACAACATACCGGAGGCCTTGAGTCCCTTAGTGATAAAGCCCAGATCCTGCTCGAGCGTGAAGTCCGAATTGAGCTGGGTGGCCCTTGTCTGCCTTATCCCGAGGTTATAGATCACGGCAAGCGGGTTTACCGTATTGTTGCCGCCTTCTGAGTAAGCGCCCCACAAGCCGTCTTCATACCGGGGCAAAAAGATATTGGGAGGTAAGAAATAAGCGGAAGACCACATCCACTGATCGGCCCGGCCGGTGCTGCCTTCGTTGTTGTAGTTGGTGTTTTTCTGGCTGTAGTAGCCGGCCATGTTCAGCTTGAGCTTGGTTGTCCTGGTGATCCGGACGTCTATATTGCTCCGGAAGTTGAAACGGTCGAAATTGTAGCTGGGCTTGTAACCTTTCCCGTTGTCGTAATCCTGAAACATATCTCCTTCGTGCAGGTAGGCCAGCGAGCCGAAATACTGCACTGCCTTGCTGCCGCCCTGGGCGCTCAATGTAGCGCGGTGAGAGAAGCCGACATCTTTGAAAACCGCTTTTGCCCAATCCACGTTAGGGTAGATCGCGGCATATTCGGCCGACTGCGGCATACGGTACCGGGTCACGATATCATAAGGCATATAGTCATTCCAGGAGGGCTGGTTCAGTACTCCTTCCCGCTCGATCATCTCGTTTTTGCGCACCAACGTTTCGTAGGAGTCGAGCTTTTCGGGGACTTTGGAAACCACCTTGGCAGTAGCGGTGTAGTTGAAGTTGAGCTTGGTTTTACCTTGCTGGCCTCTTTTGGTGGTGATCAGGATCACGCCGTTGGCTCCTTTTACCCCGAAGACAGCAGTGGCCGAAGCATCCTTCAGCACCGATATACTGGCTACCTCATTGGGGTCGATATTGTTCATGCTTCGCTCTACATTGTCGACCAGGACCAGCGGCTGGCCGCCGTTCCAGGTGCTTTGACCGCGTATAAAAATATTGGTGGCGCTTTCGCCAGTGGTGATACCGCCCGGCTCTCCCGAAGACGTAATTGCGTTGATACCGGGAAGCTGTCCGGCGAGTGCTTCGCGCAGGTCGGTGACGTTGCCGTTTCGCTTGATCACGTTCTCATCCATCTGCACAATGGAGCCCACGACGCTTTGCTTTTTCTGGGTGCCGAAGCCTACGACGACTATTTCCTCCAGGATTTTCTGGTCAACCTTTAGCGTAACGTTCAGCGTAGCCTGGTTACCGACCGGAACTTCCTGGGAGATGTAGCCTACGAATGAAAAAACAAGCACGGCGCCCTGATCCGGTACATTGATCGTGAAGTTACCTTCGATATCGGTCGTGGTGCCCTGCTGGGTACCTTTCAGGAGGATGCTCACCCCCGGCAGCGCCTCTCCCTTATCGTCAATCACTTTTCCCTTTATCGTCGGTATTTTGATCTCCGCATATTGTACGGGCAGCTCCGCCGTCGGATCGGACTGAGAAAAGTTTACTGCTTTCAGGCTCTGCGATTTCCTTTTGATGATATAAACCACGTTACCGGTGTTCATATACGTCAAACCGAGAGGCGACAGCGTTCTGTCGAGCACTTCCGAAACCCGGTATGCCCCTTTGTGAAGAGAGAACTTCGCCTTATCGTCTATCTGGTTCTCTATGAAAGCAAAGCGAAGCTGGGTCTGCTTCTCTATCTTGCGGAATACGTCGCGGACACCTTCGTTTTTCAACTGAAGGGACACCTTGATCTCTGCCAGCGACTGCGCCTCGGAATGCCGGGCCACCAGCAGCTGTACGCAGGCGACGGTAGTGATGATATAAAACAACCCAATACGCATAACTAACCTGATAGCGGGTTGATGCACGGAGAGGCTATACCTCCCCCATGTGATAAAACTTTTGTACATTTACCAGATGTTTTTAGTGATGGTCAATTATTAAAAACAGCACCCGTTTGTTGTGACTGACGCTCGGGCCTTAAAGCCATACGGTTGCAGCCGTATGGCTTTTGTTTTAAATTTTCCCGGTCTACCCCGCGATATTCAACCGTCTCGGTAAAAAAAATAGGATGTGTTGAGTACGAATAGCATTGTTATTTTTGGTTTAGTGTTACTTATAAAATCATCTTGCGGCTCCTTCGCAGGAGCCGCCCGTTATCCGGGCCTTGTTCCCTTCTATGGTATAGGAAGCTCCTATCATTTCGGAAATAACTCTCAGCACGGTACCGAGATCCTCTTCATTCAGGAATGAAGCCGTGATGCGGCATTTGACGGTTTCCGCATGCTCGAAGGCGAGCGCTACTCCATAATGCTCGCCGACCAGCCTGCCTGCTTCCTCCAGGTCTATATTGTCGAAAATCAGGCAGGTCTTTTTCCATGCGATCTCTTCCTCCGCACTTAGGGAAACAGTGTTGTATTGCCGGGTTTCGGTATCGACAATAATCTGCTCGTCCGGCCTGATCTGAGCGTAGACCCGGTTGCCGCCGCCTACCTCTACGAGCCCCCGGGTTACGGTTATCACTACTTCCTTCTGCTTCATGCTCACGTTAAAGGCCGTACCCAGCACACGGGTAATAATCGGGCCCGTATGGACCAGGAAAGGTTTTCCCGGGTTATGCGCAATGTCAAAATAGGCTTCGCCGCTCAGCGTTACCTCCCGCGCCCCGTTTTCAAAAGAAGCGGGTGAATAGCTGAGCTCAGCGCCTTCGTTCATCAGCACGCTGCTGCCGTCGGGGAGATACAGGAACTGTTTTCCCTTTATAACTATCGGCTCATTGCCCTCGTTTGTGAAACCGGCTCCCGCTGAGATCCATTGCTCCCCTGCGGTATCCGGCATCACAAGCCACAAAGCTGAGCCCAGCGCCAGGAGGACTGCTGCAGCCCATCCCCACCGCCATCTCCCGGCAGCCTTAGGCTTTCCCGAAGCGGCGCCGAGAATATTGGTGAGAATTTCCTGCCGTGTCTTACCGGGTAAATTTTCAATTTCCACATCTGCGCGGAAGTGCATGTCGAGCCATTCGCGGAAGCGTTCCTCAAAGCCATTTTCGGTCAGATGCTGAAGCTCTTTCTTTTCCTGATCGGATGCCCTGCCGGCCAGGTACGTGGTCATAAGACGATCAAATCGCTCCAGCCGGCTTTGGTAGAAATCGTTCCGGTTGTCTCCGGTACTTTCGGCGCTCATCAGTTTCTTGGTTTTCTTCTACTACAGAATATTCGGAAGCGGGCTATCGCTCCCGATAATACATGTCTCCCGAAAACGCGGAAGGGGGCAAATTTTTTTTATTTTTTTCCCGGCCGGCTTCACCGGCGGTTATGCATGCGTCGTCCTGGTGGGACTGTAGTGTCGAAAAATCTTTTGTTCGGATAGCGAGAGGCAGCGGTATACCAGGAAATACGGGGAAGGCTAAGTCATTGACAACCTTTAGCCCCCGTTATTTAATTGAAGAGAATAAAAAGCCAGAGGAAGGTCTCTGTTTTCAGAACGGGCTCGAGCAGGGTGCGCAGGTAGCGCAGGATGCGTTTCATATGAGATTTAACGGACAAACGCGAAAGGTTTAGCCTCCGGGCAATTTCTTCATGGCTCAGGCCCTCTTCCCTGGCCAGGCGGAATATCTCTCTCTGGCGATCGGGTAGTCTTTCCAGGGCTTTTTGCAGCAGGTTTTCATACTCGTTCTCCTGCATCATGCGCTCGATCACGTTTTCGGACCGGGCGCGCAGGCTCAGCTCCTTTACAATTTCAGTAAACGCGGATTTCTGTCGGTAAGCGTCATAAACCTGCTTTCTTACCATACCATGGAGATACGCGCCGAAGTTCAGCACTTCAGCCATTTTTTCCCTTCTCAGCCAGATGTCCATGAAAATATCCTGTACAACTTCCTCGGCCAGCTCTTTTGAATCCAGGAATTTCAGCGCTACACTGTAAACTCTGGGGCTGTATTCGTCGAAGACCTGCACAAAAGCTGATTCGCTTCCATCGGCCAATTCACCCAGAGTCTCTCTTTCATCAAATAGTTTCCGCGTAGCCATGATCAGGAACGAAAGTGTGTCCGCTTAAGGTGTAAAGCAGCAAAGCTATGCATTGCCTTGTTTAAAGGCAAAGTTATCATAAATTTTTACACTATTTTGTTGGCGGTGGCAATGCTTTCAGAGATCCGGCAGCTCCACGTAATATTCTTTCGCCCGTACCGATTCCTCGCGGGCGGCTTGCGTTTCACCCTTCCTTTCCAGGAGCTCCGACCTGTACCGGTGGCATTGCCCGGCCAGGTACGAATCGGGGAATGAACGGGCCGACCGGGTAAAAAGGGACAGCGCTTCGGCGGCGGAGGCGGCATCCGTACGCTTTGCCAGCGAAAGGGCATCATAAAAATCCTGCTTCCACCGCTTTGCTACCGGGCTCATCCGTTCGGCTTCCTGGAATACCCTGAAAGGAGGTATCCCGGCGACCACCGAGTTCTTTTCGGCTATTGGGGGAACAGGCCGGCTGTAAAAAGATTCAAGAGCTTTCAGGTAGGCATGTGCTTCCTCCAGGTTGTGCGCTTTGCTTTTCAGCAGCTGCTCTTCCTTTGCATTGCTGAAAAAAGAGGCTTCCGCCAGCACTGCCGGTATCCCGTAGGTATGCCGCAACACCGAAGCTCCCGCTTCGGGGAAGATCGTGAAATCGGATGCCAGGGAGGCGAAATTCCCTTCTTCCGAAACTTTTCCCTTGTATAGCGTGGTTACGAATTCCTTTGCAAGGAGCTTGCCGAACAGCACCCCGGCCCGGTTTTCCGATGCATGACCGTGAAAGTAGATGATGGGGAAGTTGACCGACGAGTCGGCGGTTGCATTGTGATGGATAGAGATAAAAATATCGGCGCCGGCCTCCACACAGATTTTTGAGCGGTCGGGCAGCGGGACAAACACGTCCGTTGTCCTGGTCATCACGACCCGGGCGCCCCTGTCTTCGAGCATCTGCCTCAGGAAAAGCGCTACTCTGAGGTTGATCCATTCCTCGCGTTCTCCGCCGGGCCCCACGCGATAGCTGTCGGTAGCGGCAGTCCCGCCGTGGCCGGGGTCGATACAGATGATTTTGCCGATAAGGGGGGTTCCTGCTTTTTTTTGAGCGAAAGAGAGGATTCCCGGGCAGATGAAAAGTATGAGGGCAACAAAAGATAATGTCCTGTGCATGCTAAAGGGCTGTGTTTCCGGTGAGGCTTTATTTGCAGAAAATTAAGAAAATGTTGCCGGATCAGCAGGAAAGATTGCCCGGAAAATAAAAAATGAGAACGTAGTGAACACCCTCATTCCGATGAAATAAAACGCTTTAGCCCGTTAATTTATCACTACCAGCGTCCTCCTGAATTGTTGTCCGCTGCGGGTGGTAAAATGCAGCAGGTATGTCCCTGAAGGCCAGTCCGAGGTTTCAAACGACGTGTTTTCCCTGAATTCGATACGGCGCTGCTCCATACCGAGGCTGTTGTATACTTTCAGACTGACAGCTGCCTTCTCAGGTGTTTTTACGGTGAGCGCTCCGTTTACAGCCGGGTTGGGGTATAGTGAGATCATTTCGCCGGGCCGGTCTGTTTCGACAGACCTGATGGCCGAGAACTCCGTCTTCCCGTCCTTGCCGGTAACGCCCAGGCGGTAATACAGGAGCTGTCTGCCGGGCGCCGGGTTTTCATCGCGGAAGAAGAACCCGTGCCGGTCGCTGACCAATGGTACCTGGTGTATCGTTTCAAACCGGTACCCGTCGTAAGACCGTTGTATATCGAAAACGACGCCTTCTTCGTAGTCGGCGATTACCCACCTCAGATCTACGGCAGTTTCACTAAGGGTTGCAGTGAAAGAGACAAGCGTAACAGGAAGGGCATTCGAGCGCGTACTTTTTCCCGGGCTGCCATATTGCCCGTCCGTGGAAGCAAATGATCCTTCGGCGTCGCCTGACGAGGAAAGGGTCCATCCGGCTATATTATTTTCTCCCAGCGCATCTGCCCCGACCCATGCGCTGTGTTCATGGGTTCTGGGCGTACCCGGGAAATTCTGATCGCCGAAGGTCAGCCGGTCGACCAGGGCGCCAGTGGCATCGAAAAGATTGATTTCGTCGTTCCTGCTAAGATTGTTGTCGTTATCGCCTATAATTTTTACCTGGCCGGACAGGTTCCAGTGCGCTCTGAACTCTTCTGCCGGAGATTCAGACAGGATCACCGACTCACCCGGCTGGATGATCCCGAAAGCGCCCAGGCTGACCGAACCGGGAACGCGGCTGTCGTCATCGAAGCTCCACCCGGTCATATCGACCGGCAGGTCGCCTGCATTGGTAAACTCGATGAATTCCGAACCGTTGTACATGAATTCCGTGATCCGGACCGGAGGGACGGCCGCCTCCGCGATTACAGAACATAATACTGTCGAAAAGAATACAAACAGCGTTTTCTTCTGGCTGCCGGTCTCATAAAGGCAGGTCAGGGCCTTTCCCGCGAGTTCGGAAAAGGTATCAAATGTAGTAATCTGGCTCATATAGGAACAGGTTAGGGGCCGGGATTCTGCCGGCTGCATATTTTCAAAAAAATAAATATCGAACGCGTATGTAAAGTTAATATTATCAATAAGTTAACAAATTGATACCGGTTTTCCGATAAAGAAAAAAAATACCCCGGGAAAAGGCAGATGTCCTGCTTCTCCCCGGGGTATTCCATGCCCGATAGGGCTGCCTAAGCGACCTCCTCAGTCTTTTTGCGGAACCATTTGTCGCGTATTCTTTCGTTAACGTAGTACATACACGGTACCAGCACGAGGGTAAGCACGGTCGAGAAGGTAAGCCCGAAAATGATCGTCCAGGCGAGGATGTTCCAGAATACCGCGCTTGGCCCGCCGATGATCAGGTCAGGGGAAAGGTCACGGAACAGGCCGACAAAATCGACCGTAATACCGAATGCCAGCGGTATCAGCCCCAGCACTGCGGCCGAAGCGGTCAGCAGAACGGGCGTAAGCCTTATCGCCCCGCCTTCGATGACGGCTTCGCGCATCGGAACGCCGCGATCCCTCAGCTCATCGATAAACTCTATCAGCAGGATACCATTCTTCACCACGATACCCGCAAGGGCGATCATCCCTACCCCCGACATGATGACGGAGAATTCCTTGTTGAAGATCACGAACCCGAGGAACACGCCTATGAGGGAAAGCAGGATGGTGAAAAAGATAATGAAAGGTTTCACCACCGAGTTGAACTGCGTAGCCAGGATGAGATAGATCAGCAATACCGCGCCTAAAAATGCAGTCCCCAGGAAGGCCATGGATTCGGCCTGCTCTTCCTGCTCGCCGCCCATGGAAATGGTATAGCCGTTGGGGATCTCCATCCCGGAGATCAGCTGGTTGATCTGGCCCACGATAACGTTTGCATTGTATCCGGGCACCACGTCCGAGCCCAGGGTTACGATCCTTCGCTGATCCTTCCGGTTGATCTGGCTGAAAGTAGTCGAGTATTTGATATCGGCGACCGAGGTAATAGGTACCTGGCGAAGCGCCCCGCCCATGTTCATATCGCGGTATACGATGTTGAGGCTTAAAAGCTTCTCGATATTCTCGCGGTCGTCTTTCTTAAGGCGCAGCATGATGGGGTATTCGTCCTTGTCGTCGCGGAACTTGGAAATTTCAAGCCCGAAGAGGCTGGTCCGGATCGCCATCGCGATCTGCTGGGAGCTGATCCCTTCGCGCTGGGCTTTTTCCCGGTCGATATCGATGACGATCTCCGGCTTGTTCGTGACGAGGTCGGAGCGCAGCTGGTCTATCCCTTCTATGCCCGATTGCTCGATTGCCTTCAGCACGTCTTTTTCGAGCTTCTGGAGCACGTCGAACTCGTCGCCGCTGATTTCGATAGAGATCGGTTTCCCCGTAGGAGGGCCTACCGCCTCTCTTTCTACCGATATTTCCGTACCCGGGATATTGACGACCGCATCCCTGATTTTATTCGGGATGACTTCGGTAGATTTGCCGCCCCTTTCGGTACCGTATACAAAAGCTACGGTTACTTTAGACTTGTGGGGAGTGGCCGAGCGGTCGGGGTTGTAGGGATCGCCCGCATTTTTACCTACGTTGGCGATGACGGAGTTGACGATGCCCATGGCGTCTTCCTTCTCAAGGACATCGAATACCCGCTGCTCGATGATCCTGGTAAGCGAATCCGTCACGACGGCGTCGGTACCGACCGGCATTTTGTTGTACACGTATACGTAGTCGGGATCGCCGCTCGGGAAAAATACCACTTCGGGCTTGGCGATTGCCACGATAAAGAAAGTCAGGAAAAACAAACCCACCATGCAGACGATTGCCCAGACCGGCCTCCATCCTACGAGCAGCCACCTGATCAGGCGTCCGTAGCCGTTTTTGAGCGCGGGCAGGAGCCTTTCCTGGAAGGGAAGCAGGACTTTCGGAGTAAGGAAATAATGATTGAAAAGGAAGAGGGCCAGGATGAAGATAAGGAAGTTCCCGATCCCGCGGTCGATCAGGTAGCCCAGCAGGGCGCCGGCTGCCAGGATGATCACCGGCCGCCTGATGCTTCTGAAGCTGAAATCGTAGTTGGCCTTTTCTTCCGCATGCCTGCCCATAAACGATACCGCGAACACCGGGTTCATGACATATGCTACGAACAGCGAAGCGCCCAGCGTAATGATCAGCGTGAGCGGCATGAATTTCATGAATTCGCCGACTATCCCGACCCAGAACAGCAGGGGCACAAAGGGCGCGATGGTGGTGAGCGTTCCGGACAATACGGGGATAAATACCTCCCCGGCTGCCGCTTTCACCGCCTGCTGGATGGTCCAGTCCTTGTGCTGGTTGAACAGCCGGTGCGTATTCTCGATCACCACGATGGCGTCGTCTACCACGAGCCCTATTCCCAGCAGGAATGCAAAGAGAACGATGGTATTGAGGGTGAAGTCGGTGCCGAATACGGGACCGATGATCGGCATCAGCACGAAGGCTACCAGGGCCGAAAGCGGCACCGCCATCGCGACGAAAATGGCATCGCGCACTCCCATGAAAAACATCAGCACACATACCACGAAAATAAACCCGAGTATGACGGTGTTGATCAGGTCGTGGATATCGGCGCGCGTCTGCACCGACTGGTCGGCGGTGATCTTGATATCCAGCGCCCCGGGAAAGCGGTTTTCCTTATACTCGTCGATCACTTCCTGTATCTTGTCGGACGCGTCGACCAGGTTTTCACCCGACCGCTTGATGACGTTAAGCGTTATAACGGATTTTCCGTCGAGACGGGCGAAGTCCTGCTGCTCTTCAAAGCTGTCGGTTACTTCCGCTACGTCTCCCAGCCGTATCACCGCGCCGGTCGCGCTCCGGATGCGCATGTTGGCCATTTCGTTTACATCAGTATACTCGCCTTTCACGCGAAGCGTCCTCCTGACGCCGTACACGTTCAGCTCACCCCCGGAGATGTTGATGTTTTCTCCCTGGAGGGCAGCCTGGATGTCGTAAAATGACAGCCCGGTCGCCTGCATTCTCGGCAGGTCGACGTTGATCTGGATCTCGCGGTTGAGCGCACCCAATATATCGACACGGGTAATTTCCGGCAGCGCTTCGATGCCGTCCTGGAGATCTTCGGCAAACTCTTTCAGCTGCTTCAGGGAGAAATCCCCCGCCATGTTGACGTTCATGATAGGAAACTCCGAGAAATTGACATCCTGGGCGGTCGGACCGCTGTCGAGATTCTGCGGGAGATCGGTCCTGGACTTGTCGAGCGCGTCGCGGACCCGCTGGAGCGCATCTTCTACGCGGACGGTCGGGACAAACTCCACGAGGATTACCGAAACGTCCTGAAGGGCGTTAGATTTTATTCTTTTGACGCCGTTGAGCGATTTGAGCTGCTTTTCGATCGGCTTGTTGATCGTATTTTCGATGTCGGCGGGCGCAGTTCCGAAATAGACCGTGTTGATATATATCTGCGGGATCTTGATGTCGGGAAACTGCTCTTTGGGCAGGTTGTTGTACACCATAAAGCCCGCAAGCGCGATGATGAACGTGAAAATGTAGACCGTGGTCCTGTTTTCCACACACCAGTTCGTAAAGCCCAGGGTTTTGTATTCGTGAAATTTCATACAAATCTATATTTAATGGTCTCAGGGAAGGGACGTGGGCTAGTACGATACTGCCTGGCCGTCGACTACCTCCTGGTAACCCTGTGTAATCAGCATATCACCCGCGGTCAGCCCGCTCAGTATTTCAATTTTGCCGTTGTAGGAAAGGCCGGTTTCCACCACTTTGGCTTCTGCTACCTTTTCGTTCCCCCTGGCGACCGCTACGAAGACCACCTTGCCTTTTTCCGTATTCTGTACGAGGTTCTGGTCGACTACCAGCGCATCTTTGCGGGTAGCGTCGTTAACCTGTACCTGCGCCATCATATTGGGTTTCAGGTCTTTGGTGGCCGGAAGATTGGCCTCGATCATAAATGTGCGGGAAAGCGGGTCGACCGTCGTGCCCACGAAAGATATCCGGGCGGTATATTCCCGCTGCAGGTCAGGGAACTTCACGATGACCTCGTCGCCTTTTTTGACGCTGGCCACGTAAGAATCGGCAATTTTGGCCACTACTTTAAGATTAGAGAGGTTGACTACCCTGACGACCCCGAGCCCGGGCTGGGCCATCTCGCCTATCCTGATGTTGACCAGGTCGACGGTACCGGCGATCGGCGAGGTGATATTGGACTGGGAAAGCTGCGCCTGAAGCGTGACCAGCTTTTTCTCCAGCGCTTCTTTGTTGTTTTTCGCCTGCAGGTACTGGATTTCCGTTCCTATTTTCTGGTTCCAGAGCGATTCCTGCTTTTCAAAAAGGGTATTGACCAGCGCAAGCTGGGTCTTCAATTCTTCAATGCTTTCGCGCAGGATACTGTCGTCGATCTTGGCAATAGTCGAGCCGACATTGACAAAATCGCCTTCTTTTACATACATAGCCGTTACGGCGCCCGGCGTTTTAGGAGTGACCATCACGCTGTTTTTGGCGTCGACGGTGCCCTGCAGCTCGATGTAGCGCTTAAACTCCCGGGGCTGCAGGGGACTTACGGTAACGAGCTTCACCCTGCTCTCGGCTTTCCTGGTGGTATCCAGCTTCGCGATCTCGGCTTCCAGAGCTTTGATCTGCTGCCCGATCTCGGTCTGTTGGGTTTTCAGGTTGGCCAGTTCCTCTTTTTTAGCCTCCAGCCCTTCCTTTTTGGAGCCTCCGCAGGCGGCGAGCACTAGAACGACAGGTAAAATTATAGCTTGACGTAACATGATTTTCGTGAATTATAGTTTTTTGAAGGCAATCCTACGGACCGGCCCTGAAGATTATTTTTGTGAAGTATACAGCTCTCCGCGTGCTTTCTGAAGGTCTACCTTTGCTATCAGCAGGTCATAAAGCGCGGCAAAATAGTTGGTCTGCGCCTCCTTCAGCGATGACTCGGCATTGATCACTTCGATGTTGGAGCCTACTCCCTCCTGGTATTTGATTTTAGAAACCCGGACTACCTCTTTGGCCAGGTCGATGTTGCGCTGGTGGGTCACAAGCGCTTCGAGCGAGTTGGTCAGGTTTACATTGGCCTGCTTTACCTCGAGGTCTATCGACTGTTCCAGCAGCGCGCGGTTATTGTTGATCTTATCGAGCGCGATACGCTTTTGCTGTAGCTGGTAGTGCTTGGACATACCGTCGAAGATCGGGAGCTGGAGATTGAGGTTAAACGCAGCGTTGTTAAACCATTTGGTCGAAAAAAGCTCTCCGAACCCTGTCCGGCCGTTGTTATGACCGTAACCGAGCGAAGCGCTGATAACCGGGAGATAGCCGCTCCTGATGTTCCGGATATCGAGGTCGGCAAGCTTGCCTTGGGTAGAAAGGAGAGAGTGCTCGATCCTGTTGGCATAAACGGCCTGCTCCTGGTCGCCTGCCAGGGCCCTGAATTCATCCAGGCTGAGATTGGGATCCAGCTTGTCGGTAAGCGTAATCGCCGAGCTCTGCGGCATTCCCATCTGGAACTTCAGCAAGGCTTTGCTCAATTCGATCAGGTTCGCAACCTTCTGTTTTTCTGTTACCAGGTTATTCCGCTGCACTTCTATTCTGTCGATGTCGATCTTCTCGACAAATCCGCTCTCGTACAAGGCTTTTGTCTCCCTCAGCATGGTGTCGAGCCGGTCGATGTTGAGATGGAGGATTTCCGATTGCTGCTCGGCTACCTGGACCGAATAATAGGCTTTGTGCACTGCCTCAGCTACGCCGACAGCCGTCTGCTCCACTCCTTTTTGCGCCAGCTCGCGATAGGTCGCCGCCGCACGCAAGCCTACAAAATAGGAGCCGTTGAACAGCAGCTGGTTCCAGTTGACGCCAAACATCCCCGTGTTTTTGATGCCGAAGTCAAGTATCATGGGAGGCGAATCTTCCGGCGCTCCCGGGTTGAATGTACTGGCCGGTACGATGAATTTCTGGATGATAATGTTGTTGGTATACCCGAAATTCCCGCTTAGCTGGGGCAATCCTATGGCCCTTGTTTCCCCGATTTTGGCTTCGGCGGCTACGGTCTCAAGCCGCGCATTGCGGATATTGATGTTTTGCTGGATGGCATACTGGACGGCTTCCTCTAGCGAGAAGGCATCCTGCGCCATCGCCGGCTGCATCGCGGCCAGGAGAGCCGTAATGGCAAGCAGACAGTAATGGTAAGATTTCATATAATTTAGTTTTATGATAGACCAGCCGGTTACCATAGATAGTGAACCGGAATGACGTTGGAATTGTTACCAGGTCTCCTCGCCGGAGCGGGTACGGCGCTGCCCGGAGACTATCGTAACCGGACTGCCAGGTAGAAGTAGCTCTTGAATGACATAGTAATAATGGATTTGTATTTTTTGTGGTGACGGATAAGCGGGCTTTTTACTTTTTCAGCCCGCAAAGTTTTCATATTATTTTTTTCTTTACAAGGTATGAAGGTTATTTCTTGCCCTATGGCAAGTTGAATCAATAAGGTTTTCAACGCTTTCCGGGCGAACGGTGGAGCGCGGCGCCGCCTGCCCGGGAAAGTTGGGATAAGAAAGAACAGATGTTTGCATTTTTTTTATATAAACTATGTTAGAGAAAAGTGGCGGGCGCTTGTTGCCCGGATCTCCCGACACTGGCTCTACCGGGACCCGCGGCAGGGTAAAAGGCTCCTGGAAGGACCAGGCGGGGATCGCTAAAAGTAAAATGTTTCACATTTGTAAAATTTGGTATTTATATCCAATTTCGAGCTCTTTTTTGACAGGTGGTAAAAGAAGGTAACCGAGGTGCGGGCAAAGCGGCTCAACGGTATTTTTTGAAAGTGTTTTTTTCGTCTTTTTAGATTTAGATAGCCAATGAAAAGTTACATTGATCTGATTCAGCAGTCCTTCGAGTTCCCCACGATGGAGTTCAACGTGGAAGATAACCAGTTGCTGTTCAACAATGTACCGTTGATGGATATCATCAACGAGCACGGTACGCCGCTGAAGCTGACCTATTTGCCGAAAATAGGAGAACATATCGAAAATGCCCGGATGTTGTTCCGGAATGCCTTTAAACGGCACAATTACAAAGGGACTTATACCTATTGCTATTGTACCAAGTCTTCCCACTTTAGTTTCGTGCTCGAGGAAGCTTTAAAGCATAATATCCATATAGAGACGTCATCCTCTTTCGATATCCCCATCATCAGGGAGCTGTACAGGACAGGGCATGTCAACAAATCGACCTTTATACTGGCCAACGGCTTCAAGAGGCCGCTTTATACACAGTACCTCAGCGAGCTCATCAACGAAGGCTTCAACGCCATTCCCATTCTCGATAACCTGAAGGAGATCGAGGAGTATGAGCAGCTGACAAACGCCGAAACGGTCAATTTCGGGATCCGGATTGCGACCGATGAGGAGCCGAACTTCGCTTTTTATACCTCCCGGCTTGGTATACGTTACAACGATGTGCTCTCTCTTTACAAGGAGAAAATCGAACCTAACCCGCGCTTTAACCTGAAGATGCTTCACTTTTTTATCAATACGGGTATCAAAGACAGCGCCTACTATTGGAGTGAGCTTACCCGGTTTATGTTCAAATACTGCGAAATGCAGAAAA
>MEDT01000107.1 GCA_001724175.1 Cytophagaceae bacterium SCN 52-12 | reverse complement strand
TGGAGGACGGTTTTGATGGGCACGTAGAAATCGAAATCCTTTTCCAGTACCTGCCGTGCGAAGCTTTCGCCGATATTCCCGGCCAGTCCTACGGAAAAGCCTGCCGACCTGAGCAGGTGGTAGGTCAGAAGCGCCGTGGTGGTTTTACCGTTGCTCCCGGTGATCGCAATGAGCCTGGCAGCAGTATAGCGGCTCGCAAACTCGATCTCGGAAATGACCGGGATCCCCTTTTTGTTCAATTTAATGACCAGGTCGGCGTCGTCAGGTATGCCCGGGCTCTTGATCACCAGGTCCGCCGCCAGGACAACCGGTTCGTTGTGCCCGCCTTCTTCAAAAGGGATGTCATTGCCGATCAGGAGATTCCTGTATTTTTCCTGAAGAGCACTTTTATCTGACAGGAATACATCAAAGCCTTTCGATTTGCCAAGAAGTGCCGCTCCGGTGCCGCTTTCGCCACCACCCAGTATAATCAGTTTTTGTTGGGGTGCCATCTGAAGATGAAATTGAGCCCTAAATTTCGCGCTATTTTAGACTCATTTGCAAACCGACCCGACCGATTCTTGGAAAAATAGAACCCGGTGAAGCTTCCGGCAAACAAAACCGGCGATTCCCTTACCTTTATTTTGAATTAGTGAAAAACCTGTTGAAGCGCCTGCGGTTGTATATGAACCGGTATATGGCGAATGCAAGTATGACCGGGGCCAGGGCCAGGCAGATCACGCCCAGATCGTATACTTTCTCCAGAACATCCAGGCGTATGATGGTTACGCCGGCCCCAAGCAGCGCCAGGGTAGTTCTCAGGTAAGATAAAAATGTCCGCTCGTTTGATAACTTAGTGCGTTCGACAGCCATCCTGTCGGCCAATTCCAGCTTGGTTTCTATGTCGTCAGCTAAATCAGGAGCCGGCTTTTTTTCCATTGATCACGATTTGGTTTTATGAATAACGGGCAGACCGGGGTTTAGGTTCATTTCATTGAACCACTTAAACCGGATAGTGCGTAATGTAAGATTTTTCTCCGGTCATGTCAACCGGGCAGGTTGCTTTCGGACCCGGGCTCTGTTTCCGGAAGCCGGGGTTGTCTGAAAAATCTGTAGCCCAGGAGGAACAATACCAGCAGTCCAAGGAAGATGCCGGTTTCAAAGGGGTTGAACCAGGCTATGGCAAAGAGCGAAAATACGGAAAGTACCAGCGCGATCCCGGGAAACCAGGGATAGAACGGGGTGATGAACGGCCGGTCGGCGTGAGGTTCTTTTTTCCTGAGCACAAACAGGCTGATCATGCTGATGACATACATCGCTACGGCCCCTATGGCCGATAAGGTAATGACCTGGCCGGTGGTTCCTGTCAGCAGGGAAAGAAGCCCTACGCCGCCTCCGGCGAGCAAAGCCCAATGAGGGGTGCGGAATTTCGGGTGCAGGCGCGAAAGGGTCTTCGGAAGATACCCTGCCCGGGCCATGGCAAAAATTTCTCTGGAATAGCCGAACATGATGCTATGAAAGGAGGCGATCAGTCCGAACAGGCCTATGCTGGCGAAAATCTTCGTCAGCGGGTTGCTCTTGCCCAGAACGAGGGCTATCGTTTCCGGCAGCGGGTAGTCTATGCTGCTGAGCTTTCGCCAGTCGGCAGCCCCTCCGGTAAAGATCATGACGCCCATTGCCAGGAGCACAAGGGTCGCAATCCCGTAGATATACCCTTTCGGGATATTTTTCCGCGGCTCGTCGACTTCTTCAGCCACCATTGCGACGCCTTCAATCGCCAGGTAAAACCAGATGGCGAAAGGTATGGCTGCAAAGATACCGCCCCAGTCGAGGGGGAATGCATCTTTGACGAAGTTCTCCATTTCAAAGCTTGGGACGACGATCCCCATGAAAAGCAGCAGCTCTCCCACGGCCAGGATGGTAATGAAAAGCGTAAACGTGGCGGACTCCTTTACACCCAGGAGATTGATGATCGTAAAGATGACATAGCTGGCGATGGCAGAAGTAAGGACCGGAATGTTGGGATAGAGAAAGTGGACGTAGCTTCCGAGCGCGAAAGCGATGGCCGGCGGAGCGAGCAGGAACTCTATAAGCGTCGCATAGCCGGCGGCGAGGCCCCAGAACGGGCCAAGTGCTTTTTCAGCATATGAAAAAGGCCCACCAGCCTGGGGTATCATGGTGGTCAGCTCGGTGAAGCTGAATATAAAAGTTACGTACAGGATCGTGATGACGATGGTAGCGATGAGAAATCCCACCGTCCCGGCGGTAGACCATCCGTAGTTCCATCCGAAATAATCGCCGGAAATGACCAGGCCTACGGCGATGGCCCACAAATGTATGGGTTTTAGCACTTTTTTGAGGGAAGAAGGAGAGTCCGGGATAGAGGCCATAAAAAAACAACCTTAAACGTATGGGAAGATAGAATAGCTAGCAGTGGAATAAAATTTCCTGTAATACCGTAATATTAAAATTTTATTACATAAAAACCGCAGATTCGGGCTATAGGCTGCTGCTTTCTTATTGATGGCGGCCGTCACGGTTTTTGTATTATTGGGCCCGAATTTTCAATTTTGAACCGGCCCTTCCGCTGGAATGGCTCCTAAAGCACTGACAGATAATTAAATGACAGAAAAAGAGAACCTGCTGGGCATCGTAAAGCTCAGGGTATCGGAACTTGCCGCGGAAGCTAAGGCAGCGATGGATGCAGCCCAGGATGCGGCCAATTCGGAAGGTAAAAGCAGCATGGGTGATAAATACGAGACAGGCCGCGCCATGGCCCAGCTCGACCGGGATATGTACGCCGGGCGGTACCACCAGATCATGCAGGACTTGGCCCTGCTTGAGCGGATAGAGAAAGCTGCCGCTCCTTCCGGGCAGGTGCAGCCGGGCAGCCTGGTGGGAACTTCTTTCGGAAAGATATTGATCGCGGTTAGCCTGGGCGCCATTGAAACCGCCGGCGGGAAGGTGCTGGTGGTCTCGGCGCTGTCCCCGCTGGGGAAGTGCCTTTTAGGGAAGACTGCTGGCGGAAGCTTTGTCTTCCAGGGAAAGGGACATACTGTGGAGTGGATCCAATGAGCATCCTGCTCAGATGCCGAGACAATTGTTTTCCCTGTAAAAGACGGAAGTAGTGGATTCGATCGGTACAATCGGTACCATGCCGCTAAAATCAATGCTTCTGAAGCCCTTTTGCCTGAGGTAATCTTTCGCCATCCGGTACCAGTCGCGCTCGGAATTGTCAAGTATCAGCACCCCGTCGTCTGTCAGGTATTCAACGGCATATAAAGCGCTTTTGACCCGGTCGCGCCCGTCTACTATGATCATCTGGTATCTTGTGTCTTCTTCGCCTACTGCCCGGATGTATCCGGCGCCCCGTTCGCGATAGATGATTTTCGCATTGCGGGGGAGTTTGGGCTTCATGAACTCAAACCATTCTCGTTCATGTTCTACAGCTGTAATAGAGGATATCAGGCCGGCGTACCAGAAGGTCGAATTTCCGGATCCGTATTCGAATACCGTAAAATCGGGCCGCAGCCGTGTCCTGATAAACTTCGTAAACGGGTAAGTATACCACGGAACCGGGTTGCCGTCTTCGTCGACAGACTGTTTTTCACGATAGCTTCTGAGCCATCCGTATTTTTTCAACGCGCTGTCCATATGGAGCGATACATATCCGCCGATCCCGATCCGGTCCAGGAATGACCAGATCATGTTCTTTATCTTTCTCATCATTAATTATTCAGAATCACGCTTCGATAGCTTATTTCCCTGTAGCTTCAGCAAAAGCTCTTTTAAGAGCTGGTTTGCATCGGGTGAAATGTTAAGCATGTAGACCGTAACGGCGAAAGCTGTTAAAAGCACGCCTGATTTTATAACGATCATCGCCAGGGCGTGGACCGGGTTTTCGAAAGTAGCTTCGAAAGGAAGCGTGAGCGCATATAATACTCCGAAAACGATCAGGAGTTTAAGAGTTGCCATAGTAAAAGGTTGCATCCTGAATTTGCTCCATACCATACCCAATTTGCTGGCAGACAGCCCGAACGTCGTAGCGGCCGTTGCAAGGGCAGCTCCGTTGTATCCCAGCGTGGGAATGAGCGCCAGGTTCAGTAAAAACGACGCGACAGCTGCCGAAACGATAAGGACAGTAGACCATCTGAAATACCTGGAATACAGAATGATTTCCGTATTGAGCCCTGTGCCTATATCGAATAACTTCACGACACCAATCAGGAGAACAACGTATTTACCGCCTGCATAAGTATCTCCTTTCGGTAGAAACCGGAAAAGTTCGTCGATGTTGACCCAGAGGATCAGGAAGAAGATTCCCCCGACCAGCAGCTGGTGAAGGGCCGATTTTTGCGTCAGCTGCCTGACTTCGCGGTGATTTCCGAGCCGCAGAGCGTCTGACAGGTAGGGAATCGAGATTTGCGAGATCGCTTTTTTCGGGATTTCGATGATGCCTGCGATATAAGATGCGATAATGAAGATACCGGCGCTGACAAGCCCTTCTTCGCCGGCAAGCATCGACCTATCGATGGTGAGGATAATATTGACTCCCAGTCCTCCCAAAAGAGTAAAAGCCCCGTAGCCCAGCATTGCCTTCACCTGGCTCCCGCTGAATTTTTTCCTGCCCGGCCATTTTATATAGAGCTTGCCGAGCTTTGAAATGTAGAAGATCAGCTCGAATATCGCCATGACATAGGCAGCCAGGATCAGGTAAAGCAGCATGTCAAAATTGTACCAGCCCCATCCGAACATCAGGATCAAAAGGACATTGGCAAGCCTGAAATAAACTTCCCTGATGAAGCTGGGAATGGCGATGCGGGAATGGTTCCGGCAGTATGACTCCAGTACCAGGATGTAGGTCCAGAGAAAAGTAAAAGGAATGATCAGGTAGTGGTAGTTGACAAGAAGGGGGGAGTGTTCGGAAAAATAGCCTTTGATGGCCGGTGTGAAAAGCAGGTAGATCAGGGTGAACACCCCGCCGCCGATCAATGGAAGCCCGGTCAGGAAGACAAACAGCCCGTGATGCTGTTCCTGGTCGTCACGGAAATAGCCGAAGAACTTATCTGCGATAAACGGGGCGCCCAGATGGGAGAAAGTAGCAAATAGTATCGCATTTTCGATCAGCAGCCGCGAGATAGCAAGCTGCTCTACACTCATGAAATGCGTTGAAACGAACATCTGGTTGATAATCCCGATCAACGCACCGAGATAAAAGCCGAAGCTTGCTTTCAGGCTCTGTCTTATGATAATGCCCACAGGCGGAAATAATTTGTGTTTGCGAAAGCAAATCCTTTCGACTCGCGAAAATACGATTTTTACAGGATAGAGCGCTTACCGGCTTCCGACATGCCTGCTGTTTTTAATTGAGTGCAGGGACTGTGGCAGTAAATTCGCATTTTTGTAGCGGTATAACCAAATAGCCATGAGCTGTCAAGCCTTTCAGGCCGCTTTCGATAAATACCTGACACCTGGCGGCTAACAGCTTAAACCTTTTTATACAGATGAATATTTTTCAGAAAATCTGGGTGGCGTACCTGCAAAAGCCCTACAGCTTATGGCAGTTGAGGACCTATTCAAAAAAAAAGCCGGTAAAGCTGGTGATAGGCTCCTGCTATACGTTTTTCCCCGGCTGGATACATACCGACATCAACACGCTGGACATATTAAAGAAGGAGAACTGGGAAAAGTATTTTCGGCCGGGGTCCATAGACATCATCCTGGCGGAGCATGTCTGGGAACATCTCACTCCCGAACAGGGAAAGCTGGCTTTCAGCAATTGCTTCCGCTACCTGAAGCCCGGGGGATTTCTGCGGGTAGCGGTTCCGGATGGTTTTCACGCGTCGCCGGATTATATTGAAATGGTAAGGCCGGGGGGATGGGGGCAAGGCGCCGACGATCACAAAATATTGTATAATTACCAGCTGATGTCGGCGGCGCTGGCGGATGCCGGCTTTGAGACAAAGCTTTTGGAATATCATGATGAAGCGGGCGTCTTTCACCAGGCGGAATGGGATGCCGCAGACGGTATGGTGAAGCGCTCGGCCCGTTTTGACGACAGGAACCGGGATGGTAAGCTGGGCTATACGTCGCTGATTGCGGATGCGGTAAAACCCGGAGCGCGGGTATGAAAGACCAGTTGGCTCCCGTCGTGGTTTTTTGCTTTAACCGGCCCGGTCATCTGAGGCAGACGATTGAGGCTTTGAGAGCCAACGCGCTTGCGCAGCGAAGCAGGCTGTTCGTTTTTTCCGATGGCCCCAGGGGAGAGCAGGACCGGGAGCGGGTGTTAGAAGTGCGGAGGTACATCCGCTCTATAGACGGTTTCGGCAACGTTTCCATAGCAGAATCGGAACGCAACCGGGGCCTGTCCCGGTCAGTAATCGAAGAGGTAACCGGTGTAGTGAATGAGTACGGCAAAGTGATCGTCCTGGAAGACGACTTGGTGACGACGCCCGATTTCCTGGCGGTCATGAACCGCCTGCTGGATGCTTACCAGCCAAGGCAGGATATTTTCTCGGTAACGGCATACGCTCCTCCCTTCCGGGTGCCTGCGGGCTATACGAAAGACTTTTGTCTTGTTCCCCGCGCAAGCTCCTGGGGGTGGGGCACCTGGGCCGACAGGTGGTCTGCCGTCGATTGGGGCGATGCGCATTATAGGCAATTACTGAACGATCCCCGCCTGAAAAGACAATTCCTGGAAGGCGGCAGCGATCTCTGGCCGATGCTGTATAAGCAGCAAACCGGCGTAATTGATTCATGGGCCGTGAGATGGTGTGCCGCGCATGCAGTGCAGGGGGCATATGGCGTTTACCCCGTCAGGTCCAAGGTAAAGAATATCGGAACTGACGGCAGCGGGACCAATTTTACTTTCAGCACCCGCGCCTACGATGTGGAAATGAACCGGGAGGACGTACGGATAGAAGCAGACCTTCAACCCGATCAGGCGGTGATAAGGGCCTTTAAACGCTTTTATGACCTGCCCCTTTATCTCAGGCTTAAAAACCTGTTCAGGTATGGTATCTGAGTATTTACAGCGTTTTTATTTTAGCGCTTTCAGCTGCTTCTTCCTGCTCCTGAAACCCTGCAAAGGTGTATAGTTATTGCTCGGGGTAGGGTAGTAGCCTCGTCCGTCGTAGGGTCTTTTGGCCGGGTGATGCTGACAAGCTTCCGAGCAGGCGCCGTCCAGCCTGTCGCTGCAGGCTTCGCAGATCGGAACGTGCCTGTTACATTCGGCATTGGCGCAGTTGACCATCCTGCCGCTCGGCGTGCCGCAGACATAGCATGTGGAAATAGTCTCCGGGTTTACGCGGTTGACGTCAACCGCAACGCGGTTATCGAAGACATAGCATTTGCCGTCGAAATTCTCCCCGCCTTCCTCTAGCCCGTAGCGGATGATGCCGCCATGCAGCTGGTAGACATCGGTAAAGCCCTGGTCAATCAGGTAGGCGCTGGCCTTTTCGCATTTGATGCCTCCCGTGCAGTAGGTGACGATCTTTTTGTCCCTGAGGTGGGCTATCTCGTCGATGTGGCCGGGCAGCTCCCGCAGGTTTTCCATGTCGAATGTAACGGCCCCTTTGAATTTCCCGAGCTGGTGCTCATAGTTCGAGCGCATGTCGATCAGCACAACATCGGGATCGTTGATCATGGCTCTGAAGTCAGAAGGCTCCAGGTGCTTCCCGGTGCGTACGGTGGGATCTACGGGCAGATCGGAGTTGACGATCTCGTCCTTCACCCTGACATGAAGCTTATGAAATGTATGCTTATCGTGGTGCTCCACTTTGAATTGCGTCCGGGAGAACCTCGGATCATCCAGGATGAACCGCATGTATTTCTCACAGTCGCCGGCAAGTCCCGAAACAGTGCCGTTCAATCCTTCCTTCGAAATAATGACACGCCCCAGCAGGTTGTTTTCAACACAGAACAGGTGGTGCTGGTCGCGGTATTCGTCGGCGTTATCGATACGGGTATAATTATAATAAAGCAGTACGCGATAAGGTTTGTCTTCCATTTCTGTCCGATCGGGTACACCCCACCCGAAAAGGGATTTTACTGATTCCGGGTACAAATATAGTGGAAAGTTGACCACCCCGCTCTTCGGGACCTGCAGTCCCGAAGCACTATTCTGTCGCCTGTGGCGACTACCACGACCTACTTATCCGACTTCACAAACTCCAGCGACAGCGAATTGACGCAGTAGCGGAGCCCGGTGTCGGTTGGACCGTCGTCAAAAACATGACCCAGGTGCCCCCCGCATTTTGCACAGGTAATCTCTATCCTTATCATCCCATGCGAAGTATCCCGGTGCTCGTTGATCTTTCCTTCTGCAATTTCACGGTCGAAGCTCGGCCAGCCGCAATGGGAGTCAAATTTGCTGTCGGACGAGAAAAGTACGGCCCCGCAGCCGGCGCATTTATAAACGCCGTTTTCCTTGTTCATCAGGAGCTTGCCGGTAAAAGGCCGTTCGGTCCCTTTTTCCCGCAGAACGTAATATTGTTCGGGTGTAAGCTGCTGTTTCCATTCAGCATCGCTTTTCACGATCGTTTCTTCCTTGTTCATTTTCTTAGGATTTTTAGCCGTATGTCTGTTGCTCTGTCCGCAGGAAACGACGGGACAGAGCGTGATCATAAGCAGGATTCTGACAAGCGCAGGTTTCAGCATCTCTATGGCCGGATTATAGACACAACACTATATTCTAAACAAAACCGAAGCGCAAAATGTTGCCTTGGATGCAGGTTTTGTATGAAAGACCCGCCGGTAGACCCTAAACTAGGCTACCGGGAAATTGTGGGCCCGGAGATACTCCTCCCATTCCTCTACCTGCTTGTTTTTCAAAACCCTGGCAAATTTGTTCTGACCTCCCATCTTTCCCCGGCTTTCCATCCAGCCGTAAAATGCTTTCACCGGGAGCGGAGTGACCGTAATCTCGTTGAGCGCATGCTTCCGCTCCACGACGTAGTCGTCATTCAGCTTTTTCAGGTATTCGTCGAGAAGCCCCTTCAGCGTTTCCGGGTCCGCCGGGCTGTCGGTCGCTACATACCAGTGATGAGAAAAGCCCTTTTCGTTTCTTTTCCCGATCACGGTGAATTCGGGAATGGAGATCCCCAGCTTTTCCGAGACAAGGTCTACCGCCTTGTTCATATTGTCGACCGAAAGATGCTCTCCGCAAAGGCTGAGGAAGTGTTTGGTCCGGCCGGTGATGATAATTTCCGCGCCGGGCTTGTTAACAATTTTGACCGTATCGCCTATCAGGTAACGCCATGCGCCCGAGCAGGTAGAGATCAGGACCGCGTATTCCCGGCCTTCCTCTGCTTCGTGAAGCAGGAAAGTTTCAGGATCGGGCATCACGTTTCCTTCGGGATCGAAATTCTTCTCATTGAAAGGGATAAACTCGAAAAAGATCCCGTTGTCGAGCACGAGCTGCATTCCCCGGGCTTCCGGGTGGGTCTGGTAGGCCAGGAAACCCTCTGAAGCGAGGTAGGTTTCTATGTAATGGATAGGGCGGCCCAGCAGTTTCTGGAAACCCATCCTGTAAGGCTCAAAAGAGACGCCTCCGTGTGCAAACACGTTCAGGTTGGGCCATATATCGTGAATATTGTCGACCTTGTAATGGGAAATGATGCGTTCCAGCAGCAGCTGGAGCCATGCCGGGACGCCGACAATATACCCGATGTCCCATTTGTGAGCCGCTTTTGTAATTTCGTTGAGCTTTGTTTCCCAGTCCTTCGTGCGGGCAATATCTTCGCCGGGCTTGTAATACGGCTTGAACCAGAAAGGGATCTGGCCGATGGATATACCGCTCAGATCACCTTCGAACCTGTGATCGATCCTGGAGAGATTGGTGCTCCCGCTCAGCATCAGGAATCCTTTTTCATAGAGATCGTCCGGCAGATCCCTGTATTGCCCGAGCGCCAGAATTTGTCGTATGCTGGTGCGCTGAATTGCCTTGGACATGGCTTTCGTTACCGGTATCTGCTTGCTTGCCGCTTCCGATGTGCCAGAGCTCAGCGCAAAATATTTAACGCGTCCGGGCCAGCAAATGTCTTTTTCCCCTTCTATCACCCTGTGCCACCAGTCGCGGTGCATAGCGGTATAGTCAAAGACCGGCAATTTTTTATAGGCTTCGTAATAAGACAGGTCGCGGCGATACAGCGCCTTTGCCAGGATGTCCTCGAAATTATATTGCTGCCCGAAGGCAGTATCTCTCGCCTTTGCCAGAAGTTTCGCCAGCGATTTTCTTTGCAGCGGTTCGGAGTCGATGCGGGAACGAAAAACAACCATGTTCCCCAACTTTACCCCGGTTTTAATAAGGTTGCCTAAAAGCGCCATCAGACAGCAGAGTTAGGAAATAAAAAATGCCTGGAAATAATTTGTGTCAGATTTTGCTATAAGTCCCATTGACCCACAGAGCTTATAGCTTTATATGAAGTAAGGTCGAACTGGCACGGAACAATAGATATAAACCCGTTTTCCAATGCCCATTCGTCGGTACTCGGCTTTTCTTCGTCAATATTGACGAATTCTCCCGACATCCAGAAATAATTCCTTCCGTGCGGGTCCTGCCGTTGCTCAAAGGTTTCATGCCACCTTGCGTCGGCCTGCCGGCAGACTTTTATGCCTTTCAGTGGCTTCTTGTCATAGGCCGGAATATTAACGTTGAGTGCCGTGCCTTTAGGTATCCCGTTTGCAAGCGCTTCGCTGGTGATTTTCAGAATAGCTTCCCGCGCATGGTCGAAATGAGCGTCTTCCCTAAAGTCGCAGAGCGAAAATCCTATAGAAGGAATACCTTCCACAGCTCCTTCTATTGCCGCCGACATAGTGCCCGAATACAGCACGTTGATAGAGCTGTTGCTTCCATGGTTGATCCCGCTTACGACCAGGTCGATTTTACGGCCTTTGAGCACGTGGTGCTTTGCCAGCTTCACGCAATCGACCGGGGTACCCGAGCATTCGTATTCGTCGACATTTTCAAAAATGTCCGTTTTATAAAGACGGAGAGGCTCGCCCATCGTAATGGCATGACCCATCCCCGACTGGGGACTATCAGGAGCTACGACCACTACTTCTCCCAGGCTAACCATTAGTTCAACGAGCGTTCTGATGCCCAGGGAGGTGATGCCGTCGTCGTTTGTGACCAGTATGAGAGGCCGTTTGCTGATGCTCATGAAAAACCTGTACTTTAGCCGGCAAAATTAAGCAATATGTCAGGATTAGCAATAAGAAGTGGTTCTCCGGCTGATATTCCGGCTATCATCGATCTTCAGAAACAGACCTGGTGGGTAACTTACGAGCATATTGTCGGTAAAGAGCAGTGTGATTTTATGTTCAATGAGCTGTATTCAGACGTATCATTGACCCGGCAGATGAACGTGTCAGGCCATCGCTTCTTCCTGCTGGAGCGGGCCGGCGGGCTCTTGGGGTTTGCCTCTTGTTCGGCACAGGAAGAAAAGATATTCAAGCTTCATAAAATATATGTTGATCCTTCTGCGCAGGGTACGGGAGCGGGAAGGCAGTTGCTGACTGCTGTCGAAGCATATGCGGAATCGGAGGGGGCGGTAGAACTGAGGCTCAACGTCAATCGCTATAACCCGGCCAGGCATTTTTATGAAAAAATGGGCTTCACCGTTTTGTATGAAGAAGATGTCCCGATCGGAAGCTATTGGATGAATGATTACGTAATGGGGAAAAGGCTGAACGGGAGGGTTACCGCTTGATAACGGGAGGAGTACCGCTTAATAATTGGATGCGACCCTTTACTCAATCTTTTGTAAAACCTGCCCCCGCAGAGGTTATGTTTGTCCGCATGTCCAATCACCTGATCTTATCCAAACAAATGAAAAACCTTATCGTATCCGTTTTTTATGTTGGTCTCATCTTAGGAATGAGCTGTAAAGGCAAAAGCCCTGTTAGCCCTCTTAGCTGCGGAACCAACGCACAGAAGGTGACCGACGCGGCAGTGGCCTACTCGCAAAATCCCGGGAAAGCCGCCTGCGAAGCCTACAAAAAAGAAGTGATAGCTTTTATCAAAAGCTGCCCTACTTTTTATACAGGCACAACCAAGCAAGATCTGGAGGATTTTGCGAACGAGCCCTGCGATTAGAAGTTCTTTTGCTGCTCCGGCAAGGCAAATGCGACGTACTTATTCCCTTTTTTGGTGCCTAGCTTTTCGCCGCCGCATGCAATGACGACGTATTGCCGCCCCCGGAACGAGTAAGTGGCGGGGGTGGCAAATGCGCTTGCAGGCAGCCTGGTTTCCCACAGCAGTTTCCCTGTATGGCGGTCGAAAGCCCTGAATTTCCCGTCTTTTGTCGCGGCAATAAAGAGCAGCCCGTTTTCAGTGACAAGCGGACCGCCGTAGTTTTCCAGCCCGGTCGCCGGGATACCGGCCGCCTTTAGCGAATCCAGCTCGCCCAGCGGGACTTTCCACAGATATTCTCCCGTGCTCAGGTCTATCGCGTTGAGCGTACCCCAGGGCGGGCCTACTGCCGGCAGGCCGTTCCGGTCCAGGAATTTATGATAACCCGTGGACCTGTAAGGCAGCCGTTTTTTCTGAACGCCGCCGTTGTCTGCGAGCTCGGTTTTTTCCTGGCCCAGCAGGAAATCGATGAGCGATTGCTTTTCAGCAGAGGTCAGCTGCGTAAATCCCGGCATCATACCTTTCCCGCCCGAAATGATCTGGTCGATGTGTTGCCTGGTTTGCCGGTTGCCGATGTCGACCAGTGAAGGGTACCCGCTCTCCGCGCTGCCCGACCGGTTATTCTGGTGGCAGACGGCGCAATTGATTGCGTAGACTCTTTCTCCGGGGCTAAGGCCCGAGAGCATAACGTCCTGGGGTGTCGTGACCATCGTCAGCACCCAGGGCATTTCATTGCTGTTTATGTACAGGATGCCGTTTTGCGGGTCTGCGGCAGCTCCTCCCCATTCCCCTCCGCCGTCAAAACCCGGGAAAATGAGCGTGCCTTCCGGTCCCGGAGGAGCAAAATGGCGTTTGTCGATTTTTCTGAACGTGGCGAGCAGCTCTTCCCGGTTCGGCGAGTAAGGATTGATATCATCTTCCGTCAGCTCATGTCCCTGCCTGGCAAACGGAGCCGGCTTGGCAGGAACAGGCTGTGTAGGCCAGACATGTTCCCCGGGCAGGCCGTCTGTAGGGACGGGGATTTCTTCGATCGGAAAAAGCGGTTCCCCGGTTTCCCTGTTGAAAACAAAGACGTAGCCGTGTTTGGTGATCTGGGCGACCGCGTCAATGACCCTGCCGTTACGCTTCACCTGTATGAGGTTGGGCGGGGCGGGAAGATCCCTGTCCCAAAGATCGTGATGGATGGTCTGGTAATGCCATATTTTTTTGCCTGTCCTGATGTCGAGCGCGATCAGCGAATTGGCATACAGGTTCTGTCCTTCCCGGTTGCCGCCATAAAAATCATAGGCAGATGATCCGGTGGGCACAAAAACAATACCCCTTTTGGTATCGACCGCCATACCGCACCAGTTGTTGGCGCCGCCGGTTCCGTTGTTCAGGTGTGCATCTGAAGGGAATGTTTCATGTCCTTCCTCATCCGGGTAAGGAATAGTATGGAAGGTCCAGATGGGCCTGCCCGTCATGGCGTCAAACGCCCTGATGTCGCCGGGAGCAGCATCTGTATCTTCCGACAACCTGACGGAGAGCACGAGCGTATTTTCGAAAAGGGCCGGCGGAGTAGTGGAAATTACATACTTTTTAAGCGCCCGGTCAGGATAGCCCGTTCTGAGGTCCAGCTTTCCTCCGTCGGCAAAACCGGCTACCGGCTTGCCTGTCAGCGCGTCGAGCGCGTGGAGATGATGCCCTATACCGATGAAGATCCTTTTATCTTTTCCTTCCTCCCAGTAGGTAACCCCCCGGCTGACATGCGACCATTTTTTCAGGGTATCTCCGAATGTCCATATTTCTTTCCCCGTTCCCGCGTGGACTGCAAATGCGCGGACTCCCGGCGTGATGCCGTAGAGGATACTGTCGATAATAATGGGAGAAACCTGCATCTGGCCGCTGTCGGCGGTACTGTATGTCCAGGCCGGCTCCAGCTGCGAAACATTTCCGGGGGTTATCTGGCCGAGCTTGCTGAAATGATTGCGATCGGGCCCGCCCAGGTATTCCCGCCATTGCATGTACCTGTCCGGTTCTGTCCGGCATGACCAGAAAGCCAGTAATAGCAGCATGACCGGATAGCCGGGGACTGACAATTTATACTGATGGCGGTAGAAAGAGCGAGGTCGCTTCGCGGAGCGCTTGTGTACAATTTTCAATATCGGAAATAGTGTTTTTGAAACCTGGAAACTGACTAAAATAAGCAGATATACGCCTGTTTCTACTACAGGTGGCTACGAATTCCTATCTTTACCCGATACCCGACGGAATATGGTTGAAAGTTTTAAAAACTACCTGGCGCTTTATGCATCGGTTTCGGAAAAGGAATATGAAGAGCTGAAGCCTCTCATCCGGTTCAGGCACTTTGCTCCCGGCGAATTTGCTTTAATGGCCGGCGACGTTTGTAATTACCATTTTTTTGTGGAGAAAGGGCTTTTGCGCTCCTATACCGTCGATCCCGGCGGGAAAGAGCACATTATCCAGTTTGCGCCTGAAAACTGGTTTATAGGCGATCGCGGGAGCTATTATTTCCGGGAACCCTCCGGAATTAATATCCGGGCCATTGAACCGACGGATGTCGTCATGTTCGACCAGCTTTTCGTTGAGAAGGCAATGTGCACCAGCGCATCTTACGCTATGTTCAACGAGCGGCTCCTGCAGAATCACATCCGGCAGTTGCAAAGCCGTATCAACCAGTTGCTGAGCGCATCCGCTGAGCAGCGATACCTGCATTTTATCGAAACCTACTTTAACCTGACCCTGCGCGTCCCGCAGTGGATGATCGCTTCCTATCTCGGGGTCACTCCCGAAAGCCTGAGCCGCGTACGCCGCGACTTGGCCACCAGGAACCAGAAGATTTCTTGATTTACATCAAGGCGCAGAGGGACCCCGCCGTCATTTTGTGCTTTTTCAAAATGAAGGGGAAGAGTTTGCAATCCGTGCCCGCAAAGACGCCGTTGTGCTTGTATTAAGCGGAGAGCCGTTCAATGAACCGATAGTGCAGCAGGGACCCTTTGTAATGAATACCCAGGACGAGATACAGCAGGCTGTCAGGGACTTCAACCTGGGGCGGTACGGGTCATTCGGCAGGGAATAAAGCGGCTACGGATCAGGTTCCGGGCGAACCAGCGGCAGCGTACCTGACGCAGCTCCGGGCGGATCATCTTCATACGATGTTTCGCTGGTTTCGAGCTCCGGCTGCCCCGCATCCACCCAGCATGTATACCACAGGTCTCCCGTCAGCCTGATCGCTGCCTTCATCTGGCGCTCGACCTGGCCGTCCAGCTCCTTGTGGTATTTCCCGGCAAACTCCCCTGACTGAAGCTTCACGATGATATTATTGCGTACCTCATGGCTGTAAAGCCTGTCTTTTGGTATTCCTTTGCTTATTTTCTTCTCGAGCTGTAGCACGCTGTCGCAGCCGGCATGGGTCCGGAATACGGTTTCCCATATCGTTTCTGCGGGATCTTCAATATACCTGACCGCTCCCGTCCACAGATCGTAATTTTCGGCATAGAGCTCAGGAAGCCTCGACTCCCAGAATGCATGTATACCTTCCTGTCCTGTAAGCTGGCCGTTATAGTTGCGTGTGGTATGAAGCGGAACATGGATGTCTGCGACATAATGCCCCATATCCGTAGCCAGCTTTATAATAAGCGACCGGTTTTTAAGGCGGAAGGCTTCCGTAAGACGACGGACATGCTGCTGAAGATGCCAGGGCGCGATCCCGTGCTTCCTGAGGCTGTCTTCCCCGAACTTCCTGACGGCGCCGTTCCAGTCCCGGGGCAGAAAGGCCGCGCTGTCGCCGTACGCGTCCAGGTCGATATAATGCTTTTCTGCCTCTCCTACTACGGAATAACGCCTCCGGTCGGGATTCACGGCATTTTCGGAGATGATATCAATATTCTTTTTAAACAGGGGAGCCATCGGCGGCGGAAGCCGGTAGACCGCCATGCGGTTGATAAATTTATGTGCCCAGAACCCCCAGAGAAACGGAGAAGACGAGGCTTCATACCGGAAAAGAAAAAACAGCAGAAATGCGCAGGCGCAGGAACGGGTCATCGTCATAAGTATGCAGGTTGGATCGGACTAAAAAAGTACAGTATGGCTGTATTGCGGGTAAATTATCTTTAATAACAGCCTCGTAAGATAAATATACACAAATTTTTATATAAAAAGTTCTAAATTGATTTTCTTTGCGTATATTTACAGTAATAATCGGCAGATCATCTGTGACAGGTACAGGATTTGTCGTCCAGACGGCATTTGCAGCTCCTCAGCTGCAGGCGTCGCTCAGGTATGTTGATTAAATAAAGAGAGATAGATGGTAAAAAAATGGCAGCCCGTGATGGCCGCCATTTTTTTTACCAGTCGATTGCGGGCAAACTCTGCTGCCGGAGGTATTCATTGGCTTTGCTGAAATGCCTGTTGCCAAACCATCCTCCCGAAGCGGCTGCCATCGGAGAAGGGTGTTTCGCCGTAAGGATCAGGTGTTTTTCCAGGGAAATCACGCGTCCCTTTTCCTGGGCATACCTGCCCCAGAGCATGAAAACAACTCCTTTTTTCTCTTCTGATATTTTCTTTATGACGGCGTCGGTGAAGGTTTCCCAACCCTTCCCCTGGTGAGAGCCGGCCTGTCCCGCCCGGACGGTCAGGGTAGCGTTGAGGAGCAGCACTCCCTGGACGGCCCAGCGTTCGAGATTGCCGGAAACCGGGACCGGCTTGCCGATATCGTCGCTGATCTCCTTGAAAATATTAAGCAGGGAAGGAGGCTTCGGGATACCGTCATTGACCGAGAAGCACAGCCCGTTGGCCTGACCGGCCCCATGGTAGGGGTCCTGTCCCAATATCACCACTTTACAGGCCCCGAACGGGCATTTGTCGAAGGCATTGAAAATAAGCTTTCCCGGCGGGTATACCCTGCCGGTAGCATATTCTGATTTTACGAAGTCGATAAGATTGGTGAAGTAAGGCTTTTCGAATTCGTCTCCCAGCTTTTCCTTCCACGAAGGTTCTATTTTTACATCCATTGTCTGAAGGTTCGGAAAGAAAATATTTTAATCTGCCGCGCTCTTTCAGGTGATAGAAGAACAGGCAATGAAACTGCAAAATAATTAATTGAAACTTTTATTGTTTAGTATAGGTTACTAAATTCGTCAAAAGTATTTTCCCAGCATCAGATGGTTTCAGAGGTAACAGAGGGCGTCAGGGTAAGTGTACTTACCGAATATCAGCCGGAATATTCCAACCCGGTGAAGTCGCACTTCGTGTTTACTTATAAGATCACCATTGAGAACAGGAGCACCCAGACCGTTCAGCTGATGAGGCGGCACTGGCACGTTTTTGATTCCAATTATAAGTACTATGAAGTGGAAGGGGAGGGCGTTGTGGGGCAGCAGCCTATTCTCGAGCCGGGAGAGGTGCACGAATACGTATCGGGCTGTAACCTCAGCTCAGGGCTCGGCAAGATGAAAGGTACGTATCTGATGGAACGGCTCGTCGACGGGTACACCTTCAGGGTGGTGATCCCTGAATTTATTTTAGCAGCTCCGTATATACTGAATTAATGACCGGAGCTTCTATATCGTTTTCAGCATTAATTTCCCATTCTATTGATTCTGCCTTACTTAAAGCACCTGCTTCGTGCCGGGGATGAGCATTCTGTTCACTCTCCCTTTGTTTTCAGCCTGTACCGTGATGTAATCCGCGAAAAACAGGACCGGGATTGCAGGTTCGATATTATTTCGGAGCTGAGATCCGAAATGAGGGCTTCCGGCAGGGAAATCGAGATACTCGATCTGGGAGCCGGCTCGAGGATCAACAAGTCGAACCGGCGCCGGATCAGCCAGATAGCCAGAAATGCCGAGAAGCCGGAAAAGTTCGGGCGTTTATTCTGCCGTCTGGCCCGCCATTTAAAGCCGGCCCATGTTGTTGAGCTGGGTACTTCGCTGGGCCTGACCACATTGTATTTTTCTAAAGCAATGCCGCAGGGGCGCATCTACACTTTTGAAGGCTGCCCCGAAACTTCGAAGATCGCCGCCGGGAACTTCAGGAAAGCTTCAGCAGAAAATATCAGGATTATTACCGGCAACATCGATCTTACCTTAAAGCCGGCCCTGAAGGAGCTGGATGTGCCGCTCGATATGGTGTATTTCGATGCCAATCACCGTTATGAGCCCACCATAAGGTATTTCCATGAATGCCTCCCCTATGCTCATAACGACAGCCTTTTCATTTTTGACGATATATACTGGTCGCCGGAGATGACAAAGGCATGGGAGGAAATCAAGGCCCATCCGGAAGTTACCGTCACGATCGATCTCTTCTGGATAGGACTTGTATTTTTCAGGAAGGAGCAGGTGAAGGAGGACTTCATCCTCAGGTTTTAGCCGGCGTATCTTACGGCTTTTAGTCCCTGCACACCTACGTTCCTGATCACAAACAGCGAGCCGGCCAGCGGCTGCTTTTCGAGCTGCTCTTCCGACAGACCGACACAGGCCGAAGTAACATAAAGATCCGTAAAGCCTTCTCCCCCGAAAGCTGCGGAAGTGATCCGCGCTGCTGGCAGCCCGATCTGAGCAGTTATTTCACCTTTATCAGGATTCACCCTGATCACTTTCCAGCCGTCCCATAAAGCTATCCAGAGCTTGTCTTCCGCATCGATGGTCATGCCGTCAGGAAAGCCATTGCCCTCGGGAACGGTGAATACGACCCTGCGGTTGGTGATCTCCGCAGTTTCTGCATTGAAATCGTAAGCTACTACTTCCCGGGTGGG
>MEDT01000106.1 GCA_001724175.1 Cytophagaceae bacterium SCN 52-12 | reverse complement strand
TTTAATTGCCCCCGGATAAAACTCACCCCTAATACGCTGTTGATATGCCACTCAGCATTATTCTCCTCTATAAGTCTTTGAAAATACGATTTTGCTCGAATTGGTATAAACCAATTTGTGTATTCTGGGTCGATCACCCAATTGGGGAAATGCTCTAGGTGGATGTAATGGGGTATGATAATCGGGGATACTAAATAATATCCTTCTCCAAATATACTTACTAAGATCTGCGTTTCTTCTTCCAAATCCAGTGTGTGAAAATCAAGATCATATCGGTTACCAGATACATCCTCAACCTTTTGACTGATTGCCTCAAGCCAATAATCTAATTTTTCCTTTACTGTGATCTTGTCTTTTAGATTTTCCTCAATCTCTTTCAGTGACGGTATCGGTATTACAGGAGGAGCTCCACTGCGAGCATAGGGCTCGGGAAACCGATACTTCTGATCGCTTGAATCAGATGTTGACATAGATGTTAAGTTAATAATTTTACAATCCACCCACATTCCAGCCTGTTATTAGACTGAAACGTTAATTCTTTCTTATCTGGCATCATCTACCTATTTTGATTTAAAAGCCCTGGCCTAAAACTCCAATTTGATCTTTTCCGTCGCTTTACGTTTGGCCTCATCCACAACCTTACCGTAAATCTGAGTCGTTTTCAGGTCTTTATGCCCCAGCATTTTGGAAACGGTGTAAATGTCTGTTCCGTAAAACAATTGGAGTGTAGCGTAGGTATGCCGGAAGCAGTGAAAGGTAATATCCTTTGTGATCCCTGCAGCTCCTATCCACTGGTAGAGGTGTTTATTTTCGTAGGCCGAATAGGTGAGGCCGGGAAACACTTTTTCAGAAGGCTTTCCCGGTTGCCCCAATAGGTCATAAGCCTGCTCGGGAATAGGCAGTGACTCAACGCCTTTGGTTTTCTTTTGGCTGAAGTTCAGGAAATACCCCTGTCCCTGGACGTGTTCAATTTCACCCCAAACCATTTTTTGAATATCTGAAAACCTTAATCCGGTAAGGGCGGAAAACAAAGCCGCCTTTTTCAATAGCGGGTTATTACATTCGGTTTTTATCAGACGGTTCAGTTCGTCGAGGGTTAAATATTCCCTTCTGGTTTCACCCTGCTTAATAGGTGTCACCCGGGCGTTCAGGTCAACGGAAAGATACCCGTCCTTGTACGCCTGTTTTAGAGCGGCTTTAATCTTGTTAAAGTAGGATGCAGCTGAGTTTTGAGCCAGGGTTGTTTTGTTGCTCTTATTGCTTTTGGTAGCGAGCAGGTGCTCTTTAAATTCATTGCAGAATCGTTCATTGAGGTCAGCGAATTTCAGCCTGCCGTTTGTGAAGGTTACAAGGTATTTGTAGGCAGAGACCCAATTGTCGTGGTTACTGGACTTGCGTTTGTCGGCCAGCTTCTTGAAGTAGTCAACAAAATTTTCTTCTCCCCGTTCTTTGATTTTTAGTTGCTCCTTTTCATACCCGGTGTAAATTTCGGGCTTGTTAAGGTGGTTTTCCCGCTTCTGCCTGATCTGTTCTGCAAGCTGTTGGGTTTCGTTGTTGTGTTGCTTGTCGATGGGGCTTTTAGGCTTATCAATGAGATACAGCCCTAAAAACTCCCGTCGGGTAGGTTCGCCGGTTTCCGGGTGCGGAATAGGGGGATAGAAGTCCAGGTACAGGCTTTTTCTGTTCCCCGAAATAGCTTTTTGTCTGACTTTAACTTTTGTTGCCATAGCTAAACACCTTTTAGAATTTTGTCAATATCACTTTTGAGTACGTAGACCTGACGCCCTTGCCTTATCTTTTCAATCCGGTTACTGTTAAGTACACTATCCAGCCCGCTTTGAGATATGCCGTATTTATTCCGCACTTCAGACAGGCTGTAGTAGTGTTTACTGGTTATTCCGGATGGTACTGCCTGGCTCTTTAATTTTTCGATTTCCCCTAACATGTATTCCAGCAGTACGCCGGTCGGTGTTTTTTCCGGTTCAAAGAGCCTGTCTATGTCAACCCGTTTTATCATTGTTTTTTTCAGTAGCAGATTCTTTGCAGGTAGCTTTCCGGAGCGGATTAGCTTATACACGTTCTGCCTGGAGCATCCCAGTACTTTGGCGGCTTGTGAGACACTCAAAAACTCCCTCGCTTTAAGTTCTTCCAGTTGTAGCCTTTTTATTCGTAACGTTTCCTCGTTTATCGGGTTGTAACGTTCTTCCCTCTTACTTTTTTTATACCCTTTTTTGGCGCAGGAGTATCCACAGTACCGGGTAACCGTTGTTCTGGCTACGAACTCCTTTCCGCAGTTCTGACATATCCGGTTTATGGCAAGGTTTGAACTCATAGTCACTCGGGGTATTTAAAAGTGTAAACTTTGTAAACCATACAAATTTTGTCGAGGTACAAATATTGTCTGAAAATCTGTCGAGGTACAAATAAGGTACAAATCTATGCAAAACAACCCAATAACAAAACAAAACATTAAAAAGCATAGACACAAAAAAAGCCCTGTTTATCAGGGCTAATAGGTGTTTTTCTATCTGTTTGTTACTTGTTTATTTTGTCTGGTTACTTTCCTATACAAAACCTGCTGAAGATATTCGCCAGCAGGTCATCCGTAACAATGGCACCGGTGATCTCACCGAGATGAAACAGTGCCAGCCTGATGTCCTGGGCGAGGAAATCGCCGCTTACGCCATCGTCGAGCCCGCGGAGCACGTCGTTAAGAGCATGGTGGGTTTTGAGCAGGTGCTCATAATGCCGGAGGTTGGTTACGATTATGCCGGACTGACTTTGCGAGCCGGCTATTTCTATGATCTGCTGCTTTAGCTCCTCAAGACCTTCCCCGGTAGCAGCGGAAATGCCACGGACCTCGCCGGCAGTGGCAGCTTTTTCGCCGGCAAAGCCTAAATCGACCTTATTTCTCACCCAAAGTACCTTCTTCCCATCCGGGATTTCTGCGGCCAGAGGCTCGAGCTCACGGAATGTTTCCTCGCTGTCAAAAAGCAAAAGTATAATATCGGCTTTTGCCATCGCTTTTTTAGACCGCTCGATCCCGATCGCCTCTACGACATCCCGGGTCTCACGGATCCCTGCCGTATCGATGAAACGGAACCTGATCCCGCCGAGCACCATGGTATCTTCGATCACATCGCGGGTAGTGCCTGCAATGGCCGTTACGATCGCCTTTTCCTCGTTGAGAAGCGCGTTTAGAAGCGTTGATTTGCCTACATTCGGAGCCCCGATGATGGCCACCGGTACACCTTCTTTAAGGGCATTGCCTAAGTCGAATGAGCTGATCAGCGGCAGCAGGGAGTCATTGAGGTGGTTGATGAGGTTACGAAGGTCGTCCCGTCCGGCAAATTCTACGTCTTCCTCCCCGAAATCCAGCTCCAGCTCCACAAGAGAGGCAAAATGGATCAGCTCTTCGCGTAAAGAGGCAAGCTGTTTTGAAAAGCCGCCCCTCAGCTGCTGAAGTGCAGCCCGGTGGCTGGCTTCGCTGTCGGCCGCGATAAGGTCGGCGACCGCTTCTGCCTGCACCAGGTCAAACTGGCCGTTGAGAAATGCGCGCTGGGTAAACTCCCCGGGATTTGCCATGCGTGCGCCGCCTCTGACGAGAAGCTTCAGCAGGCGACGGATAATGTAATCGGACCCATGGCAGGAAATTTCGACGGCATCTTCCCGGGTGAAGGAAGCAGGGCTTCTGAAGACGGTAACCAGCACCTCGTCGATCACCTCAGCGCTGTCCCGGATCGTGCCAAAATGCACGGTATGGCTTTTGACCCGCGTAAGATCCCTTCCTTTAAAAAACGTGTTGACTATTTCGACAGACCTGAAGCCCGAAATTCTGATAACGGCTATTGCTCCCACGCCATTTGCCGTAGCTAGTGCGCAGATAGCTTCTTCCTGGTGAATAACAGTGTTTTCCATAGTTCAAAGCTTCAGAAATTCAGGGATTATAGACCGGGGAGAGTGTATAACCCTTGCTCCTTAACAATTGAACGAGACCTTCCTCCCCCCCGAGATGTGCCGCTCCTACTGCAATGAATGACGAAGCATCGGGAAGCAGCTTCTCCAGGCGCGATACCCATTTCCGGTTTCGATCGGTCAGGAGAAAATTTTCAAAGCCGTTGAAATCAAACTGGCTTTTGCTGACATACTCATAAAGCTTCCGGATATCCTGCGAGCGGTACAGATCCAGCAGCCCGGTGAATTCTTCCCGCGCCATATGGATGCTGTCGATCATACGGAGTACCATTTCGGCCTGGGTCCGGTAAGGGATCAGGTCAAACAACGCCGCCTGCTCCTGGGGTGTTTCCAGTCCTGTAACAGCAATGCCATTTTTTTCGGCAAGGGTCGTCAGCTGCTCTTCCACCGATTGCGGGGAACATTGAAGCACATGGCCAAACAGCAGGCTTGTCAGGATAAAAGGCTTGCTGCCTGAAAGCGGGGCGATGCTGAACCCGACGGAATCTGTGAAAAAACGGTCGATCTTTTCGTATTCGGGTTCGGATAGCAAGCCGCGCAGCGTCACGCCGTCTTTCATCATCATACCCTGCATGAGGGCCTGCATTAATTCGGGGTCGGTCATATCCATTTCCAGCACAAGCCGGTCTGCGGCCAGCAGCCTTGGTTTGAGCGAATCGCCGGGCGCAAAATCTCCCGGGCAGAACACGTGTATGGTCCCAAAAAGATAAGATTTCTTTTTCAGATGGTTGCCGCTGATTTCCCAAAGCAGTGAGCCGGAGTCCTGGGCGTAGGTTAAGACAGGGAAACAGAAAAAAACGGCAACGGCTATCCGGACGAGAACGGATACAATTGCGGAGCTACGGGAAGTCATAGGTCCGGGATACTTTGCGGCAGCCCGACCAGCGCAAAGATATGCTTTTCTATTGCCTCCTGGTCATACCCGCACAGGTGATGCAGCTCCGGCTGCTCTCCGTGCTCGATCACCTCATCCGGGATCCCGAGCCTCCTGATGTCGGCCTTATACCCGTTGTCGGCAGCAAACTCCAGGACGGCGCTTCCGAAGCCTCCCTGGATGCAGCCGTCTTCTACGGTTATAACCTTGTCAAAGCGGCCGAAAATATCGTGAAGAAGCGTACGGTCCAGCGGCTTGGCGAACCGGAGATCGTAATGGGCAGCGCTGATTCCTTCTTTCTCCAGCTTTTCACAGGCAGCCAACGCAAAATTGCCTACATGTCCAAGCGACAGCACAGCTATGCTTTTGCCCTCCTTCACCAGCCTTCCTTTGCCGATCGCTAATTGTTCAAAAGGAGTATGCCAGTGGGGCATCACGCCTTGTCCCCGGGGATACCGGATCGTAAATGCGCGCGAGCCGGCCTGCGTATCTTCCAGCTGGGCGGTGTACATCATGTTCCGGAGCTCCTGCTCGTTCATAGGCGCAGCTACGATCATATTGGGAATGCAGCGCATATAGGCGATGTCATAGGCTCCGTGATGGGTGGCACCGTCGGCGCCTGCCAGGCCGGCACGGTCGAGACAAAAGATAACGGGCAATCCCTGTATGCAGACATCATGAATGACCTGGTCATAGGCCCGCTGCATGAAAGTTGAATAAATATTACAGAAGACCACAGATCCGCGGGTGGCCATCCCTGCCGAGAATGTTACGGCGTGCTGTTCGGCAATGCCCACGTCAAAAGCTCTTTCGGGGAGCGCCTTCATCATAATATTCATAGACGAGCCGGAAGGCATTGCCGGGGTGACGCCTATGATCTTTTTGTTTTTTTCTGCCAGCTCGACCAGCGTATGCCCGAAAACATCCTGGTACTTGGGAGGCTGCGGAGCATGGTATACTTTCTTCTGGATCTCGCCGGTCACCTTGTCGAAAAGACCGGGCGCATGCCATTTGGTCTGGTCCTTTTCGGCAGGACCATAGCCTTTGCCTTTCACGGTAAGGCAATGGAGCAGCTTCGGGCCCGGTATGTGCCTTAGGTCGCTGAGGACATGCGTCAGGTGGTCGATATCATGGCCGTCGATGGGGCCGAAATACCGTAAGCCGAGCGATTCGAACAGGTTGCTCTGGTTGAGCAGGGTAGATTTGAGCACGTTCTGTACCTTCGACACAATTTCCTGAGCGCTGATACCGAAATTACTGAGTTTGCCCAGCAGGTGCCATGCCTCATCCCTGATCTTGTTATAGGTCTGCGAGGTGGTAATGTCTGTCAGGTATGCCTTGAGCGCACCCACATTGGGATCGATGCTCATGCAGTTGTCATTCAGGATAATGAGCAGGTTGGAGTCGGATGCTCCCGCATGGTTCATGCCCTCGAAAGCGAGGCCGGCAGTCATAGCGCCGTCGCCTATCACTGCGATATGCTGTCTCTGCTTGTTGTTTTCCAATCCTGATGCGACTGCCATTCCCAAAGCGGCTGAGATCGAGGTCGAAGAATGGCCTACGCCGAAGGCGTCATACCTGCTCTCTTTCCGGTTGGGAAAACCCGAAAGTCCGCCCATGGTACGGTTGGTATGGAAGGTGTCTCTCCTGCCGGTAAGGATTTTGTGTCCGTAGGCCTGGTGACCTACATCCCAGAGCAGTTGGTCGTCCGGGGTATTGAAAACATAGTGCAGCGCGACGGTGAGCTCAACTACCCCCAGGCTGGCGCCGAAATGCCCCCCGTAAACGGATACGATATCGATGATGTACTGTCTTAATTCGTTGCATACCCGAGGTAATTCGGAAGCATCCAGTTTCCTGAGATCTTCAGGAGAATTGATTTTCGACAGTAGTTTTCCCGGTGTGATTAACATTATTCGATGACGTCAGGACCCGGGTTACGGGTCTTGGTGCGGCGCAAAGTTACTATTTTCTCTGACTTGCCCTGAATAGCTTTTGTTTTTCTTCCTTGCTCAGGCTCTCATACCCCGATTGCGAGATCTTATCTAGTATGGAATCCACTTCGTCCTGGTCGGGCATTTCCACTGTCCGGGAGGCGCTGACCGGTTTGGAGTAAGCCGTATTCCGTTGTACGGTTTTAGCGCTGTAAGTCACGCGGATCGCCGCTTTTTTCCTGAAAAGCTTGTTCCAGAAATTGCCCACGGCGTAGACAGGCTTTCCCAGGTCGTTCCCCGTCTGGAGCATTTTGATGAAAATATAGCCCAGCAGCGCGCCTCCGAGGTGGGCCAGGTTACCGCCTGCATTGGGGCCTATCGATTGCGCCAGCGACAATATGATATAGAAAATGGCGATATATTTGATCCGGACAGGTCCCAGCAGCAGCAGCGAGAATGTATAATTGGGCAGGAGCGTGGCTGCTCCCACGGTCACGGCGTAGACCGACGCCGACGCTCCCAGCATTCTCGATGTACCGACAACCGCCTGGAAATAAGGCGAGACGTTGTAGATGACAATATAGGTCAATGCGCCCGCCAGGCCGCCCAGGATGTAAAGCGCGATCAGTCTTTTGGTACCGAGGTATTCGTCTATCAGCCGCCCGAACCAATAAAGGAAAAGCATGTTGAAGAGGATGTGGAAGATATCCTCGTGGGCAAAAAAGTAGGTTAATACGGTCCAGGGTTTCCGGGCAAGCTCAGGCAGCGCGGAAGGGACCCTCAGTAAGTCAACAATCCATTGGTAAACGGGCTGCTGATTTCCCAGCGTAAGGGCAATCCTGAGTATCAGCAGTATTACAAAAACTCCCGCATTAAGCAATATCAGTTTAACAAGCGCATTATCGGGCTTATTGATCTCGCTTTTCAGGTTGTTGAGAAGACCGGTCATAGCTCAAAAGAATTTTTGTCTGCTTGAATTCCAATATTTTAACAAAATAAAGGCAAACAACATTCCGCCAAGGTGGGCGAAATGCGCAACGTTGTCGTTGGGTGCGTTTTGAAACCCTGCATACAAAGAGTAAAGCCCGTAAAACCCGACGAAATATTTAGCTTTTATAGGAAATGGAACGAATAAAAGGAACAGTTCAGTATTGGGGAACAGCATACCGAATGCCATCAGGATCCCGAAAATAGCGCCGGAAGCTCCTACCATCGGGATGTTCAGGTTGAACTCATACACCGCCCGGGCCATTTCCTTGCTCTGGGCTATCAGCTGCGCATTCTCCGGGTTGGCATCAAAGCTGTTGATGAATGCGGTTTGCGACTTATAGTAAAACTCTGCATGACCGGAAAGGAAGTCGATAAAAGCCTGGGGATTGGGGTTGTCGAGATAGAGCGCAAGGCCATCCCTGATCTGGCTCAGCTCAAAATAGTTGATGAAGGAAAAAAGCAGCCCGGCGCCGATGCCCGTAAAGAAATAGAAAAAAAGAAACCGTTTCGGTCCCCAGACCCTTTCCAGCAGCGGGCCGAAGATCAGGAGCCCGAACATATTGCTGAAGAGATGGCCGAAGCTTTCCCTGCTGTGCAGGAACATGTAGCTTACGTACTGATAAGGCCGGAATTCGGGTGAAAGGAAAGACCGGAGGGCAAATTGCGACGAAAGGTCGAAATTGCGATCTATAAAAAAGATAGCAATATTGGCGATCAGAAGATTGCGGACTACGGGTGTTATTTGAAACATTTTATTGGCTACCGGTAATTAAGGTTCCCGGATTTTTCGGATACCGGGAATTTTGGATACTAAATATGCGAATTTTCTATTTGATTTTGCTGCCCGGCTTAAAAATACCCGCCAGCTTTTCGATGCTCAGCCGCACGGTTACAGGTTCTCCGCCGGGCGTACGGTTGGGGTCGGAAGTGTCAAACAGCCTGGCGAGCATTTGCTTGATCTCCTGCGGGCTCATTTTCAGGTTGTATTTCGGGGCAAACCTCCTGGCAAGCGAGCGGATGAGGCCGTCGGGCCTGCTCAGCTTGAGCTCGGCATAGTTCTGGCGGATCTGGTCGAGCAGTTCTTCGAACATTTCCTGTTCGTTTTCATCGGGCAGATCCGACGGTACACCTCTTATAATAATGGAATTGCCTCCCAGGTCGTCAAACTCAAACCCGAGCTGGCGGATAGACGACCTGGTATCGTCTACCAGCTGCATGTCGGCCGCCGACAGCCTTATCGTCTTGGGAAAGAGCAATTGCTGGCTGCCCCCGCTGCGCTTGGAAAGCATTTGCCGGTACTGCTCATATAAAATCCTTTCCCAGGCCGCCCTTTGGTCGATGAGTATGGTTTCTTCGGAAGTCTGCGAAAGAATATACCTGTTGAAGATCTGGAAGTAAGAAGCTTCCGTAGCCGGCTGCCCTATCTTTTCGGTAGCCATCTGGTTGGCTTTGCTCGCTATCGTAAACGATTGAGGCTCAAAATTTTCGCTTGATTCCCTGGAAAAGTCGATCAGGCCTGCCGCATTTTTTTCCTCTTCCCTCACATCGAGCCCTTCGAATAATTTTACCCAGTCCTGCACACTCTGCTGCCCGCCTGAAAAAGCATCCCTGCGTTTCTCACCTCCCCAATCCGGCTTCTGGGGAACATTGAACGAAACGGGCTTGGGATCGGGCTGCCTGGAGGGATTCAGGAAATTGATATCGCTTTCAAAGTCGATGGAGGTGCCAAGGTTGTATACGCCGATGGCCCTCCGCACCGCGGCCATGATGATGGCATAGACAGACCGCTCGTCGTCGAATTTGATCTCCGATTTGGTGGGATGGATATTGATATCGATATGCGAAGGATCGATCTCGATAAAGAGCACGTAAAAAGGATGGCTTCCGTCTGCAATGGTCCCGTCAAATGCGGTGAGAATGGCATGGTTCAGGTAGCTGCTTTTGATATACCGGTTGTTGACGAAGAAGAACTGCTCGCCGCGGGTTTTCTTTGCGAATTCGGGTTTGCCTATGTATCCCCTTACGCTCAGGAGAGAGGTCTCCTCCTGGCAGAAGGCCAGTTGCTCGCGGTAGTTTTTGCCGAAAATATCGGTAATCCTGCGAACCAGCTTACCGGGCGGGAGGTTAAATATCTCGGTGTTGTTGTGGTGCAGCGAAAAGGCGATCTCGGGGTTGGCGAGCGCTATGTGCTGGAATTCATCTATGATATGCCTCATCTCCACTGGATTGGATTTGAGGAAGTTACGCCTTGCCGGCACATTGTAAAACAGGTTCTTTACCTGGATGCTGGTTCCCCCTGACCAGGAAACCGATTCCTGCGCTTTAACAGATGAAGCCTCGATCCTGATGAGCGTTCCGAGCTCGTCGTCTGCGCGGGCGGTTTTCATCTCCACCTGGGCTACCGCCGCAATAGAAGCCAGCGCCTCCCCGCGGAAGCCCATGGTCCTGATCCTGAAGAGATCGTCGCCGGTACGGATTTTTGACGTCGCGTGCCGCTCGAAGCACATACGCGCATCGGTAGCCGACATGCCTTTCCCGTCGTCTACCACCTGTATCATTGCTTTCCCCGATTCGTGGATGATCACCTGGATACGGGTTGCCTCCGCATCAACGGCGTTCTCAAGCAGTTCTTTTACGACAGACGCCGGCCGCTGCACGACCTCCCCGGCCGCGATCTGGTTGGCTATGGCGTCGGGAAGTAATTGTACTATATCTGGAATGTTCATCTGGTGCTAAAACGTTTGCGGCTTTTGGCTATAACAAAGTAACAACAATATTTTGTGTTGCCATAAAGCAAAGGCACTTATAATGTGCCGGCAGAAGGCTACGGCAGCAGTAGATGAAACGTTTCCGGGGAGGCTCCGGAAGGATAAAAGATTGTCGGAATTTGCTTGTTTGTTATACCTGAAATTATTAACTTGACGATACAAATCCGCTGAATCCTTACCAATAAACAGTTTGAATAAATCGGCTACAGTTATCCTTATCTGTGTTTTTTTATAGTTAACCCCCGTAGAAAATAAAAATGAAAAGCATCGTATTAAAAAGGATCAATTTGACAATGGCCATTAAGTGGATCGTATTCCTTCCGGTGATACTTCCCTTATGCGTAGTTTTCGGAGCATTGCAGGGGATTACCGCAATGGTCGATAAGATGGCGCAGCAAATGATGGCCGATATTGACTCTTAAGCTCGCCGGCAGAGAAGGCTGGATCAGGGGTTACCGGTGCCTGTCAGACAGGTATTCGGCCGCTATATTTTTCTTTTCCCTATACTCATGATCCGGGAAAAAGTCTTCTTTTCAAACTCCCAGAAGAAATTGAATTTTCCGAATATCCAACCCCATCCGAGCAGGATAACCTGGTAAAGCGGTAAAATGATGAAGAGGGTAATGCACACGCGTATCCAGGCCGGGGTATGAGCGTCGATACCTGCCCACACGAAAAAAAGCTTCTTGACGTAAAGGACTGAGAATCCGGTGCATGCGAAAACAACCAGGATGATGAGCACATCGGCAGCGCTGTCTACTTTCCAGCGATCTTTGAGTTTTTCCCACATAGTTCGGACCGGTGCCGATAGCTTTAATTGATAGCCTGACAGAAAGGCAAATATAGTTTCGGACGGCTTAGGAAAAAAGGTTCGAAGAAGTAATTCTTCCCGGTTCAGCCGGCCCGTAGCCGGCTTTTACGGCGCCCGGTTGGGGAAATTGTCGGTTGATTAACTCCGGATTGTGTTAATTTTGGGCAAAATCTATTCATCTGATAATAACCGGCATGACAAAGCTATGGCAGAAGGAAGGCACTACCGTGTCTCAAAAGATTGAGAAATTCACCGTTGGGCGGGATCGGGAGCTTGATTTGCAGCTGGCCCCTTTCGACGTCCAGGGTAGCCTGGCTCATGCCAGGATGCTGAATCATATCGGGTTGCTGACCGGCGAGGAGCTGTCCGGACTGCAGGCAGCCCTGTCGGAAATCTATCAGGCCATACTTGCCGGGGATTTTGAAATAGAGGAAGGCGTGGAGGACGTACATTCCCAGGTGGAGCTGCAGCTGACCAGAAAACTGGGCGATATCGGCAAAAAAATACATTCCGGGCGGTCACGTAATGACCAGGTCCTCATAGATCTGAAGCTTTTCTCGCGAAGTCGCCTCCGCGAGGTGGTCGATCTGACGAGCCGGCTCTTTGAAGTATTGGTCGACAGGGCTGAGGAACATAAAAATGACCTGCTGCCCGGGTATACGCACCTCCAGATCGCAATGCCTTCTTCGTTTGGGTTATGGTTCAGCGCCTATGCAGAAGGGTTGCTGGACGACATCGTGCAGCTGCATGCAGCCTATCGCCTCGCCAACCGGAATCCTCTGGGATCGGGTGCGGGCTATGGCTCTTCGTTTCCGCTCGACCGGCAGATGACCGCCGACCTGCTGGGTTTTGAGGGATTGCATGTGAATGTCGTGTATGCGCAGATGAGCCGCGGACGGACCGAGCAGGCTGTTCTTAACGCAGTCGCTTCCCTTGCCGCCACGCTTTCGCGGCTGGCGATGGACGTATGCCTTTACAATAGCCAGAATTTCGGCTTCCTGCTTCTGCCCGACGAAATGACGACGGGAAGCAGTATTATGCCTCATAAAAAAAATCCTGACGTCGCCGAGCTGCTAAGGGCAAGATGCAACCGCCTGAAAGCTTTGCCGGCGGAAGTGACGATGGTGCTGAGCAACCTGCCGTCCGGCTACCACCGCGATATGCAGCTGCTCAAGGAAATACTGATGCCCGCGCTGGATGAAATACTGGAATGCCTTGACATAGCGGTGTTCATGCTGACGCACATCAGGGTCAGCGCCGGTTTGCTTGCTGAAGAGAAGTACGACCTGCTGTTCAGCGTGGAAAGAGTGAATGAGCTGGTCATGCAGGGCATTCCTTTCCGGGATGCCTACCGGCAGGTGGGCGCCGAAATTGCGGGTAATACCTACCGCGCACCCAGAGAGCTGAACCATACCCATATCGGGAGCATCGGCAACCTGCGGCTGGACCTCCTGAAATCGCGCCTGCATGATGAGCGGGCACAGTTTCAGTTTGAGAAAGCCGACGAGGCCGTGAGGAAATTGCTGGACGGAAATGCATCCTGATATCAGCGCATAAGGCACATCAGGATAAAGAAAACATTGAGGCCTGCCGCGGCCAGCGCATTCATCCGCATGGTATTGCGATAGCTTGCTTCGGAAATATCCATGTCCGCTTTTCGCCACCAATAGAGGAAGAAAACAACGGAAGGGAGCATGAAGACACTGAACAGCAGCCAGGCCACGGCATTGTTTTCAGCAATATAAAGGTAGCCGAAACCGATAAAAGATAGCGAAAAAAAGACAGCGGCATGCCGGAATGTACCCCGTATGCCCGCGAGCATGCTGTAGGTAAGATCACCGTGTTTACGATCCTCCTCATGCTGGTAGATCTGCGTAAGCGGGTAAACGGCAAGCAGGTTGCACGAGCAGAGTATGGCAGGCAGTAATATACCGGGTTCCGGCGTCGTTCCGGTCGCAGAGATCGCATCATACGTGGCTATGAACGTATAAAATCCCTGGAATAGTGCGACAGTAAGAAGGCTGATGACCGGGTATTTTTTGAGCCTGATCCGGGGATGGCTGTAGGCCTTCGAAACAAGACCGTATAGAATGAGATAAAGGGTAAAGCCCGCCCCCAGCTCAAGCAGCAGGGACAGGACGATCGCGGCCAGATCCATTCCGAGGGCGGTGTACAGGAGCAGGCCGGACACCGGTGGCGGCTTTTCAATGAGCCCTATGCTGCCTTCGTCCTTATCGTAGTAGCTGTTATAGGCATTGCTGGCTGGGAAGAGGAGAAGATGCAGTATGACGAAAACCCATAAGGCATCCGGCCGGTCGGTGTCCTTTGACTCGCTCAGCGCAAAAAAATACACAGGAGCAAGAAAAAGGGAGAACGGGAGCCGGAGATGTACTAAAATATCCTGCCAGCTGCGGTTTCTTTCAGGTACCGCGGAGTCCCGGGTATGCTTTTCCGATGCCGGCACTTTATTTTTTCTTTTGGGAGAAAAGCCACGGAAACAGCTCCGGCTCGGCAAATGCGTTGTCCCAGCTGTTGTGGTTGACGCCGGGGTATTCCGTGTATTTCACCCTGCCCCCCGCAGATTCGATCGCTTTGACCATTTCCCGCGAATAATCGACATGCACGACAGCATCTTCAGCACCGTGAAAAACCCATAGCGGCATTCTTTTTGCGAATTTCCTGACCAGGGACGGGTCTCCTCCGGCGCAAACGGGAACGGCCGCGGCAAATAGCCGCGGATGGCGGGTTATGGCCTCAAAAGTACCCATTCCGCCCATTGAGAGCCCCATAATATAGATCCTGTTCCGGTCGATCTTATGCTTTCGGCGAAGATCCTTCAGCAGCGCCATCACGGCCGAGAGCTCGGGAGTCTCCTTCGTGGATTTGTAATTGTAGTCAAATTTGTATTTCGGCTGGCTGCGGTCGATTTTGACGGACGACCAGTAACGGTCTTTCGGACATTGCGGAAATACCACGATCGCGGGGAACTGCGCCTGTTTTTCCAGGAAAAGCGAAGAACCGTGCACAAGCTGCGCCTGGTTGTCATTGCCCCGCTCTCCGGCCCCATGCAGGAACAATACGAGAGGGTATTTTACAGAAGGGTCGAAACCGACGGGGTACAATATCCGGTATGGAATTTCCGTCCCGTTTTTCGCCAGGTAAGCTTTTTGCTGGTAAAGGCTTGTATCCTGGGCCTCTGCCTGTCCTGACAGCAGAAAAACAGCCAGCACCCAGGTAAAGCAAAACGGGGTCGGGGAAAAAGATTGTTTCATATAAATAATTCCGGATTCCTTAATTTAGACCGATAATCAAAATTGGTATGCCCAAATATAAGGATTGCAGCGGATTTATTACGGCATTGGGGAGCAGCGTACCGGCTTTCAGGTTTTCGCAGGAAGAAATAGGCGGTTTTATAAAACGGCACATGGTGCTGGATCAAAAAGGAAGCCGGCTGGTCGACATGCTGGTGAAGCAGACGAAGATAGATTTCCGTTACTCGGTCATCCCGGATTACGGCAGGGAGTCTCCGGATTATGAATTTTATCCCGGTAACCAGGCGCTCGAGCCTTTTCCGGGCGTAGGGCAGCGGATGCAATATTACAAAAGCCATGCTTTGCCGCTTGCCCGGGCCGCCGCATTGCAATGTCTTGAAAAGGCCTCGGCCGATGCGGCCGGCATCACGCATCTGATCGTCGTGAGCTGTACGGGGATGTACGCCCCGGGACTGGACATCGACCTGGTCCGGGCCCTCGGGATACGCGCCGATGCGAACCGGACCTGTATTAATTTTATGGGATGCTACGCCGCTTTCCACGCTTTGAAGATAGCTGCTTCCGCAGTTGCGGCCGATCCCGCCGCACGCGTGCTCATCGTCTGCGTGGAGCTGTGCTCCCTCCATTTTCAGAAGGCCGGGCCCGGCGGCAGCGCCTTGCTGACCAACATGCTTTTTGGTGACGGAGCATCGGCTGCTTTGATAGAAGGGGAAAAAAAAGGCGGTGCCCCGGCGCTGAAGCTGCTCGATTTCGCTTCCGACCTTTTTCCGGAGGGAGAGGAAGATATGACCTGGGAAATAGCGGATGCCGGCTTTGCCATGAAGCTTACCGGGCGGGTGCCGGTGATATTGGAGAAGGGGGTAAAGCGCGTATTTGACAGGCTGCTGGAAAAAGAAGCAGCCCGGCTGAAACCGGTCAGTCACTATGTATTTCATCCGGGCGGCCCGCGGGTGCTGGAAGCGCTTGAGAAAGTGCTGGGCATCGAGGAATATGACAACAGGCGGGCTTACGAGGTGCTACGCGAATATGGAAATATGTCGTCTGCCACGCTTTTTTTTATTCTCCGGCGGCTGTTGGAAGGCGAAGGCCTTGATCAGGGCGAACTGGTGCTTTCGGCGGCTTTCGGACCGGGACTTACCTGCGAGTCGGCATTGATGTCGGTTGCCGTATGAAGCCGCCGTTAACCGTCTGACCCCGATTTCCTGCACTGGTGGAGTATTTTGGGTATGTCGCCTTGTAGGGAACATCGTTTTGACCTATTTCCTATATCTTTGCTCCTTCAATTGCAATAACCGACTTATGCTTTCTAACGAAGTAATCTTTTTCGCAGGCTTCATCGCTGTGATATCGCTTATGCTGATGCTCGACCTGGGCGTGTTCAGTAAAACCGATCACGAGGTAAAATTCAAAGAAGCCGCCGCGTGGACTTTTGTCTGGGTAGCGCTGTCGATGGGGTTTTATTTCATCATCAGGACGCACGGTGACCTTGTGCACGGAGTAGACAACTTCAGCGACCTTTTTCACATAGCTGAAAAATATGCTCCCCATCTCAACCTCATCCCGGGAGATTTCGGACAAAGCCTCGAAATATACAGGTCCAACATGGCCACCGAATATATTACCGGCTACCTGCTGGAGTATGCTCTTTCAATTGATAATATCTTTGTGATCATACTGATCTTCAACTCTTTTAATGTTGCTCCAAAGTATTATAAAAAAGTGCTGTTCTGGGGGGTGCTCGGAGCGGTCCTGATGCGTTTCGTTTTTATATTCCTGGGCTCCGCGCTTATTCAGCAGTTTTCCTGGATCATCTATATATTCGGGCTCCTGCTGGTATACCAGGGAGGCAAGATCTTCTTCGAAAAGGATGAGGATGAGGCGATAGATCCGGGCAAGCACCCGGTCGTCAGGTTCGCGTCCCGTTACCTGCCGGTTTTTCCCAGGTATGTGAAAGAGCACTTTTTTGTAAGAACCAAGACGGGGAAATTTTATTTTACCCCGCTCTTTGTGGTGGTGCTCATCATCGAATTTACCGACCTGATTTTTGCCGTGGATTCCGTTCCGGCGGTGTTTGCCGTCACCAAGGACCCCTACGTAGTGTTTTTCTCCAACATCTTTGCAATTATGGGGTTAAGGTCGATGTTCTTTTTCCTGAGCAATATCGTGGGCCTCTTCCGCTTCCTCAAATACGGGCTGGGTGTCTTGCTTGTGTTTATCGGCTGCAAAATGCTGGCGCACAGCTACCTGGATGAAATCGGCTTCAAGACGGTCTATTCCCTGTACGTGATCCTTGGGATCCTGGCCGTGAGCGTGCTGGCCTCAGTGCTGATACCGGAGAAAAAAAATAATTGATTAGCTGATTAGTTGATGTGGTGATTGGCTGGTATAATCATCACATCAGCTAATCAACTAATCATCACGCCCACACTTTCGTCCCTTCCGTGCAGTTTTTGCACATTTCTATTTCGCTGCGGTCTCTGATAAGCTGCCGGCGGAAGCTGGTGTATGCCGGGCCTTGCCAGAGCTCCCGGAATGATTGCTCTTTTACGTCGCCCATTTTGTATTCGGCGTCCTTGTCGAAACAGCATGGAACTACCGCGCCGTCCCAGGTGATCACGCAAGAGTGCCACATTTTCCAGCAATGATCGAGCAGCGAGTTTTTTATTTTGTACTTACCGTCTGTATCCTGCTGGTAGCGCGCGTATTTATCTATAGTAGGAATGAGGTCTGACCCGTCCTCGTAGTCATAGATCTGTGCGGTCTTATAAGCTACTTCGTCTATACCGATTTCGCGCGCCAATACTCTGACATCTTCAATCTGGTGCTCATTAGGCTTTACCACCAGGAATTGGAAGATAACATGCGGTGTTTGCGACTTGAGCTCCTTTTTCCATTTTACGATATTCCTGGCGCCTTCGAGCACCTTGTGAAGCTTGCCGCCTACCCGGTACTGCTGGTATACATCCTGGGTAGTGCCGTCGATGGAAATGATGAGACGGTCGAGGCCGGATTCGACGGTCCTCCTGGCTTTGTCGTCGCTCAGGTAGTGCGCGTTGGTCGAGGTAGCGGTGTAAAGGCCTTTGTCCGACGCATATTTTACCAGCTCAAAGAATTTGGGGTGCAGGTAAGGCTCTCCCTGGAAATAGAAGATCAGGTACAGGAGCGTGTCAGACAGCTCATCGATCGTTTTGCGGAACAGGCCGGCATCCATCATCCCGGTAGGCCTGGTAAATGATCTCAGCCCGCTGGGGCATTCCGGGCACCGTAAATTGCAGGAAGTGGTCGGCTCGAAAGACAACGCAATAGGAAGCCCCCTCTGGCGGGGCTTGCCGGTATACCGGGAATAATAAAAGCTGCTCACCACCTTAAGGGCGTTCCACGCTCTTTTGGGAGTGATCTTAGACATGAAATTGAGTCCGTCCCTCCAGTTTCTGTTCATTTGCTATCGCCGGGTACTTTACGATCCCCTTTCATTTTATATTTGAATAAGCAAAGCTAGTAAATATATGGACGCAGCAGTGATTGTAATAGGAGGCGGCCTGGCGGGACTGACGGCCTCGCTGGAGCTGGCCCGCTCCGGTGTGGAGGTACTGCTCCTGGAAAAGCGGAATTATCCGGTCCATAAAGTATGCGGCGAATATGTCTCGAACGAAGTAAGGCCCTACCTCGAATCTCTGGGGCTCGATATTGCCGGTCTCGGAGCGGCGCCTATCGGCCGCCTGGCCGTCAGCTCGCCGTCGGGACGCACCCTGGAAGCGCCCCTCAGATCGGGAGGCTTCGGGATCAGCCGCTATAGGCTCGACCGGTCGATGTACGGGCTGGGAGTCGATGCCGGCGTAAGATTTTTACCCGATACTTCCGTTTCGCAGGTACAGCGGACACAGGAAGGCTTCCGGGTACAGACCGCCCACGGCGATTTTTATGAAAGCAGGTACGTTATAGGAGCCTACGGAAAAAGGAGCAGCCTCGATGTAAAAGCAGGCAGGAGCTTTACCAGGAAAGCTTCTCCGTATATGGCTGTGAAATACCACATCAGGTATGACCAGCCGGAAGACCTTATCGCGCTGCATAATTTTAAAGGCGGTTATGGCGGTATTTCCGCGATTGAAGACGGGAAGTGCTGTTTTTGCTACCTGACGGAGCGGTCCGGCCTGAAAGACAGCGGCGGAAGCCTCGCACGGCTCGAGCATGAGGTGCTCGGAAAGAATCCCTTTTTAAAAAGGATATTTTCGGAAGCGGAATTTCTCTATGAGCGTCCCCTGGTGATCAATTGTGTGGAAAACGGGATGCTGATGGCGGGAGATACCGCCGGCCTGATCGCTCCTCTCTGCGGCAACGGGATGGCGATCGCCATACATGGAGCGAAGATCCTGTCGGCGCTCGTACGGCGCAGCCTGGAGGGAGCGCTTGACCGGACAGAGCTGGAAGCGCAGTACCGGCGTCAATGGCAGCGGACCTTCGGGGTGCGGCTCGCCGCCGGACGTATCATCCAACCGGTATTCGGGAGAAAATGGCTTACCGATGCCGCGCTGGCGCTCCTGGGACCTTCACCTGCATTGACAAGGTATATCATAGGACTGACCCACGGCAACGACATATTGCAGAGCCGCTAAGCCAGTCAGATGGATTATTTGTTTAAGAAATTTTAACAAATTATTAAAAAAAATTAAATTTGCAGCTTGATATGAAAAAATAAATAAGTTATATCGCTGTGTCGGGAAAAGAGGCTGTATGGTCAGATTTCAGGAGAGGGAGCCGGGCTGCCTACGAAACCCTGATCAGGGATTACTACCAGGATTTGCATGTTTACGGCATGCGCCTTCTGAATAACCCCGACTTTATCAAGGACTGCATACACGATCTGTTTATCCATATATGGGAGCGCCGTTCGTACCTGGGCGAGACGGACGACGTCAGGCTATACCTGCTGAAGAGCCTGAGAAACCGGGTGATCAAGGGCATTAACAGGAGCAATAAATGGCTGGAATTCGGCGAGGATTCAGTATCGGGCACAGATCCGGAATGGTCTGTTGAAGACAAGATCATATCGACAGAGAAATCACAGTTTGAACGGCAGCGTATCCGGGCGATCCTGCTCGGGTTATCTCCGCGGCAGCGGGAAGTAATCCATCTTCGCTTCTTCGAAGGGTTATCTAACGAGCGTATCGCCGGTATTATGGAAATATCGAAACCTGCCGTAGCCAACCTGGTCCATGCTGCGCTCGGAAGCATGCGGCTGACGTGGCATTCGTCGGTTATTTCCGTTCTGCTTTTCATCGGCAGCCTGCTCTGCTGAAAGCGGGACAAAATAATTTTCTTATTTTTTTCATGATAAACCATGAGCCTGCGGATTACATAGGTGCAAGCGTAGCCAGTACCCGCTCATGGAAGAATTCAGCGCATACGATTTCCGGCAGTTTATATCCGATCCCGACTTCCGTCGCTGGGTAAAGGCCGGGTGTTCTGCCGGGCATCCTGTCTGGGGCAGGATTTTAATCTTTTTCCCGGAGAAGGCGGAAGTTGTTTCCAGGGCGATCCTGTTTGTCGAAGAACTGGAGGGAACGGAACTCAGGGTTTCGCCTGAAGTTCTCGATGATGAGGTAAACAGGATTCTTGACGCTGCCGGAGAGAGCCGGGGAAAAGCCCGGCGGTTCGGCGGGTGGTACCGGGCTGCTGCCGTCGTGCTTTGTGGCCTCATGATCTGGTTCCTGAAGCCGGAAAAGACTGAGACACTGGCTGCTTATCAATACCTAAAGGCAGCCGACTCCCTGGAGGTAAGCCGCAGGTTCAACGCTTCAGATGCTGTCGTAGCTTTCTGGCTTCCGGACGGAAGCCTGGCGCAGCTTTACCCCGGCGCCCTGCTGAAATACCCGGTCGACGGCTTTGGCCGGGGAAATAATGAAAAAGACCGCAGGGAGGTTTATATGAGCGGAGATATCTTTTTCGAAATAGAAAAGGACACGGCACGTCCGTTTTTCGTATATGCCGAGGGATTGGTAACCCGCGTAGTCGGCACAAGCTTCCTGGTAAGCGCTGTCAACGGGAAGTCATCGGTGGAGGTCAGATCCGGAAAGGTGATGGTGAGGCCCCTGGATGGGGATGACGGGGATGAAGTGGCGCTTACGCCTAACCAGGTCGTCACTTATTCGGCTCATGTCGGGCAGCTGACCCGTGGCCTTTCGGCAGAGCCCGAAATGCTCACAACGGTCGATGTGCCGGAAACTGCCTTTGAATTTGAAAACACACCCGTTGATAAGGTCTTCGACAGGCTGACGGGCGCGTATGGTATCCCGGTTCGCTTCGATCAGGACGTGCTTAAAGGGTGCTCCCTTACCGTAAAAATGGGTGGGGAGCCTTTTTACGACAAGCTTGACATCATTTGCAGAACGATCGGCGCGGAATACTCCGTGGCCGGCGGGGAGGTGGTCATAACGGGAGAAGGTTGTGACTAGCCGACCGGCAAAATATCCAGTTGCATTTCTTTTATCTACCAATAGTGTTCCATTTATTAACCTATAACTATCAAATCAATGTTAAAGCGATACCCAATATGCCGCTGGCTTCTTAAGGAGGCCAGGCACGCCTGCGTACCTTTCTTGCTGGCATTGCTTGTGACGGGTGCCGGCTATGCAGGCCCGGCCAACCAGCAGGAATTACTCAGGAAGCAGGTCTCCGTAACAACAGGCGACCGCTACCTGCAGGATGTTCTGAAAGAGCTGGAGCAGATGACGCAGCTGCGGTTCTCCTATGTGCCTTCCCTGGTGGCGAACAAGAAAGTGACCGTGACGCGCGGTTATCTGAGCCTGAGCGCGATGTTGGATCAGCTGCTGATTCCCAGCCAGCTGGAATATGATGTTTCCGGGCAATACGTTATCATCACCAAAGCAAAAGTAAGGCAGTCGGCGGCGAAGGTACAGGAAAACCTTCCGACCGTCCTCCATGTCCCGGATGCCGACCGTGAGATTACCGGGAAGGTAACCGATGAAAACGGAGACGGCCTGCCGGGTGTCAATATCCTCCTGAAAGGAACTTCAAGGGGAACCAGCACAGATCTGAACGGCGGATTTTCGATTGCTGTGGCAGACGACAATTCGGTGCTGGTGATCAGCTTTGTCGGTTATGTCAACCAGGAAGTCGTGGTAGGAAGCAGGTCAAGCCTGGACATATCGCTTCAGCCGGATAACCGTACGCTGGAGGAGCTTGTGGTAGTCGGGTACGGCACTCAGAAAAAGGTCAACCTTACCGGTGCGGTGGCTACGGTAGATATAACCAAGGAAACACAAAGCAGGCCGATTACGTCGCTTTCTTCAGGACTTTCGGGGCTGGCGGCAGGTCTGTATGTTAACCAGGGTAGCGGAAGGCCGGGCAATGACGGCGCAAGCCTGAGAATACGCGGCCAGGGAACCCTGAACAATTCGGATCCTCTTGTAGTGATAGACGGGGTGATCGGTAATATGAACATGCTCAACCCCCAGGATGTTGAAACTATCTCGGTTTTGAAAGATGCGGCCTCAGCGGCCATCTACGGTTCGAGGGCCGCCAACGGGGTAGTCCTGATCACCACTAAAAGCGGGAAGTCAGGCGAGTTCAAAGTCAATTACAACGCCTTCTTTTCCTCCGCCAGGCCTTCGCATGTAGTAAAGACCGTTTCGAACTACGCCGACTATATGGAATTGATGAATGAAGGCTTCAGGAATTCGGACCCCAATGTCAAACCAACTTTCTCCCAGGCCAAGATCGACGAATGGCGGGCGAATGAAGGCGGCGATCCGCTGAAGTACCCCAATACCCAATGGGTAGATGAGGTATTTAAAAGAAACTGGCTTCAGAATCATAACCTTTCTTTTCAGGGAGGAAGTGAAAAAGTAAGGTTTTTCGGCTCTTTCGGCTATCTCAATAACCCGGGAATCATCGAGAGATCTACCTTTAAGCGCTATACAGGCAGGATTAATCTCGAGGCGGATGTGAAGCCCTGGCTCACGCTGGGCACACAGCTGAACGGCTCTTTTGACAATACGGATATAGGAACCAATACCATAGAAACCGTATTTGACTATGCGGGAGCCAGTACGCCGGGTATGGTTTTAAGGGCGCCGGACGGCCGTTTCGGCGGGCCTAATAACCCCGAAGAAGACCCGCAGGCCAACAACGTGCTGCACAATCTTTACAGCCAGAAGGGTGATATTAACCATAACAGGCTGAGCTCAAGGTTTTACGGTAAGCTGAGACCGGTGAAAGGCCTCAGCATTGAGGGATCGTTCAATTATATGCTCGACGACAGCCTTACCTATGCCCAGCCGGTGTTCAACAACCGTTGGGACTTCTATACCAACACGATTTCCAGGAATGTAGTGGGCCGGACTTCGGTAACGAACAACAATCTGAAGAACCTTAACTACTATATGGACGGATTGGCGCGGTATGACCTGACTGTGGCAGACAAGCTCGCCGTTAACGTAATGGTAGGAGCCAGCCAGGAGTACTACAGGCGGGCATGGTTCCAGGCAAGCAAACTCGACCTGGTAGACCCGGACCTGAGCGTCCTGGATGCCGCCACACTCGATGCTTCTGCCGGAGGCAATGCTACAGACTGGGCCATGCGCTCTTACTTCGGAAGGATAAACCTGGGCTGGGATGACAAGTACCTCTTTGAAGCCAATCTCAGACGCGACGGAACTTCCCGTTTTGCCTCGGGGAAAAGCCGTTGGGGGATGTTCCCCTCCTTCTCGGCGGGGTGGAGAATTTCGGAGGAACCATTCTTTAACGTGCACTGGCTGTCTAACCTGAAGCTCCGCGCTTCCTACGGTTCACTTGGTAACAATTCCGTAGGGAACTACGAATACCAGGCGGTATATAACTCGGCCAATTACATCCTCAACAATAACCTGTTTGTAGGTTTTGCGCAAACCGCGCTTTCGAATTCGCTGCTTACCTGGGAAAGTACCTATATCACTAACGTCGGCCTTGATTTCGACCTCTTCAACTACAAGCTGGGAGGCTCGCTGGAAGTATTCGACAAAGTGACGAAAAATATCCTGATCAACCTGCCGGCACCCCTTGTAGTGGGGAACGCGGGGATACCCAAGCAAAATGCGGCTCAGGTAGAAAATAAAGGTGTCGAGCTCAATCTTACCTATCGTGATAAAGCCGGGGATTTCAGCTACCGCATAGGAGGGAATTTCACGTTTGTCAATAATAAGGTAACCAAATATAAAGGCAAAGAACGGTCCATCAGCGGTACGGACCTGATCCAGGAAGGCTACGCGATCAATACTCAATACCTGTTGAAAGTCAACCGGTTAATCCAGACCGCTGAAGATTACAAGCTGGTGGAGGATATGATCGCCAATGCGCCGGTCGATCCTGCTACAGGCAATAAGAGAAACCCGTTTGCGTCTTATGGAACTCCGACCTACGGCGACTTGCTTTACGAGGATGCGAACGGCGACGGGATCATCAATGATGAAGACCGGGTTACCATAGGCCATGGTTCAGCGCCGCGGATTTCCTATGGTATCAGCCTGGGATTCGACTGGAAAGGATTTGATTTCTCGGCCCTGCTCCAGGGAACATCCGGGCTGATGCAGGTATGGAATGACCTTTATCACACGACAGCTGTCAGGTGGGGTTACCAGATCAACCAGGAAATTGCCGAGCAACGATGGTATACCGGCCGGACTGATGCAACCTATCCCCGTCTGCTTAATACGACCGATACAAGAAACACCCGTGCAAGCGACTTCTGGCTGCAGAACAAAGCCTATATGAGGCTGAAAAACGTACAGGTAGGCTATACCATTCCTGCGTCGCTGACCAAACGTGCGAAGGTAGACGCTTTGAGGGTCTACGGAAGCCTGGAGAATTACCTGACCTTTACAAAGTATAAGGGTTTCGACCCGGAAGTGAAGGGCACGCAATACCCGACTTTGAAGCAAGTCCTTGTAGGGGTAAACATCACATTCTAAATAAAGGCAACTGATGAAAAAGATATTAATAGCAGTACTGGCAGTTGTAGTAAGCAGCTGTTATGACCTGGATACAAAACCTTACGATAAAGTAAGCTCCGGTTCATTCTGGAAGACGGAGGCCCACGCGCTGCAGGGTGTACTGGGAGTATACGCCGATATGAAGGACAATTATTTGTTTGGTCTCTTCAATATGTTTGATAATGCCACTGACATTGCAATA